>NZ_JADBRF010000012.1:0-172046 GCF_014930485.1 Enterobacter cloacae complex sp. P47BA | reverse complement strand
GGGAAAAGAGTACAGTAATATGGTCATGGAGGCATGACCATATTACTGGGGATCCCTCAGCCCACAGGGAGAGGGAGGATAAAGGATCACCCTTCGTGCAGCCCGCACTCGCGCTTCAGCCCGAAGAATCGCGTCTCTTCTTCCGCCATTCCCGGCTCCCATTTGCGCGTGGTGTGGGTGTCGCCCACGGACAGGTAGCCCTGGTCCCACAGCGGATGGTACTTGAGTCCGTGTTTTTGCAGGTACTGATACACCGTGCGGTTATCCCAGTCGATAATCGGTAGCACTTTGAATACGCCGCGCTGTACCGCCAGTACCGGTAAGGTTGCGCGGCTCCCGGACTGCTCGCGGCGCAGGCCGGCAAACCACGTTTGGGCGTTCAGCTCTTTCAGCGCCCGGTTCATCGGCTCAACTTTGTTGATCTCATTGTATTTTTCAATGCCCTCAACGCCCTGCTCCCACAGCTTGCCGTAGCGCGCCTCCTGCCAGGCCGCGCTTTCCGTTGCGCGGTAGACTTTAAGGTTCAGCCTGAGCTTGTCCGTCAGCTCGTCGATAAACTGGTAGGTTTCCGGGAACAAGTAGCCGGTATCGGTGAGGATCACCGGTATGTCCGGACGGATCTGATTCACCAGATGCAAACTGACCGCCGCCTGAATACCAAAGCTTGATGAGAGCACATACTCTCCCGGCAGGTTTTCCAGCGCCCACGCCACGCGCGCTTCGGCATCCAGCTTTTCAAGGTGAGCGTTAGTTTCTGCCAGCGCCAGAATGCGTTCGACTTTTGGCAGGTCATTAAGGGCGTTTAGATCGAGTACGGACATAATTACCTCTCGTGGTTACTCCCAGAAATCCCTGGCGGGATCGAGCACCGGGCGAATGATGCCCGCACGCACCGTAAAGTCGCCGAAGCCTTCACCCGCTTCGCGCTCTTTCGCCCAGCGCCCGACAAGCTCGTCGATAGAATCAAGAATTTCCGGCTCGGTGATGTTCTCGCGGAACATGCGTGGAATACGCGTGCCGATACGGTTACCGCCCAGGTGCAGGTTGTAGCGACCCGGCGCTTTCCCCACCAGCCCCAGCTCGGCCAGCATCGCGCGACCGCAGCCGTTCGGGCAGCCCGTCACGCGCATAACAATATGCTCGTCCGGAATACCGTGTTTTTCCAGAATCGCTTCCACTTTGTCAGTGAATGACGGCAGGAAACGCTCGGCTTCGGCCATCGCCAGCGGACAGGTCGGGAACGACACGCAGGCCATCGAGTTTTCACGCTGTGGCTTCACCGCATTCATCAACCCGTGCTCGCGCGCCAGCTCCTCAATTTTCGCCTTTTCGCTTTCCGGCACGCTGGCGACGATCAGGTTCTGGTTAGCGGTGATACGGAACTCGCCTTTGTGGATCTTCGCGATTTCCAGCAGACCGGTTTTCAGCGGGCGGCCCGGATAATCCAGAATACGGCCATTTTCAATGAACAGCGTCAGGTGCCAGTTATTGTCGATGCCTTTCACCCAGCCGATGCGATCGCCGCGACCGGTGAATTCGTAAGGGCGGATCGGCTCAAATTTGATCCCCGCACGACGCTCCACTTCCTCTTTGAACGTTTCAACGCCCACCCGCTCCAGAGTGTACTTGGTTTTCGCGTTTTTACGGTCGGTACGGTTGCCCCAGTCGCGCTGGGTGGTCACTACCGCTTCCGCCACGGCCAGCGTGTGCTCCAGCGACAGGAAGCCGAACTCGCTCGCGGTGCGGGCGTAGGTTTTCTTGTTACCGTGCTCAATAGACAGGCCGCCGCCCACCAGCAGGTTAAAGCCAATCAGCTTGCCGTTTTCGGCAATCGCCACGAAGTTCATGTCGTTGGCGTGCAGATCGATGTCGTTCTGCGGCGGGATCACCACCGTGGTTTTGAACTTACGCGGCAGGTAGGTCTGACCGAGGATCGGTTCTTCGTCGGTGGTGGCGACTTTCTCCTGATCGAGCCAGATCTCCGCATAGGCGCGGGTACGCGGCAGCAGGTGCTCGGAAATTTTCTTCGCCCACTCATACGCTTCGGCGTGCAGCTCGGACTCGTACGGGTTCGAGGTGCAGAGCACGTTACGGTTCATGTCGTTGGCGGTCGCCAGCGCGTCCAGACCCACGGAGTGCAGCATCTGGTGCACCGGCTTCACGTTCTTCTTCAGAATCCCGTGGAACTGGAAGGTCTGACGGTTGGTCAGGCGGATGCTGCCATAAATCGTGTTTTCACCTGCAAACTTGTCGATCGCCTGCCACTGTTTGGTGGTGATCACCCCGCCCGGCAGACGGCAGCGCAGCAGCATCGCGTGGCGCGGCTCCAGTTTCTGTTCTGCGCGCTCGGCGCGGATATCGCGGTCGTCCTGCTGATACATACCGTGGAAACGGATCAGCAGGAAGTTGTCGCCTTTGAAACCGCCGGTCAGGCCGTCATTCAGATCTTCAGCAATGGTGCCGCGCAGATAGTTGCTTTCCAGCTTCATGCGCTCGGCGTCTGTCAGTTTACCTTCGACCACCAGTGGCCCTGGATGTTTTTCGCTCATTAGTAGACATCTCGCTGATAACGGCGCTCAACGCGCAGCTCACTTAAAAATTCATCCGCCGCTTCGGCATCCATACCGCCGAATTCGGCAATCACTTCCAGCAGTGCCTGCTCAACGTCTTTCGCCATGCGATTGGCGTCGCCGCAGACATAAATGTGGGCACCGTCATTAATCCAGCGCCACAGCTCTGCGCCCTGTTCGCGCAGTTTGTCTTGTACGTATACTTTTTCTTTCTGATCGCGGGACCAGGCCAGATCGATGCGGGTCAGTACGCCCTCTTTGACGTAGCGCTGCCACTCAACCTGGTAGAGGAAATCTTCGGTAAAGTGCGGGTTGCCAAAGAACAGCCAGTTTTTACCCGGCGCGTCGTCCGCGGCACGCTGCTGCATAAAGGCGCGGAACGGCGCGATGCCGGTGCCCGGGCCAATCATGATCACCGGCGTCTCCGGATTCGCCGGCAGGCGGAAGTTGTCGTTGTGCTCGATAAAGACGCGCACCTCGCCCTCTTCTTCCACGCGGTCCGCCAGGAAGCTTGATGCCCCACCCGCGCGGGCGCGGCCTTCGATGTCGTAGCGCACCACGCCGACGGTAACGTGAACTTCGCTTTCCACTTCCGCCTGGGAAGAGGCGATAGAGTACAGGCGTGGGGTCAGCGGACGCAGCAGACCGATCAGCGCATCGGCATCCAGCTGTGCCGGAGAGAAACGCACCATATCGACAATCGGCGTCGTCGCGGCGTAATGCTGCAGCTTCGCTTTGTCGCCCACCAGCGGCAGCAGGGATTCGCTGCGCGTTAGGGTGGCATAATTCTCGACGATATTCGGGGTGTTCACCGTCAGCTCGAAATGCCACTGCAGCGCCTCTGAAAGTGGCTGGGGTTTGCCGTCAACGGTGACGGGCTCGTCACCCTTCAGCCACAGCAGTTCCACCAACTCTTTCACCAGCGCCGGATCGTTCTGATACCAGACGCCCAGCGCATCGCCAGGCTGATAGCGCAGGCCGGAGTCGCCAAGATCGATTTCAATATGGCGCACGTCTTTTTCCGAGTCGCGGCCCGTAATTTTCTGGTTCACCGACAGGCTCGCCGTCAGCGGCGACTCTTTGGTGTACGGGCTGGTGTGGATCTCATTGACGGTGCCCGCAGCGGTCACCGCGGCCTGTGCTGGCGTCTCTTTCGGGACGCGGGCTTTCAACACCTCAACGATGCGCGCACGCCATTCAGCGGCGGCAGTCTGGTATTCCACATCCGCGTCCACGCGGTCCAGCAGGCGCTCCGCGCCCAGCTCCGCCAGCTTGCTGTCGAAATCTTTACCGGACTGGCAGAAGAATTCATAGGAGGTATCGCCCAGGCTAAAGACGGCAAACGCCGTGCCGTTCAGCTTCGGCGCTTTTTTCGAGAACAGGAACTTGTGCAGCGCCACCGCTTCTTCAGCGGGTTCACCTTCCCCCTGGGTCGAGGCGACCATCACCAGCAGTTTTTCTGACGCGATTTGTTTGAATTTATAATCCCCGGCGTTGACCAGGTTCACGTTCAGTTTGGCGGCCAGCAGATCATCACGCAGCGCTTCGGCCACGCGGCGGGCGTTGCCCGTCTGCGAGGCGCTAATCAGCGTAATGGCAGGAATTTCCACGGCCGTTGCCGGTGCGCCAGCCACCGCGCCAGGCTGCTGGTTGAGCATTCCCCAGAAATAACCGGAGACCCAGGCAAGCTGAGTGGGAGAAAAATCAGAGGTGGCAGCCTGAAGGCGCGCCAGTTGCTCCGGGTTAAGGGGAAGCAAATTTGAAGGTGGGGCCTGTGTTGTCATGCGTCGTTATGTTCCAGTAGCCAAGCGGACTTTAAGCGAATAAATCCAAACTGAAGATAAGGTTAACGGCGTGGATAATAACAATTAAAGAAGGGATGGAAATAATAAATAACCAAATGGACTAACCTGTTTTAGTTATCGTTCTTAGCGATAAAAACGATTGAATAACCATTTGAAATAAAACAATAAAAACCAATAATCGCCCTGAATACCGGGCGTTCACCGTTCAGAGCCGTTTTAGTTAATGCTAAAAATTGTGCTTTCCGGTACTATGCGGCGGTTTTTTCCGCATTACTGAGAGCGATCATGTCCACCACACTGTTTAAAGATTTCACCTTCGAAGCCGCCCACCACCTTCCGCACGTTCCTGCAGGACATAAATGCGGCCGCCTGCACGGGCATTCGTTTATGGTGCGTCTTGAGATCACCGGTGAAGTTGATCCGCATACCGGTTGGATCATGGACTTTGCCGAGCTGAAGGCCGCGTTTAAGCCGACCTACGATCGTCTGGATCACTACTATCTCAACGATATTCCGGGTCTGGAAAACCCGACCAGCGAAGTGCTGGCAAAATGGATCTGGGATCAGATGAAGCCGCTGGTACCGCTGCTGAGCGCGGTGATGATCAAAGAAACCTGCACGGCAGGCTGCGTGTATCGCGGAGAGTAAAAAAAAGCCCGGCAAAACCGGGCTTTTTTTTAGGCAATATTCAGGTATTTGTGCGTCTGCATCGACAGCCGCCAGTTGCGCGCAATGCAGGTTTCAATGCACAGGCGCGTCGCATCCTCTTTCTGGCTGATCGGCTGCAGGGCGATTACCCGCTGCTTCTCATCCGTCAGCGTCGCCAGCAGTTCATCCAGCGCTTCGATATCACGTACGCGTCCTACCGGATGCTTAATTTCATCCGCGCGCTCCAGCGCCTGAGACAGCACGTCATACCCGCCACGCATATTCACTTTTGGCGATACCGTCACCCAGGTGGTGTGTGAACAGCGCACTTCATGGGTGCCGCTGGTCTCAATCTGGCAGCTGTAGCCGTTCTTTTCGAGCAGCTCGGTCAGCGGCGTCAGATCGTGAATGCAGGGTTCGCCGCCGGTGATGACGACGTGGCGAGCCGTCCAGCCCTGGCGACCAATAATGGCCAGCAGGTCTTCTGCACTGCCCGCGCCCCACTTATCGCTCTCTTTGGTTTTCGCCAGAATGCTAAACAGCGACACTTCCCGATCTGCGAGCTTATCCCACGTATGTTTGGTATCACACCAGGCACAGCCAACCGGGCATCCCTGTAAACGAATAAAGATAGCGGGAACGCCGGTAAAGTAACCCTCGCCTTGCAGGGTCTGGAACATCTCGTTAATCGGGTACTGCATAGTCATCTCAGTAAAGGGGATAAACGATAAGTATCGCAGATCCCCGCCGGATGGTCATGCTCCATCGGTGCTTTGCGCGCTAATCGCCGCCATAAAGCGCGCGGTAATTTGCTGTGGGCGGGTGATCGCCCCGCCGACAACGACCGTATGCGCGCCCAGCGCCAGACACCGGGCCGCGCGCTCGGGCGTATCCACGTTGCCTTCGGCAACCACGGGGACCGTCACGGCCGCCAGCACCGCTTTCAGGAACGCACAGTCATTCTCCGGAAGCGTATGGCCTGCCGTTTCCGCCGTATAGCCGTACAGCGTGGTGCCAACGCAGTCAAAGCCAAGCGTCTGCGCCGTCACGGCTTCGTCTACGGTGGAAATATCTGCCATCAGCAGTACCGAGGGGTAACGTGAGCGGATGGCCGTGACCAGTGTTTCCAGGGATTCACCGCCAGGACGTTCCCGCGCCGTCGCATCAAGGGCAATGATTTCCGGAGAGACGGCCATGAGCTCATCCACCTCTTTCATCGTAGCGGTGATAAATACTTCGCTCCCTGGATAGTCCCGTTTGATGATGCCGATAACCGGTAAAGATACCTGCTGCTTAATGGCCTCGATATCCACCACGCTGTTGGCGCGAATGGCGAAGGCTCCGCCCTGTGCCGCCGCCAGCGCCATTCGCGACATGATAAACGGGCTGTGCAGCGGTTCGTTTTCCAGCGCCTGACAGGAGACGACCAGTTTTCCCTTCAGGTTATCCAGTACATTTTTCATTACGATAAGATCTCTTCCACTTCGTTTTTGATAATCGTGACGTGCGGGCCATAAATGACCTGTACACCGTTACCGCGCACGATAACGCCGCGCGCGCCGGTGGCTTTCAGCGCCGCGTCATTCACTTTGCTGCCGTCTTTGACCGTCACGCGAAGCCGCGTGGCGCAGCAGTCCACCTCTTCCAGATTGTCTTTTCCGCCTAACCCGGCGATCACCGCCGCAGCGCGCTCGCTTTGCGGCAGGCTGACGTCATCAACCATCGCCTCCTTTTCACGGCCCGGCGTGGCGAAATCAAAGCGGTTAATCAGGTAGCGGAAAGTGAAGTAGTAGAGGAAGAACCACGGCACGCCGACCAGCGGAACGAACATCCAGTTGGTTTTGGCCTCCCCCTGCAATATGCCGAACAGCACGAAGTCAATAAAACCGCCGGAGAAGGTCTGCCCGATGGTGATGTGCAGCATGTGCGCGAGCATAAACGCCAGCCCGTCAAACAGCGCGTGAATGACGTAGAGCACCGGGGCAATGAACAGGAAGGAGAACTCGATGGGCTCGGTAATTCCCGTCAGGAATGAGGTTAACGCCGCGGAGAGCAGCAGCCCGGCAACGCGCTTTTTGTTCTCCGGTTTCGCCGTGTGGTACATCGCCAGACACGCGCCGAGCAGGCCAAACATCATCGTGATAAAGCGCCCGGACATGAAGCGTGACGTGCCTTCATAGAAATGCTGCGTGTTCGGGTCGGCGAGCTGAGCGAAGAAGATCCGCTGCGTGCCCTCAACCAGGTGGCCGTTGACGATCTCGCTGCCGCCGAGCGCGGTGGTCCAGAACGGCAGATAGAAGATATGGTGCAGACCAAACGGGCCAAGCATGCGCAAAATAAAGCCGTACAGCAGCGTGCCAGGATAACCGGTGGCATCCACCAGCCCGCCCAGACCAAAAATAAGCTTCTGGAAATGCGGCCAGACCACGGTCATGATCGCGCCAACGAGTATTGCCGCCAGCGAGCTGATAATAGGGACAAAGCGCGAGCCGCCAAAAAAGCCCAGGAACTGCGGAAGCGCTATCTTGTTAAACCGATGATGCAGCGCGCAGGTCACGAGACCAATCACCACGCCGCCAAACACCCCGGTTTCCAGCGTCTGAATACCCAGCGTCATGCCCTGCCCTACAGCGCCCGGGTTCTCGTGCGCCAGTTTGCCGGTGAGGATCAGCAGCGCGTTGATGGTGGCGTTCATCACCAGAAACGCGAGTAGCGCTGCCAGCCCCGCCGTGCCCTTATCGTTTTTTGCCAGCCCGACAGCCACCCCAACCGCAAACAGCACCGAGAGGTTCGCAAACACAATCGAACCCGCACTGCTCATGATGGTGAAAATGGCCTGCAGCCAGCTCACATCTAAAAACGGATAGGCCGCCAGCGTATTGGGGTTCGATAACGCCCCGCCGATACCGAGCAGCAGACCCGCCGCGGGCAATACGGCGATAGGCAACATAAAGGATTTGCCAAAGCGCTGCGCTTTTTCAAACCATCCACCCGACGAAGCGCCACTGAATATTTGCATCATTTTTTCATCCCCCATTAAAAGATGAAAATTTTTACCATATAAATATTATATAGTGAAAATTATCATCACAAACCAGGAGGCCGATCATACTTTTTTAAAATGACTGGCATCTTTCCCCCGCTTTCCGCCACACTAGTCGCAGTGAAACACATTAAGGACGTGGCATGTCGGACCATGAAAACCTGCTGCTGAAGCTCCGCCAGGAGGCTTCCGGGTACAGCCCAACGCAACAAAAACTCGGTGAGTTTGTCCTCAGCGACCCTGCCCGGGTGCTCTACCTGACCATCACCGAACTGGCGCGAGAGAGCCACACCAGCGAGGCCAGCGTGACGCGTCTTTGCCGGACGCTGGGGTGCAAGGGGTATAACGAATTCAAAATGGCGCTGGCGCTGGATATTCAGCAGGGTCAGCCCGCGCGTCAGGCGGGGGATGAGATTGACAGCGTGGTGGATGAATCGGTGCAGGCTCTGCAGGATACCGCGAGACTCCTCGACCGCGCGCTGCTTGAAAAAGCCGCACTGGCGCTGCATCAGGCGCAGTCCGTGCAGATTTATGGCGTCGCGGCCAGCGCAATCCTCGGGGAGTATCTGCATTACAAGTTATTAAGGCTGGGTAAATCCGCACAGCTGTTTAGCGATATGCACCGCGCAGCCATGAATGCGACCACGCTTTCGGCAGAGACGCTGGTGGTGGCGATCTCCAGCTCCGGTTCAACGCGAGATTTACTTCACGTAGTGAAACTTGCCCGCAAGCGCGGGGTGAAGGTTCTGGCGCTCAGCAACACGCCCCGCAGCCCGCTGGCGTCTCTTAGCGATATGCTGCTGGTGGCCGCCAAGCCAGAAGGCCCTCTTAGCGCGGGCGCGCTCAATGCCAAAGTTGGGGTGATGCTGCTGGTCGAATTACTTACGACATCCATGATTGCGCTGGATGGTCATTACGCTGACGTCAGCCAGCAAACGGCCAGCGCCACGCTTCCTCTTCTGCTCTGAAAACCCTTCGCAGGCTAAATAAAATAGCCTGCGTTTTATTTTTCTCAATTTAACTTAAGCAGAGCTCAATTCATTTATATGATAAATGTTTGGTGTAACAAATTATTTTATTTATTACAGTTTGAATTATTTCCCTCGCGCCACCCCAGAGACAAAAACAGATTAAAATCATTAATTTAAAATAAAAAAAGAATAAATTGAATTTTTCCGCTTTCTGCAATGTCCAATATTTTCACCTGATTTCCTTTCCTTAAAATAAGCTTAAGACGCTGTCGGTCCCGACGTTTTATTATTTAAACGCCGTTTACTTTTGCGCGCCTACAATCCGCCTCATCAATCATAATGAGACGGTAATAATGAAGATGTTATTAATTACAGGCGTGACCGGGTTTCTGGGCGGTGCAGTACTTGAAAAAATCCTGACCAGCGATCAATCCGTAAAACTCCTTTTGCTTGCCCGTGCCGGCGATCCGCAAAGCGGGCTGGCGCGCGTGCAGGAGAACATGCGTAAGTTCAACATTTCTGAGGAGAAACTGGCCTCCCTGAGCGTGGATAATATCCTCATCGGCGACCTCAGCCAGCCGGAAGCCTTTCTGAACGATCCCCGTCTGGACCAGGTTACGCATGTCGTTAACTGCGCGGCAGTTGCGTCTTTTGGCAATAACCCGCTGATCTGGAAGGTGAACGTAGAGGGTACGCTAGCGCTGGCGCGCCGCATGGAGCAGGTCGCAGGGCTGCAGCGTTTCCTGCATGTAGGCACCGCAATGTCATGCACGCCGGAGCAGGATTCGCTGGTCGCCGAAAGTGCGGAATTCAGAGAAAACGCTGAGCACCTGGTGGAATATACGTATTCGAAGTCAACCATCGAACAGCTGATGCGCCAGGAATGTCCTAACCTGCCGCTGCTCATCGCCCGTCCGTCCATCGTCGTCGGCCATACCCGCCACGGCTGCACGCCGTCGAGCAGTATCTTTTGGGTCTTCAGCATGGGCCTGATGCTGCAGAAGTTTATGTGCTCGATGGAAGACCGGATCGACGTTGTCCCGGTAGATTATTGCGCCGACGCAATGTTAATGCTGCTGAGCAGCAACGCGCGTCCGGGGGAAGTGGTACACATTTCAGCCGGGGAAGAGAACAGCGTTCGCTTTGCGGATATCGATCGGGCAATGGCGCAGGCGCTGGAGAAAGCGCCCGTTGGCGATAAGTATGCGCAGGTCAGCTACGAAACGCTGGTCAAAATGCGCCGTGAACTGAAAACCATTTTTGGTCCGTGCAACGAACGTCTGATGCTGAGAGCGATGCGCTTATACGGTGCCTTTGCCACGCTGAACGTGCGCTTCAGCAACGATAAGCTGCTCAGCATGGGGATGCCGAAGCCACCTCGTTTTACGGATTATATCGCCCGCTGCGTGCAAACCACCCGGGGACTGACCATTCCCGAGCAGATGGCGGTCGATTTTAAATAACCAAAAAAAATGCCAGTCATTCGACTGGCATTTTCATGTTAAGGCTTAAGCAATTATGCCTGGCCTTTGATCTCTTTACGACCGTTGTAAGGTGCTTTTTCACCCAGCGCTTCTTCGATACGAATCAGCTGGTTGTATTTAGCAACACGGTCAGAACGGCTCATAGAACCGGTTTTGATCTGGCCAGCAGCGGTACCAACAGCCAGGTCAGCAATGGTCGCGTCTTCAGTTTCGCCAGAACGGTGAGAGATAACAGCGGTGTAGCCAGCGTCTTTCGCCATTTTGATCGCAGCCAGCGTTTCGGTCAGAGAACCGATCTGGTTGAATTTGATCAGGATGGAGTTAACGATGCCTTTCTCGATGCCTTCTTTCAGGATCTTGGTGTTGGTTACGAACAGATCGTCACCAACCAGCTGGATTTTGTCGCCCAGTACTTTGGTCTGGTATGCGAAACCATCCCAGTCAGACTCGTCCAGACCGTCTTCGATAGAAACGATTGGGTACTGTTTGGTCAGGTCTTCCAGGAAGTGAGTGAACTCTTCGGAGGTGAACGCTTTGTTGCCTTCGCCAGCCAGAACGTATTTACCGTCTTTGTAGAATTCAGATGCTGCACAGTCCATCGCCAGGGTGATGTCTTTGCCCAGCTCGTAGCCTGCTGCTTTAACCGCTTCAGCGATAACAGCCAGTGCTTCTGCGTTAGAACCCAGGTTTGGCGCGTAGCCACCTTCGTCACCAACAGCAGTGTTCATACCTTTAGCTTTCAGAACTTTAGCCAGGTTGTGGAACACTTCAGAACCCATACGAACCGCTTCTTTCAGGGTTTTCGCGCCAACTGGCTGAATCATGAATTCCTGAATATCAACGTTGTTGTCTGCGTGCTCACCACCGTTGATGATGTTCATCATTGGTACAGGCATAGAGTATTTGCCTGGGGTGCCGTTCAGTTCAGCGATGTGCTCGAACAGTGGCATACCTTTAGCAGCGGCTGCTGCTTTGGCGTTCGCCAGGGAAACGGCCAGAATTGCGTTCGCACCGAAGTTAGATTTGTTTTCAGTACCGTCCAGATCGATCATGATCTTGTCGATGCCAGCCTGATCTTTGGCATCTTTGCCAACGATAGCCTGAGCAATAGGACCGTTAACAGCGCCAACCGCTTTCAGTACGCCTTTGCCCATGAAACGGGATTTGTCGCCATCACGCAGTTCCAGCGCTTCACGGGAACCCGTAGAAGCACCTGATGGAGCAGCTGCCATACCGACGAAACCACCTTCCAGATGAACTTCGGCTTCAACGGTCGGGTTACCACGGGAGTCGATGATTTCACGACCGATGACTTTAACGATTTTGGACATTAGATTTTCCTCAGTACAAGTTAAACTAAAACTCCAGACAAACAACGCGTACCGTTGGTACGCGTTGCCGTTCTAACTTTTTTACTTCGCCTGACGCTTCTGGTACTCGCTGGCGGCTTTCACGAAGCCTGCAAACAGCGGATGTCCATCACGCGGCGTTGAAGTAAATTCCGGGTGGAACTGGCAGGCAACAAACCACGGATGGTTTGGCACCTCGATGATCTCGACTAACTGATCGTCCCCGGAGCGACCCGCAACACGCAGGCCCGCGGCTTCAATTTGTTTCAACAACATATTGTTGACTTCATAGCGGTGACGATGGCGCTCGGTGATGACCGGCTCGCCGTACAGCTTGCGAACCACGCTATCGTCGGACAGCTGGCAGGCCTGCGCGCCAAGACGCATAGTGCCACCCAGATCGCTCTTCTCGGTACGGACTTCGACGTTACCGTCTTCGTCGCGCCATTCCGTAATCAGCGCCACGACAGGGTACTTACAGTCTGGCACAAATTCCGTAGAGTTCGCGTTTTCCATTCCCGCTACGTTGCGCGCAAATTCGATCAGCGCAACCTGCATACCCAGGCAGATGCCGAGGTATGGAATATTGTTTTCACGCGCATAGCGTGCAGTGGCGATCTTGCCTTCAACACCACGGTAGCCGAAGCCGCCAGGGATGAGGATAGCATCCAGATCTTTCAGAATTTCAACGCCACGTGTTTCAACATCCTGCGAATCAATCAGCTTGATGTTCACGGAGACGCGGTTCTTCAGACCACCGTGCTTCAGCGCTTCGATAACGGACTTATAGGCGTCCGGCAGTTCGATGTACTTGCCGACCATACCGATAGTCACTTCGCCTGCCGGGTTCGCTTCTTCATAAATAACCTGTTCCCATTCAGACAGGTTAGCTTCCGGACAGTTCAAGCTGAATCGTTTACAAATATAATCGTCCAGACCCTGTGATTTCAACAGGCCCGGGATTTTATAAATGGAATCGACATCTTTCATTGAAATAACGGCTTTTTCAGGCACGTTACAGAACAATGCAATTTTCGCACGTTCGTTCGCTGGAATGGCACGATCGGAACGGCAAACCAGGATGTCAGGCTGAATACCGATAGAGAGCAGTTCTTTAACGGAGTGCTGAGTCGGTTTGGTTTTCACTTCACCTGCCGCCGCCATGTAAGGCACCAGCGTCAGGTGCATGAACAGCGCGTGTTCACGACCAATGTCTACCGCCAGCTGACGAATCGCTTCGAGGAACGGCAGGGATTCGATATCACCCACGGTACCGCCGATTTCAACCAGCACAACGTCATGCCCTTCGCCACCGGCAAGGACACGCTCTTTGATGGCGTTAGTGATGTGTGGGATAACCTGCACGGTCGCGCCCAGGTAGTCACCGCGGCGCTCTTTACGCAGAACGTCAGAGTAGATGCGGCCAGTCGTAAAGTTGTTACGACGGGTCATTTTGGTACGAATGAAACGCTCGTAGTGGCCAAGATCCAGATCGGTTTCAGCGCCGTCTTCAGTAACGAACACTTCCCCGTGTTGGGTTGGGCTCATGGTGCCAGGATCGACGTTGATGTACGGATCCAGTTTCATCATGGTCACATTGAGGCCACGGGCTTCAAGAATGGCTGCGAGGGAGGCTGCGGCAATGCCTTTACCCAGAGAGGATACGACCCCGCCGGTCACAAAAATATAGTTCGTTGTCATGCTGAACCTGAGAAGTTAGGGTGAAACGATGGAATAACCAGGACGGGAAAGTAGTATACCCGAACACGGCGAGCGCCACAAACTTTCATTCTCCGTCTCCATTCCAGGCCATGACAAACATAAGGAGTGAGAAAATAGCCCCTTTTGGGTAAATGTTTTTGACGCAAATCAAGCGCTTGTCATTTAAAAAATCACACAAATTGCGCTTGATCGCAAAATTCCGTTAGAGATCAGATTCCTGGCGTTTTACTTCCTGCCAGACTTCTTCCATCGCGTCGAGGTCAATTCCGGTCATTTCCAGGCCGCGCGAGGCCACAATCCGCTCGACTTCACGAAAGCGTCGTTCGAATTTCAGGTTGGCTTTTTGCAGCGCGGTTTCCGCTTTTACCCCTAAATGGCGAGAAAGGTTGACGGTGGCGAACAGCAGGTCGCCCATCTCTTCCTCCAGCTTTGCTTCATCGACCACCGCCTGCTGCGCTTCGTGCATCACTTCGTCGATCTCTTCATGCACTTTATCCAGCACGGGTCCCAGGGAATCCCAGTCAAATCCTACCGCCGAGCAGCGCTTTTGAATTTTGTGGGCGCGCATCAGCGCGGGCAGGCTCAGCGGGATGTCGTCCAGCGCAGAGTGCTGGGACTTTTCAGCGCGCTCGGCGCTTTTAATCTGCTCCCAGCGTGCCAGCACCTCTGCGCTGTTTCCTGCGGTGGCATCGCCAAAGATATGCGGATGGCGGCGCTCCAGCTTGTCGCTGATAGCGGCACAGATATCGTCAAAGTTAAAGCGTCCTTCCTCCTGCGCCATCTGGGCGTAGAACACTACCTGGAACAGCAGGTCGCCGAGTTCACCGCGCAGGTCATCGAAATCCTCGCGTGAAATGGCGTCCAGCACCTCATAGGTCTCTTCGAGGGTATAAGGTGCGATGGTCGCGAAAGTCTGCTCCTTGTCCCACGGGCAGCCGTTTTCCGGGTCGCGCAGGCGTTTCATGATGCCGAGCAGGCGGTCGATTTGAGTCATGGTTTTTCCCATTTAAAAAAAGGGCCGGGTGGCAGCGAAGCTTTACCCGGCCTTCATAAGAGTGTGTTTAGCCGCCGTGCAGACGACGCGCGTCAATCACATCCGGCACCTGGTTCAGTTTGCCCAGCACGCGGCCGAGCACCTGCAGGTTGTAGATTTCGATGGTCATATCGATGGTGGCAAGCTGCTCGCGGGTATCGCTGCGGCTGGCGACGCCCAGCACGTTGACCTTCTCGTTGGCGAGAATGGTGGTGATGTCGCGCAGCAGCCCGCTGCGATCGTTGGCGGTGACGCGCACCACCAGCGAGTAACCGGCGGAATAGCTCTCACCCCAGACCGCTTCCACGATACGCTCCGGCGCGTGGGACTGCAGTTCGGCAAGCTGGTCGCAGTCGGAGCGGTGGATCGAGATCCCGCGCCCCTGGGTGATAAAGCCGACGATATCGTCCCCCGGAATCGGCTGGCAGCAGCGGGCAATGTGGTGCATCAGGTTGCCCACGCCCTCGACCACCACGCGGCCGTTGTCTTTGCTGCGCTGCTGCGGGGCATAGGTTTTCTGCTGCAGCTGCTTCAGCGCGGCCGCATCCTGCTCTGCTGCGCTTGGCTTGTTGAACTGCGCTTGCAGGAAGTTCACCATCTGGTTCAGCCGGATATCGCCGCCGCCAATGGCCGCTAACAGTTCGTCCAGCTCGTTGAAGTTGTAGCGCGGCAGCAGGAATTTCTCTGCTTCTTTCAGGCTGATCCCGATATGCTCCAGCTCGTCGTCAAGGATCTGGCGACCGGCAAGAATGTTTTTGTCACGATCCTGCTTGCGGAACCAGGCGTGAATTTTGGAGCGCCCGCGGCTGGTGGTGACGTAACCGAGGTTCGGGTTAAGCCAGTCGCGGCTCGGGTTTGGCTGCTTCTGGGTAATGATTTCAATCTGGTCGCCCATCTGCAGCTGATAGGTAAACGGTACGATACGTCCGCCGATCTTCGCCCCGATGCAGCGGTGCCCCACGTCGCTGTGGATGTGGTAGGCAAAATCGAGCGGGGTGGAGCCAGCAGGCAGGTCGACAACGTCCCCTTTCGGGGTAAAGACGTAGACACGGTCATCAAAGACCTGGCTGCGCACCTCGTCGAGCATTTCGCCGGAGTCGGCCATCTCCTCCTGCCACGCAATCAGCTTGCGCAGCCAGGCGATGCGGTCTTCGTGGCCGGAGCGTGCCCCGCCAGAAGTGCCCTCTTTGTACTTCCAGTGCGCGGCTACGCCCAGCTCGGCGTCTTCGTGCATCTGTTTGGTGCGGATTTGAATCTCGACCGTTTTGCCGCCGGGGCCAAGCACCACGGTATGAATGGACTGGTAGCCGTTCGGTTTTGGGTTCGCGACATAGTCGTCAAATTCATCCGGCAGGTGGCGGAAGTGAGTATGTACTATCCCCAGCGCGGCGTAGCAGTCCTGTAGACGCTCCGCCACGATACGCACGGCGCGCACGTCAAACAGCTCGTCAAAGGCGAGGTGTTTCTTCTGCATTTTGCGCCAGATGCTGTAGATGTGCTTAGGCCGACCGTAAACTTCGGCACGCACATTCTCTTCTTTCATGGCCTGGCGCAGCCCGCTGACAAACTCGTCGATGTAGTGCTCACGATCGATACGGCGCTCATGCAGGAGTTTGGCAATGCGCTTGTATTCTGCCGGATGCAGATAGCGGAAGCAGTAATCTTCCAGCTCCCATTTCAGCTGACCAATACCTAAGCGGTTCGCCAGCGGCGCATAGATGTTCGTACACTCTTTGGCGGCCAGCACGCGCTCGTCTTCCGGCGCATCCTTCACCTCCCGCAGGTGGGCAATACGCTCGGCCAGCTTGATGACCACGCAGCGAAAATCATCCACCATGGCCAGCAGCATCCGGCGGACGTTATCAACCTGCTCAGAGGAGACGGAATCGGTATGCGCGGCTTTTAGCTGGCGAATGGCCGCCATATCGCGCACGCCGTGGATCAGCGCAACGACGGATTTGCCGACGCTGTCGCGCAGCACATCTTCGCTGACCACATCCGCATCCGCGAGGGGGAACAGCAGCGCGGCCTGCAGCGTTTCGATGTCCATGTTCAGCATGGACAAGATTTCAACCATCTCCACGCCGCGCCATAAGAGTAGATCGGCATCCGGGTGTCCCTGCGTGGTGCGCAGACAGTAGGCCCAGGTTTCGGTTAAGCGTTCACACGACTGCTGGCTGGAAATTCCCAGACTTGCGATCCATTTTTGTGGGTCAAACTCCCCAGCTTTATTGAGATGTGCACTTCTTACCGCAACCATTGTCCTCTCCTTTAGGGACCAGGGCCTGTCGAAGTCGACAAGCCAAACAAATTAGATGTGCTCGAACAACGCCATCGATTCCAGATGTCCAGTGTGCGGGAACATGTCCAGCATTGCCAGACGTCGAATCTGGTAACCCGCGCTGATTAACGCCTCACTGTCACGGGCAAGCGTTGCCGGGTTACAGGAAACATAGACCACGCGCCTGGGCGCGAGTTTAATAATATGCGCCATGACGCCTGGGGCACCTGCACGCGCCGGGTCGAGCAGGATTTTGTCGAAACCCTGCTTTGCCCACGGCTGTTGAGTGACATCTTCCTCAAGATTTTGATGAAAGAATGTCACATTTTGCAAGCCGTTCTGCTCTGCGTTTTCCTGGCCTTTGGCCACCAGCGCCTCAACGCCTTCCACACCGACCACGCCTGCCGCTCTGCGCGCCAGCGGCAGGGTAAAGTTACCCATGCCGCAGAACAGATCGAGCACACGGTCAGTGGGCTGTACGTCAAGCCATTCCAGGGCCTTCGCCACCATCTGCTGGTTTATGCCGTCGTTGACCTGGATAAAATCTCGCGGACTGAACGTTAAGCGTAGCCCGTCTGACGCATACCAGGGAGCTTCGCCCGATACCTGTTCAAGTATCTCGCTTTGCGGCGCGAGGAAAAGCGCAAGCTCATGAGAATGCGAAAAGCGTTCCAGTTTTTCGCGATCTTTTTTCGACAGCGGCACGGTATGGCGCAGCACCATCAGCGGGCCGTTGTTCGCCAGCACCAGTTCAACGTGGCCCAATGAACGCACCCCGTCGAGCGATGCAAGACAGCGGTGCACGTCCGGAAGTAACGCCTCAAGATGGGGCACCAAAATGGGGCACCGCTTCACGTCTACAATATCGCTGGAGGCCGCTTTGCGAAAACCCATCTCCAGCCGCTCCGTTTTGAGCTGATAGCTCAGGCTCAGGCGCGCGCGGCGGCGATAGCCCCAGGGCTCATCGGCGATAATCTCGTCAACCTCGTGTTTAAGGAGGCGCGCCAGCGCGCGGCTTTTACTTTTTTGCTGTAATTCTGTGCTCGCATGCTGTTGCTGGCAGCCTCCGCACACGCCAAAATGGGGACAGCGGGGCTCCACGCGCTCCGGGCTCGCGTTGAGGCGACGCTTCACCTGTCCGCGCGCGTACTGACGCTTGTCTTCCGTCAGCGTAATTTCTGCTCGTTCTCCTGGCAGCAAACCTGTTATAAACAGAGTCTTACCGTTGTGACGAGCCACTCCCTGACCAAACGGATCAAGGTCCGTGGCTTCAACAGTAATGATTTGACGCGTCGTCACGCGTCGCTTTGCAGAGTAGAATTGCGCCATCGCCGAGATTTTTCTCACATAAACATAATTATCTTTATTGTCCCATAACGGAACGCCATGACCAACTACAGCCTGCGCGCGCGCATGATGATTTTGATCCTCGCCCCCACCGTTCTCATCGGTTTGCTGCTGAGTATCTTCTTTGTGGTGCACCGCTATAACGATTTGCAGCGACAGCTGGAGGACGCGGGCGCCAGCATTATCGAACCGCTCGCCGTCTCAAGCGAGTATGGGATGAACCTGCAAAACCGTGAATCCATTGGGCAGTTAATCAGCGTGCTTCACCGTCGCCACTCGGATATCGTCCGTGCCATTTCCGTCTACGACGAACATAACCGCCTGTTTGTCACCTCAAACTTTCATCTCGATCCGACCACGCTGAAGATCCCTGACGGTACGCCCTTCCCGCGCCACCTCACCGTACTGCGGCGCGGCGACATCATGATCCTGCGCACGCCGATCGTGTCGGAAAGCTATTCACCCGATGAGTCTGCGCAATCCGATGCCAAATCCAGCAATAACATGCTGGGATATGTAGCGCTTGAGCTCGATCTCAAGTCGGTACGGCTGCAGCAGTACAAAGAAATTTTTATCTCCGGCGTGATGATGCTGTTCTGTATTGGTATTGCGCTGATCTTCGGCTGGCGTCTGATGCGCGACGTCACGGGCCCCATCCGCAACATGGTTAATACCGTTGACCGCATCCGTCGGGGACAGCTCGACAGCCGCGTGGAAGGGTTTATGCTGGGCGAGCTGGATATGCTGAAAAACGGCATTAACTCGATGGCGATGTCGCTGGCGGCCTATCACGAAGAGATGCAGCATAACGTTGACCAGGCCACCTCTGACCTGCGCGAAACGCTGGAGCAGATGGAGATCCAGAACGTTGAGCTGGATCTGGCGAAAAAGCGCGCTCAGGAAGCGGCGCGTATTAAGTCTGAGTTTCTGGCCAATATGTCGCACGAGCTGCGTACGCCGCTCAATGGCGTGATCGGCTTTACCCGCCTGACCCTGAAAAGCGAGCTGAATCCTACTCAGCGGGATCACCTGCACACCATTGAACGTTCGGCCAACAACCTGCTGGCGATCATTAACGACGTGCTGGACTTCTCCAAGCTGGAGGCCGGCAAACTGATTCTGGAGAGCATCCCGTTCCCGCTGCGCAGTACGCTCGATGAAGTAGTGACGCTGCTCGCGCACTCGTCGCACGACAAGGGCCTTGAGCTAACGCTCAATATTAAAAACGACGTGCCGGACAACGTTATTGGCGATCCGCTGCGCCTGCAGCAGGTCATTACCAATCTTGTCGGGAATGCCATTAAATTCACCGAAAGCGGCAACATCGACATCCTGGTAGAAAAACGCGCCATCAGTAATAACAAGGTGCAGATTGAGGTTCAAATCCGCGATACCGGTATCGGCATTCCGGAGCGGGATCAGTCGCGTCTGTTCCAGGCCTTCCGCCAGGCAGACGCCAGCATTTCCCGCCGCCATGGTGGTACCGGACTGGGGCTGGTGATCACGCAGAGGCTGGTAAACGAGATGGGCGGCGATATCTCTTTCCACAGCCAGCCAAACCGCGGCTCAACCTTCTGGTTCCATATTAACCTCGACCTCAATCCGAACGTGCTGACCGACGGCCCGGTGACGGACTGTCTGAAAGGTAAGCGCCTGGCCTACGTCGAGCCTAACGCGGCAGCGGCGCAGTGCGCGCTGGATATCTTAAGCACCACGCCGCTGGAGGTGGTTTACAGTCCAACCTTCTCAGCCCTGGCCGTTGATCATTACGACATTTTGCTGATGGGGATCCCGGTGACCTTTACCGGCGAGCTGACCATGCAGCAGGAGCGGCTGGCGAAAGCCGCGTCGATGACCGACTATCTGCTGCTGGCGCTGCCCTGCCACGCCCAGCTTAATGCGGAAGAGTTGAAAAACGACGGGGCGGCCGCGTGCCTGCTTAAACCACTCACCGCGACCCGCCTGCTGCCCGCCCTCACGGAGTATTGCCGTCTTAGCCAGCACGCACTGCCGTTGATTAACGACGAGCAAAAACTGCCCATGAGCGTGATGGCGGTGGATGATAATCCGGCAAACCTGAAGCTAATCGGCGTATTGCTGGAAGACCAGGTTCAGCATGTTGAGCTGTGTACCAGCGGCGCCCAGGCGGTCGAACTGGCTAAACAGATGCAGTTCGACTTAATTCTGATGGATATTCAGATGCCGGGCATGGATGGCATTCGTGCCTGCGAGCTGATCCACCAGCTCCCGCATCAGCAGCAAACCCCGGTGATTGCGGTCACCGCGCATGCGATGGCCGGTCAGAAAGAGAAGCTGCTGAGCGCCGGGATGAATGATTACCTGGCGAAACCTATCGACGAAGAGAAGCTTCATAACCTGCTGTTACGCTATAAGCCGGGGCACATTGGCGGAACATATACGGTTTTCAGCGAGCCGGTTGAGGTAAGCGTTAATCAAAATGCGACCTTTGACTGGCAGCTGGCGCTGCGCCAGGCGGCAGGGAAACCCGATTTAGCACGCGAGATGCTGCAAATGCTGGTCGCGTTTCTGCCGGAGATCCGTAATAAGGTTGAAGAACAGCTGGTGGGCGAGAACCCGGAAGAGCTGCTGGAAGCGATCCACAAGCTGCACGGCAGCTGCGGCTACAGCGGCGTACCGCGGCTGAAAAACCTCTGCCAACTGCTGGAGCAGCAGCTGCGCGCGGGTACGCCGGAATCGGAGCTTGAACCGGAGTTCCTGGAACTGCTGGATGAGATGGATAACGTGACGCGGGAAGCGATGAAGGTGTTGGGGAGCTGAGGAAAAAGCCCGGTGGCGGCTTCGCCTTACCGGGCCTACGATTGCGGGTGCGGCCTGATGCCCTCACCCCGCCCCTCTCCCACGGGGAGAGGGAGAACTACATCCCCTGCCCCACTTTCAGCACCGCCGCGATATTCCTTGCGGCCATCTGTACATTCTCGCTGGCATTTTCCAGCGCGTCCTCCAGCGAGCAGATGGTGTAGATCACGCTAAACACCGCGTCTAAGCCGTGATCGTGTACCACGCCAACATCCGCCGTCAGGCTGCCTGCAATGCCGATAACGGGCTTATTAAAGCGTTTCGCCACTTTCGCCACTCCTACCGGCACTTTGCCATGGATCGTCTGGCTGTCGATGCGGCCTTCCCCGGTGATCACCAGATCCGCATCGGCCACCTGGTCGGCCAGGTGTAGCGCATCGGTCACAATCTCAATGCCCTGGCGCAACTCCGCGCCACAAAAAGCGTACAGCGCTGCGCCCATGCCACCCGCCGCACCGCCGCCAGCAAGGTTGAGCACATCAATGTCCAGATCCCGGGCAATGACTCTCGCATAGTGCGCAAGCGCGTTGTCCAGGGTGACGATCATCTCGGGTGTAGCGCCCTTTTGCGGGCCAAATACCGCTGACGCGCCATCCTTACCGGTGAGCGGATTCGTCACATCGCAGGCGACTTCTATCCGGCACTCCGCCAGACGCTGGTCGAGGCCGCTCAGGTCGATCCGCGCAAGATTATCCAGCTCGCCCCCGCCCTGCCCCAGCGGCTGTTCATTGTCGTCCAGCAGCTTAGCCCCCAGCGCCTGCACCATCCCGGCGCCGCCGTCATTGGTTGCGCTGCCACCGATACCGATGATGATATGCTTAACGCCCGCATCCAGCGCGTGGCGGATAAGTTCCCCCGTGCCCCAGGAGGTCGTTTTCAGAGGGTCACGCAGTGAAGGGGCTACCAGTTCCAGACCGCTTGCCGCCGCCATTTCAATAAAGGCGCTCTGCTCGTCACCGGATATTCCATAAAATCCGTCCACGCGCTCGCCCAGCGGACCGGTCACCGGAACGTGCACAATGCGTCCCCGGGTTGCCGCGATCATCGCCTCAACCGTGCCTTCACCACCATCAGCGACCGGCAGTTTGACGTACTCCGCCTCAGGGAAAATCTCGCGAAAACCGCGCTCGATCGCTGTCGCAACCTCAAGCGCACTCAAACTTTCCTTATACGAGTCCGGTGCGATAACAATTTTCATAAGCCATCCTTACGCATAGTCGTTACGTTAAGCATACACCACGTAGGAAACCGCTCATGGGAGCGGTCCCAATGCGTTTATCGTACCATGCACGGACGTTTATTGTCGAATGTCCAGTCAGGGATCAGGTACTGCATCGCCATCGCGTCGTCGCGCGCGCCCAGACCGTGTTTTTGATACAGCTCGTGTGCTTTCATTACCTGATCCATATCCAGCTCAACGCCCAACCCCGGCGTGGACGGCACCTGCACCATGCCACCTTTGATCTCAAACGGCTCTTTGGTGAGGCGCTGATTACCCTCCTGCCAGATCCAGTGCGTGTCGATAGCGGTAATAGCGCCCGGCGCGGCGGCGGCAACGTGGGTAAACATCGCCAGCGAGATATCGAAGTGGTTGTTGGAGTGCGAACCCCAGGTCAGGCCAAACTCGTGGCACATCTGCGCCACGCGCACCGAGCCCTGCATTGTCCAGAAGTGCGGGTCCGCCAGTGGGATATCCACCGATTGCAGAGAGAGCGTGTGCCCCATCTGACGCCAGTCGGTGGCGATCATATTGGTCGCGGTCGGTAGCCCCGTAGCGCGACGGAATTCCGCCATGACTTCGCGGCCCGAAAAGCCTTGCTCAGCCCCGCACGGATCTTCCGCGTACGCCAGCACGCCTTTCAGCTGCTTGCCAATATCGATCGCTTCATCAAGCGACCACGCGCCGTTCGGATCCAGCGTCACGCGCGCCTGCGGGAAACGTTTTGCCAGCGCGGTAATGGCTTCCGCCTCCTCTTCCCCCGCCAGCACGCCGCCTTTCAGTTTGAAATCATTGAAGCCATATTTTTCATACGCGGCTTCTGCCAGCCGCACCACCGCATCCGGGGTCATCGCTTCTTCGTGACGAACGCGGTACCAGTCACATTGGTCATCTGGCTGGCTCTGATACGGCAGCGGCGTCAGCTTGCGGTCGCCGACAAAGAACAGATAGCCGAGCATCTCCACTTCACTGCGCTGCTGGCCCTCGCCCAGCAGCGACGCGACGTTAACGCCCAGGTGCTGGCCCAGCAGATCCAGCATCGCGGCTTCAATGCCGGTCACCACGTGGATAGTGGTGCGCAAATCGAAGGTTTGCAGGCCGCGTCCGCCGGCATCGCGATCGGCAAAGGTATTGCGCACGGTGTTGAGGACATTTTTGTACTCACCCAGCGTTTTGCCCACCACCAGCGGAATGGCATCCTCCAGCGTTTTGCGGATCTTCTCCCCGCCTGGAATTTCACCCACGCCGGTATGGCCGGCATTGTCTTTGATAATGACAATATTGCGCGTGAAGAACGGCGCATGCGCCCCGCTCAGGTTCATCAGCATGCTGTCATGACCTGCGACCGGAATGATTTGCATGGAGGTGACGACAGGGGTCGTAAAAGTACTCATCGTGTAATCCTTTTATCAGTGACGTCCAAAAACAGGGCGCTTACGGTCAAATGTCCAGCCGGGGATAAGGTACTGCATCGGGCCCGCGTCGTTACGCGCGCCGCCCGGTAGCTTTTTATACGCCTCATGGGCTTGATGAACCTGATCCCAGTCAAGCTCCACACCCAGCCCCGGCGCATCGGGTACGGCAATTTTACCGTTTTTGATCTCCAACGGATTTTTCGTCAGGCGAGCTTCGCCTTCCTGCCAAATCCAGTGGGTGTCGATGGCGGTCGGGTTACCCGGCGCCGCCGCGCCAACGTGGGTAAACATTGCCAGCGAGATATCGAAATGGTTATTGGAGTGGCAGCCCCAGGTCAGGCCCCAGTCATCGCACAGCTGCGCCACGCGAACCGCGCCGGAGAGCGTCCAGAAGTGCGGGTCTGCCAGCGGAATGTCGACGGCGTTCAGCATCACCGCGTGGCCCATTTCACGCCAGTTGGTGGCGATCATATTGGTCGCAACCGGCAGCCCGGTTGCGCGGCGGAATTCGGCCATCACTTCACGGCCTGAGAAGCCCTGCTCGGCGCCGCACGGGTCTTCCGCGTAGGTCAGCACGTCCCCGAGACCTTTACACAGGCTAATCGCCTCATCCAGCAGCCAGGCGCCGTTCGGGTCAACGGTGATGCGCGCCTCCGGGAAGCGTTTTTTCAGCGCCCGGGCCGTTTCAATCTCCTGCTCGCCGGGCAGCACGCCGCCTTTCAGCTTGAAATCCTTAAAGCCGTAGCGATCCTGCGCTGCTTCAGCCAGGCGCACAACCGTCTCGCTGGACAGCGCTTCCTGATGGCGCAGCTGATACCAGTCGTGGTCACCCGGTGAACGAGCCAGATAGGGGAGATCGGTTTTATTGCGATCGCCAACGAAGAACAGATAGCCCAGCACGGTGACCGCATCGCGCTGTTTGCCCGGCCCCAGCAGTTCGCAGACCGGAACGTTAAGGGCTTTACCGAGTAAATCCAGCAGCGCCGCTTCCAGGGCGGCGACCGCATTGACGCGCAGTTCAAACGTCCACGCGCCCTTGCCGAAGGTATCAAAGTCCGCCGACTGATTGCCCTTATGCACCCGCTGAACCACCTTGTTCAGACGAGCCACTTCCTGGCCTACAACCTGTGGAATAGCCTCTACCAGGGTCTGGTAGATCACTTCCCCGCCGGGGGCTTCACCTACCCCGGTATTGCCTGCACTATCGGTCAGCACCACGATATTGCGGGTAAACCATGCGTTATGCGCGCCGCCAATATTGAGCAGCATGCTGTCCTGACCGGCCACCGGGATAACTTTCATTTCCGTAACGACAGGGCTTGATTGTGTTGTCATCATCCGCGCTCCACAACAGGTTTAAGTTCGACGCGTTTAATATCACCCACCAGCACCAGGTAACTCAGCACCGCCACCAGGGCATGCACACCGACGTAGATCAGCGCGCCGTTGAAAGACCCCGTGGTGCCGACGATGTAGCCGATAGCGATAGGTGTAACAATCCCGGAAACGTTGCCGAACATATTGAACAGACCGCCGCTCAGGCCGCTGATCTCTTTCGGTGCCGTATCCGCCATCACCGCCCAGCCCAGCGCGCCAATCCCTTTGCCGAAGAAGGCCATCGCCATAAAGCCGATAATCATCCACTCGGCACTGACGTAGTTACAGAACACCATGGTCATGGAGAGCAGCATGCCGAGCACAATCGGCGTTTTACGCGCGATGTTCAGCGAACCCGTGCGGCGCATCAGCCAGTCGGAAATGACCCCGCCAAGCACGCCGCCGATGAAGCCGCAGATTGCCGGGACCGAGGCAACAAACCCCGCTTTGAGGATCGACATGCCGCGCGCCTGCACCAGATAAACCGGGAACCAGGTGATAAAGAAGTAGGTTAAGGCGTTGATACAGTACTGACCGAGATAGATACCGATCATCATGCGCGAGCCGACGAGCTGCTTGATCTGCGCCCATTTCTGGCTGAAGGGGACTTTTGCTTTGTCAGATTTCTGATCCATATTGATCAGCGCCCCGCCCTCAGCAATGTATTCCAGCTCCTTCTTGTTCACGCCAGGGTGCTGATTCGGTTCGTGGATCACTTTCAGCCAGATAAAGCTGATGACGATCCCAAGCCCGCCCATAAAGAAGAAGACGTGCGACCAGCCCACCTCATGCGTCAGCCAGCCCATAATGGGCGCAAAGATCACCGTCGCGAAATACTGGGCAGAGTTAAAAATTGCCACCGCTGTTCCCCTCTCCTGCGCAGGAAACCAGGCCGCGACAATGCGGCTGTTGCCCGGGAAGGAAGGGGCTTCCGCCAGGCCTACCAGAAAGCGCAGCGTAAAGAGCGCCACGATAATGCCAAAGCCGCTGAAGATATCGACGAAACCCTGCAAAAGGGTAAAAGCAGACCAGATAAAGATGGACCAGAAATAGACGCGTTTAGAGCCAAAACGGTCCAGCAGCCAGCCGCCAGGAATTTGGCCGATGACGTAGGCCCACGAGAATGCAGAAAAAACGTAACCCATGCCCACCGGATCAAGGCCGATGTCTTTTGCCATTTCCGAGCCGGCAATCGACAGCGTGGCGCGGTCACCATAGTTAAAGGACGTGACGATAAACAGCATCACCACTATCCAGTAGCGGGCATTAGTGCGCTTTTCAGCGCTGCTCGCTGCGTGGCTTAATGTACTCATTGTTGCACTCCTGAAACATAGCTTTCGCCTGTTCATTCTGTACAGCACCGGTAGGGTAATCAGAATGAGATAAGTTTTGTCGTTTTAGTACGGCCTGGAGCCGTTTTATTGTGACCGGAAAAGTATATGAAGGAGTGACAGGTTCGCTCACCGTGCAGAAACACAACATTGAGGAGTGTGGGGAACGTGGTTTGAGGCATAAGCCCAAAGCAGTGGAAGATACTTCACGGAATTGAGGATTTGATGCGGCTTTGTTGCCGGGTGGCGGCTACGCCTTACCCGGCCTACGAAACTATTTAAGTAGCGTTGCCCAGTGTTCAACCCACGGGTTCGACTCGCTTTCGGGTTCAGGATGCTCACCGGCATCAATCAGCAGCATCTCGCCGACGCGCTGGGCGCTCTGTTCCTGAAGAAGCGCATCGAACTGCTTGCCGCCACCGCAGAAGTTGGCGTAAGAGCTATCGCCAAGGGCAATGATGCCGTAGTGAACGTCCGGCTGGTAGCCAAGCCGATCTTTAATGCCCTGGAAAAGCGGCACGATACTGTCCGGGAGATCGCCCTGACCGGTGGTGGAGGTCACTACCAGAATGTATTTATCTTTATACTTTTCCCAGTCCGCCAGCTCCGGGTCTTCATAGACCGTGGCTTTATGGCCCTGGCTTGTCAAAATCGCCTCAGCCTCTTCCGCTACCAGCAGCGAGTTGCCGTACATTGTGCCGACAAAAATGCCTACTTCAGCCATGCTTTGCTCCCGTAATTATTGCGCTTACCGTTCATCCTGAACGTTGCCTGATACAAACTCAACCCTTTCATTTTCGGGGAGTTGTCCCCGCCAGCCAAACTGTGACAGCGCCTGCGTCCAGACGTCGTCCAGCCCGGCACGAATAATCAGTGGTTCACCGGTAAACGGGTGAGTCAGGCTAAGCTCGCTGGCGTG
Organism: Enterobacter cloacae complex sp. P47BA; assembly: GCF_014930485.1. Classification (NCBI taxonomy): domain Bacteria; kingdom Pseudomonadati; phylum Pseudomonadota; class Gammaproteobacteria; order Enterobacterales; family Enterobacteriaceae; genus Enterobacter; species Enterobacter cloacae complex sp. P47BA. The sequence continues at coordinate 144,694 of NZ_JADBRF010000012.1, read as the reverse complement.
CAGCATCAGTCTGTTACAGCCAAAATGCTCTGCCGCGCTGCGGTTCTGGCGCAGATCGCCGTGCTTGCTGTCGCCAATAATCGGGTGGCGCAGGTGCGCAAGATGACGGCGAAGCTGGTGCTTGCGTCCGGTTTTGGGCAAAAGCTCAACCAGGCTGTAGCGCGTGGTGGGGAATTTGCTGGTTGCTACCGGCATTTCCGTTGTCGCCATGCCGCGATAATCCGTCACCGCGGGCTGCGGGCCTTTGTCATCGCGGGCAAATTTATCGGCGATTTTGTCCAGCTCCTCCACCAGCGGATAGTCCAGCGTGGCGGATTCGGTCAGCCAGCCACGAACGATCGCGTGGTAGCGCTTCTGGATCTTGTGCTGTTCGAACTGCTGCGCCAGCAGGCGGCCCGCCTCGCTGGAAAGCCCCATCAGCAGCACGCCGGAAGTCGGTCTGTCGAGGCGGTGCGCGGTAAACACATGCTGACCAATCTGGTCGCGCACGGTTTGCATCACCACCACTTTCTCGTCGCGATCCAGCCAGCTGCGGTGCACCAGCCAGCCAGACGGTTTATTCACCGCCACCAGCCACTCGTCCTGATAGAGGATTTCCAGCGTCATGCCTCTTCACCGGCAAACAGGGCGTCCAGTTTTTCCAGTTCAACCAGCATCACATCGCGAGCAGGGTGCGTCGCCTCAAGCGCCATTTCATAGTAGGGAGAAACGGCGAACGCCTGCGGCAAAGGGTGGCCGCCTTCCAGCAGCGCGTGCATGCGCGGGATTAATACCCACTGAAGCCACTCGAACGGTGCCAGCGTATCCAGGCAGAATGGCTGGGTACTGGCAAACGCTTCCGGATTCGGCGCGGTCTCCTGCCACAGCTGATGCTGGCGCAAAAGGGCTTCGATGGCGTGCAACTGAGCACGAACGCTATCGTGTTGCGTCATAGTAACCTCAACTGAAAAAGTGAACGGCGCGCAGCATAGCATTGCGGAAGACAGAAATAAAAAAGGGAGCACTGTAAAAACAGTGCTCCCGGTTCGTTTCGCAGCATTCCAGCTACAATTCGTGCTCCCTGCTCTTCCGTGACAACTTTTCCTGATGCCCGAAGGCCTGGTCATCCTTATACCTTTTGCATCCTGCACACATCTTCCTGACGTGTTTGTTTCGTCCTGAAACGTCCTGGCCTTCCTGACCCACCGACCATCCTGTTCGGTTCTCGTTCTCCTTCCTGGAGGTGTCCCTTACGCGTCCTGCGTTATCCTTTTGCTTCATCCTGAAGCCTTCCTGCAGCGCCATCCTGGCGTGTCCTGAGTAAGAAACGCCATCATCCTGATGTTCGTTTCTCGTGTCGGCATCCTGTCGACGGAGATAGAATCCGCTATTCCGCTTCGTCTTACAACCCACCCTTGCAGCACTGTAAGCCGTAAGAAATCCCTAAAAAAGATGCGATGAACAACTAATTCTTTGAAAAACAGAGTGATATTAATCTGAATTAAATAAGGCAATACTGAATGATCCAGCGATCTCTCACAAACCTTGTAAGAGATCTCTCACACGCGTCGTAGCATCATGGATTACAGAAGTGGCTCAAGCCGGGTAAGGAAATCCGCAAGAGAGGGGGCGAGCGTTTCGCGATTGCGGGTACCGATGGTCTCTTTAATCACTTCCCCGGACAGGTTGCAGACGGATATCACATCCAGTTCGCTGTCCAGCGTGGCAATAAAGAGCGTCGGAGAAAGCTTAAGGCGTTTTTGCGTGACCAGATGACCAATCAGGTTTTCCTGAACACGCTGCAGATCGTCTTCGCTCCAGGTCTGCAACAGCGTCAGCGTCAAATCACCCAAGCGCGCGGGCATATCACCTGCAAACTGCGTGGCATAAAACGCGTGAACCGCTGGTTGTACCACAAGGTCCATAGCCCGTTCAACTGCATTTACATTTTGCTCAGCGGTATTGGGCTTCGGCTGCCAGATAACATAGTCATCCTGCGAAGAGATAATGCACGGCGACGGCACGCCATATAAATCAGCGCTTTGCGGCCATGTTCCGTGCTTTTCATGCCACGCGTCGCAATAGCGGGTTGTGAAGGTAGTAAGGGCATTTGCAGTTTCGATGTCCACCGATTTCTCTCTTCTTGTAAGACAGGATAAACTCTGCCCATAAGTGTACCTGTAAAGTGGCTATGAAACATGTCTTACGAAAATCATCAGGCGTTAACCGGCCTAACGCTGGGTAAATCGACCGATTACCGCGATACCTACGATGCAAGCCTGCTGCAGGGCGTGCCGCGCAGCCTGAACCGCGATCCTCTTGGACTGCATGCGGACGCATTGCCGTTTGTCGGCGGCGATATCTGGACGCTGTACGAACTCTCCTGGCTTAACGCGCACGGTCTGCCGCAGGTGGCCGTGGGCCACGTTGAGCTGGACTATGCCAGCGTGAATCTGGTCGAGTCCAAAAGCTTTAAACTCTATCTCAACAGCTTCAACCAGACCCGATTCAACAGCTGGGACGAGGTTCAGCAAACGCTGGAGCGGGATTTAGCCGCCTGCGCGCAGGGGAACGTGTCCGTCTCGTTATACCGCCTGCACGAGCTGGAAGGACAGCCCATTGCCCACTTCCACGGGACCTGCATCGACGAGCAGGACATCGAGGTGGAGAATTATGAATTCAGCGCCGATTACCTCGAAAACGCGGCGGGCGGAAAAGTGGTTGAAGAGACGCTCGTCAGCCATTTGCTGAAGTCCAACTGCCTGATTACCCACCAGCCGGACTGGGGTTCGGTGCAGATCCAGTACCGCGGCCCGAAAATTGACCGGGAAAAACTGCTGCGCTATCTGGTGTCGTTCCGCCATCACAACGAATTTCACGAGCAGTGCGTGGAGCGTATTTTTAACGATATTCAGCGTTTCTGCCAGCCGGAGAAACTGAGCGTTTACGCGCGCTATACCCGCCGTGGCGGGCTGGACATTAACCCGTGGCGCACCAACACCGATTTTGTGCCAGCAACGGGCCGGCTGGTGCGTCAATAATATAAATATTTTCACAATATGCGTGCGGTATTCCGCCGAAGTGTTGTGAAACGTCACGCGCCAGGGCTATTGTAATCAAAGGGAATGACGATAATCGTCCCATAAGGAGCTCACTTGATTACACATATTAGCCCGCTTGGCTCAATGGATATGTTGTCGCAGCTGGAAGTGGACATGCTTAAACGCACGGCCAGCAGCGATCTTTATCAACTGTTTCGTAACTGTTCACTTGCCGTACTGAACTCCGGAAGCCTGACAGATAACAGTAAAGAACTGCTGTCCCGCTTCGAAAGCTTTGATATTAACGTGCTGCGCCGCGAGCGTGGCGTGAAACTGGAAGTGATCAACCCGCCGGAAGAGGCCTTTGTCGACGGGCGTATCATTCGTTCCCTTCAGGCCAACCTGTTTGCCGTCCTGCGCGACATCCTGTTTGTTAACGGGCAGATTCACAACGCGGGCCGCTTCCAGCATCTCGACCTGGAAAGCTCCGTTCATATCACCAACCTGGTGTTCTCTATTCTGCGCAACGCCCGCGCCCTGCACGTTGGCGAAGCACCAAACATGGTCGTCTGCTGGGGCGGCCACTCGATTAACGAAACCGAATATCTCTATGCCCGTCGGGTCGGAACGCAGCTTGGCCTGCGCGAGCTGAATATCTGTACCGGCTGTGGTCCGGGTGCAATGGAAGCACCAATGAAAGGTGCAGCCGTGGGTCATGCGCAGCAGCGTTACAAAGAGGGGCGGTTTATCGGCATGACCGAGCCGTCAATCATCGCCGCTGAGCCGCCTAACCCGCTGGTCAATGAGCTGATTATCATGCCGGATATCGAGAAGCGTCTTGAGGCGTTTGTTCGTATCGCTCACGGGATTATCATCTTCCCGGGCGGCGTGGGAACGGCGGAAGAGCTGCTCTATCTGCTGGGGATTCTGATGAACCCGGCCAACAAAGATCAGGTTCTGCCACTGATCCTGACCGGCCCGAAAGAGAGCGCCGACTACTTCCGCGTGCTGGACGAGTTTATCGTGCATACGCTGGGAGAAGCCGCGCGTCGTCACTATCGCATCATCATTGATGATGCGGCGGAAGTGGCTCGCCAGATGAAAAAAGCGATGCCGCTGGTGAAAGAGAATCGTCGTGATACCGGTGATGCGTACAGCTTTAACTGGTCAATCCGTATTGCGCCTGACCTGCAGATCCCGTTCGAGCCGACCCATGAAAATATGGCGAACCTGAAACTCTACCCGGACCAGCCGGTGGAAGTGCTGGCCGCCGACCTGCGTCGCGCCTTCTCCGGGATTGTGGCGGGCAACGTGAAGGAGATGGGCATCCGCGCGATTGAGCAGTATGGTCCGTACAAGATCCACGGCGACCCGGAGATGATGCGCCGTATGGACGACATGCTTCAGGGCTTTGTGGCTCAACACCGCATGAAGTTGCCAGGTTCAGCCTACATTCCGTGCTACGAAATCTGCACGTAACGCTCAGTTTCTTCTCCTCAAAGCCGGGGCACCCTGTAGCGGATCCCGGCTTTTTTTATTACCGAATCAATTCATAGGCTTCACTTATAAATTTAACAAACTTACGGCAAACGCAATCGATTACCTCCATTTAACAACCGTAATTTATCAGCCTTAAACTAAATTACCCGCAAGAAAATCCTAAAAACCCATATCTTTACAGCGGAAGACACCTATATTGCGGGCCGCTCTTTTAGCCCACATGTCGTTGGTGGTAGCCTTCGCGCCCGTAAATTCTATTTGATGTTTTTTTAACAGATAAATGGTCTAAAGATGCCCACATCATAAGTGGATTATTGCATTTGGGATCGCGATCACTGATAGATTCATAACGAGAATGTATCTTTCCGCCCGCCAATAGTTACGGGCGAAAATTATTAAAAAACCGTCACTGAACGAATTTCATATTACCGTCAGGCACTTTTTCATCGGATTTGACTAAAAACCTGACAATTTGCTTCCTCCAGGAGATACAGATGGAAACCACTCAAACCAGCACCGTTGCTTCGATTGAATCCCGAAGTGGTTGGCGCAAAACGGATACCATGTGGATGCTGGGCCTTTACGGCACGGCAATCGGCGCTGGTGTACTGTTCCTTCCTATCAACGCAGGCGTCGGCGGTCTGATTCCGCTGATCATCATGGCCATCATCGCCTTCCCGATGACCTACTTCGCACACCGCGGTCTGACCCGCTTCGTGCTGTCCGGTAAAAACCCGGGCGAAGACATCACCGAAGTGGTTGAAGAACATTTCGGCGTTGGCGCAGGTAAACTGATTACCCTGCTCTACTTCTTCGCGATTTACCCAATCCTGCTCGTCTACAGCGTGGCGATCACCAACACCGTTGAAAGCTTCATGACGCACCAGCTGCACATGACGCCGCCACCGCGTGCCATTCTGTCTCTGATCCTGATCGTCGGCATGATGACCATCGTGCGCTTCGGCGAGCAGATGATTGTTAAGGCCATGAGCGTGCTGGTCTTCCCGTTTGTGGCTGCGCTGATGCTGCTGGCCTGCTACCTGATCCCACAGTGGAACGGTGCAGCGCTGGAAACCCTGTCCCTGAGCAGCGCGTCTGCGACCGGTAACGGCCTGCTGATGACCCTGTGGCTGGCGATCCCGGTAATGGTCTTCTCCTTCAACCACTCCCCAATCATCTCCTCTTTCGCCGTGGCGAAACGCGAAGAGTACGGTAATGGTGCAGAGAAGAAGTGCTCCAGCATCCTGGCCCGCGCTCACGTGATGATGGTGCTGACCGTGATGTTCTTCGTCTTCAGCTGCGTACTGAGCCTCTCCCCGGCGGACCTGGCGGCAGCGAAAGAACAGAACATCTCTATTCTGTCTTACCTGGCGAACCACTTTAACGCACCGCTGATTGCGTGGATGGCACCGATCATCGCGATGATCGCCATCACCAAATCCTTCCTGGGCCACTACCTGGGCGCGCGTGAAGGCTTCAACGGTATGGTGATTAAATCTCTGCGCGGTAAAGGCAAGAGCATTGAAATCAACAAGCTGAACAAAATCACTGCACTGTTCATGCTGCTCACCACCTGGGCGGTAGCGACCCTGAACCCAAGCATCCTGGGCATGATTGAAACCCTGGGTGGCCCGGTTATCGCGATGATTCTGTTCCTGATGCCGATGTACGCAATTCAGAAAGTGCCTGCCATGCGCAAGTACAGCGGCCAGGTCAGCAACGTGTTTGTGGTTATCATGGGCCTTATCGCTATCTCTGCGATCTTCTACTCCCTGTACACCATGTTCTGATGAACGCCCGCGCCGCCTTCGGGCGGCGCACTCCTCCCCCTCTGACTGAAAGCAATGGACGCATCATGATTAGCGTATTCGATATTTTCAAAATCGGTATTGGTCCTTCCAGCTCTCACACCGTCGGACCAATGAAAGCCGGTAAGCAGTTCACGGATGACTTGATTGCACGCGGCATTCTGCACGACATCACCCGCGTGGTTGTCGATGTGTACGGCTCGCTTTCCCTGACCGGGAAAGGCCACCATACCGATATCGCCATTATCATGGGCCTGGCGGGAAATCTGCCGGATACCGTTGATATTGACGCGATCCCTGGCTTCATCCAGGACGTGAACACCCACGGTCGTTTGCTGCTGGCAAACGGTGAGCATGAGGTTGAATTCCCGGTTGACCACTGCATGAATTTCCATGCGGACAACCTGTCGCTGCACGAAAACGGCATGCGCATTACCGCGCTGGCCGGCGACAAAGCGGTTTACAGCCAGACGTATTACTCCATCGGCGGCGGCTTTATCGTCGACGAAGACCACTTTGGTCAAACCACCACCTCTTCTGTTGAGGTGCCGTATCCGTACAAAACCGCGGCAGATCTCCAGCGCCACTGCCAGGAGACGGGGCTTTCCCTCTCCGGCCTGATGATGAAAAACGAGCTGGCCCTTCACAGCAAAGAGGAGCTGGAACAGCACTTCGCTAGCGTCTGGGAAGTGATGCGCGGCGGCATTGAGCGCGGGATCACCACCGAAGGCGTTCTGCCGGGCAAGCTTCGCGTACCGCGTCGTGCGGCGGCGCTGCGTCGTATGCTGGTGAGCACCGACAAAACGACAACGGACCCGATGGCCGTCGTCGACTGGATCAACATGTTCGCCCTGGCGGTGAACGAAGAGAACGCCGCAGGGGGCCGCGTCGTCACGGCGCCAACCAACGGTGCCTGCGGTATCGTTCCCGCCGTGCTGGCGTACTACGACAAGTTTATCCGTGAAGTGAACGCTAACTCCCTGGCGCGTTACCTGCTGGTCGCCAGCGCGATTGGTTCTCTGTACAAGATGAACGCCTCCATTTCCGGTGCGGAAGTAGGCTGTCAGGGCGAAGTCGGCGTGGCATGCTCCATGGCGGCAGCGGGCCTGGCGGAACTGTTGGGCGCAAGCCCGGCGCAGGTCTGCATCGCTGCGGAAATCGGCATGGAACATAACCTGGGGCTAACCTGCGATCCGGTTGCCGGACAGGTACAGGTGCCGTGCATCGAGCGTAACGCCATCGCCTCCGTCAAGGCGGTGAACGCGGCGCGTATGGCGCTGCGCCGCACCAGTGAGCCGCGCGTCTGTCTCGATAAAGTTATCGAAACCATGTACGAAACCGGTAAAGATATGAACGCCAAATACCGCGAAACCTCTCGCGGCGGCCTGGCGATGAAGATCGTAACCTGCGATTAAGCCTCTGAGGAAGCCTCGTTTTGCGAGGCTTCTTCCTGTTTTCCCTCACGCTATTCGTTTCATCCTGCCGACAGTGATACCCTTTACCCATTAGATTTAAGGGAGAATATCTGTGGCTGTTCATTTGCTTATCGTCGACGCGCTCAATCTGATTCGCCGAATCCATGCGGTACAAGGCACGCCCTGCAAGGACACCTGCCTGCACGCGCTGGAGCAGCTTATTCGCCACAGCGAGCCGACGCACGTCGTGGCCGTGTTTGATGACGAAGCGCGCAACAGCGGCTGGCGACATCAGCGCCTGCCCGACTACAAAGCCGGACGCGCACCGATGCCGGACGATCTGCATGCCGAAATGCCCGCCCTGCGTGCCGCCTTTGAGCAGCGTGGCGTCCCCTGCTGGGGTGCACAGGGCAATGAAGCCGACGATCTCGCGGCCACCCTGGCCGTAAAAGTGGCAAGTGCCGGGCATCAGGCCACTATCGTTTCAACTGACAAAGGCTATTGCCAGCTGCTCTCCCCCACGATCCGCATTCGCGACTATTTTCAAAAACGCTGGCTGGACGCGCCGTTTATTGCCAGCGAGTTCGGCGTCTTGCCTGAGCAACTGCCGGATTATTGGGGTCTGGCAGGCATCAGCAGCTCTAAGGTTCCGGGTGTCGCCGGTATTGGACCAAAGAGCGCCGCCCAGTTGCTGACCGATTTTCAGAGTCTGGAAGGGATTTACGCCCGTCTTGATGAGGTGCCAGAAAAGTGGCGCAAGAAGCTGGAGGCGCATAAAGAGATGGCGTTTATCTGCCGTGAGGTGGCGACGCTACAGACAGATTTACAGCTGGACGGGAATTTACAGCAGTTGCGGTTAGAACGTTAAAACGTCAACACCGTTTTGTAGGCCCGGTAAGCGCAGCGCCACCGGGCAAAACAAAGCACGCACTATCGCTCGTCGCGACGTCCGCCTACAGCCGCCCACCAGCGACGGATGTGTACCGTCACCTCTTCGCGGTCGTGGTACAACTGACGCGCCTGGATCTCCACGTTAATACCGTGCTCATCCAGCTGTGCCTGAATGTAGGCCAGGTTCTGGGATACCTCCTCGTAGCGCTTTTTCATCGGCAGCTTGAGGTTGAAAATGGTCTCACGGCACCAGCCGTTCACCAGCCAGGAGGCCATCAGCGCGGCCACTTTCGCCGGCTTCTCCACCATGTCGCACACCATCCACGAGATGTTGTTGCGGGTTGGGCGATAGCGGAAACCGTCTTCTCGCAGCCAGGTGACCTGTCCAGTGTCCATCAGGCTTTGCGCCATTGGGCCGTTATCCACAGACGACACCCACATGTTGCGTTTCACCAGCTGATAGGTCCAGCCGCCCGGGCACGCGCCAAGGTCGACGGCATACATGCCGTTAGCCAGACGCTCGTCCCACTCATCTGCCGGGATAAAGACGTGAAACGCCTCTTCCAGCTTCAGGGTAGAACGGCTCGGCGCATCTGCCGGGAACTTCAGGCGCGGGATGCCCATAAAGAATGGCGAATTGTTATTGGTGTACGAATAGCCCGCATAGCAGCAGCCTGGAGCGATAAAGAAGATATGCACCACCGGACGCTTCGGCGTTTCGTAGTTTGTCAGTATGCCCGCGTCACGCAGCGCTGCGCGCAGCGGCACGGTGAACTTACGGCAAAACTTCATCAGCTCTTTGCTTTCGTTGGTATCGGCAACCTCAACGCGCAGGTCGCCGCCCTTCTCCACCACGCCCTGCAGCATGCCCACAATCGGCGTGATGCGATCTTCCGGCGGAAGATCTTTCAGCAACTCACCCGCGACGAACATCTGGCGGGCGAAAATCAGCGAGCTGAACGGCAGCTCGCGCGCCAGCTTGTCGGCGTCTTCAGGCTGATAACACTCGAATACCACATAGCCCGCATTTTCTTTTACGCGAGCAAAGCCGAAGACTTCGCGCTTCGCCGCTTTATCGGTAATTTCCGCGGCGCACTCTTTCTCAAACCCCGGGCGACAATATAAAACAACCTTATTCATGAACAACGCCCTTGCGTTTCAGACGGATAGCTCCGATAAACATTAATACCCAACCCGCCAGGAAGCTCACGCCGCCGACAGGTGTAACAAACGCCCACAGGCGCAAATGCGAGAGGGCCAGACAGTAAAGGCTGCCGCTAAACAGCACGGTACCCAGCGCCATAAATACGCTACTCCAGTAAAACCAGATGCTTATCCGGCGCTGCATCGCTACCGCCAGCCCAAAAATAGCCAGCGTATGAAACGCCTGGTATTCAAGGCCGGTCTGGATCCAGCCCATCTCGACGGCGCCCAAAGACTTGCTCAATACGTGCGCGCCAAAGGCGCCCAGTGCAACAAAAATAAAGCCACTCACCGCGGCAAAAATCAGCATGAATCGGCTGGTCATGTTTAAGTCCTGAATTAATGCGTGCCCGGCACACAAACGTTATTGTTCATACCTGAAGCGGAATTTTTCTTGCTCGCTTGCCGCTTTCGCCAGTATCCACTGCCGGAAGGCGGCTATTTTACCCAGTTCTGCCTGACTGTCATGACAAACCAGATAAAATGCATTCTTGCTGACCAGTACATCATTAAAAGGGCAAACCAGACGGCCTGCCTCAATTTCGGACTGCGCCATCACGTTGTTCGCCAACGCCACGCCCTGTCCGTGAATGGCAGCCTGTAGCACCATCGCACTATGGCTAAAAATGGGGCCCTGCTGCACGTTTATATGACTAAGACCTAATTGACGGGTATAAGTTTGCCAGTCGCGGCGAGAGGCATCATGTAAAAGCGTATGCTGCGCCAGGTCAGCGGGTGTTTTCAGCGCCTTGTCGCCTGTTAAAAGCAGAGGCGAACAGACCGGCAGCAGATATTCTGCGTATAATTTCTCGACACGCAAGCCCGGCCAGTTGCCGCGACCATAAAAAATGGCGACATCCACATCATCGGCCAGCTTGTCTTCCTGACGATCCACCGCCTGGATTCGAACGTCGATCCCCGGATAAGCTGAGTTAAAGCTTGAGAGTCTAGGCACCAGCCACTGAATGGCAAAACTGGGCAATAAACTAACAGTCAGGGCACCTTTTGCACTGCGGGCCTGCAGCTTACGCGTGGCTTCCGTGAGCTGGGAAAAAATCTCTTTAATATCCTGAAAATAGCTCTGCCCCTCTTCGGTCAACAGCAAGGAACGATTACGTCGGCGGAACAGCTTAAGGCCCAGGAAATCCTCCAGGGACTTGATTTGGTGACTTACTGCGGCCTGTGTCACAAAAAGCTCATCTGCCGCACGGGTGAAGCTCAGGTGACGTGCTGCTGCATCAAAAACGCGTAATGCATTAAGGGGTGGCAATCGCTTTGACATGGTTATCTGGCTTAGATGTTAACGGAATTTAACAAACAGGAAACAACGTTTAACCTATTAGTTTTTTTTATCTGAGCCATTATAATTTGTCCGTTGAGGAACTACCAGCAAATACCTATAGTGGCGGCACTTCCTGAGCCGGAACGAAGAGCTTTTTTCGGAATGCGTGTTCTGAAGGGCTTTTGGCTTACGGTTGTGATGTTGTGTTGTTGTGTTTGCAATTGGTCTGCGATTCAGACCACGGTAGCAACGCTACCAATTTTTCACTTCCTGTACATTTACCCTGTCTGTCCATAGTGATTAATGTAGCACCGCCAATTTGCGGTGCTTTTTTTTCGCCTGCGATCGGTTAATGCTCGATCTCTTTCATCTCTTTCACGTCCGTGCGGTTGATCTGCTGCTTGTTCCCGTTAGCATCTTTGTACGAAATCATCCCGGTATCGTTATCGGTAGTCGGTTTCCCTTCCGAAACGATAGAACGACCATCGTTTGTGTGCATCACGTAGTTGTTACCAGAACAGGCGCTCAGGGCAAAAGTAAACGCACAGGCAGAAATGATTGCAGCTGTCTTATTCATGATTATTCTCCTTTAGCAATTAATGCTATTCAAACCTCGATTTATAACAGGCTAAAATATCCGCCTAACACTATTTAGCATAACCTGCTTTTTCGATGTCGCCAGGATAAGCAGACAAATCTGATAGATATCAACCTCCTTGCCCTGCCGCTGAAATTGCGCGACGATCTCTCTATCGACACGAGGAATTCCATGAACGCTTTCAGTCCTGCGCAGTTTCGCGCACAGTTTCCGGCGCTGGCCGATGCCGGTATTTATCTTGATAGCGCCGCCACGGCCCTGAAACCCCAGGCGGTGATCGAGGCCACGCAGCAGTTCTACAGCCTGAGCGCCGGCAACGTACATCGCAGCCAGTTTGCCGAAGCGCAGCGCCTGACCGCGCGCTATGAAGCCGCACGCGATCAGGTTGCACGCCTGATCAATGCCGAAAGCGGGAAAAATATCGTCTGGACGCGCGGCACGACCGAAGCCATCAATATGGTGGCCCAGTGCTATGCCCGCCCGCTGCTGCAGCCAGGGGACGAGATCATTGTCAGCGAAGCAGAGCACCACGCTAACCTGGTGCCGTGGCTGATGGTGGCTGAGCAAACGGGCGCGCGCGTTGTTAAGCTCCCCTTGAGTGCAGACTTCCTGCCTGACGTGGCCCGTCTCCCTGAGCTGATTACCCCCCGCAGCCGCATTCTGGCGCTGGGGCAGATGTCCAACGTCACCGGCGGCTGTCCGGATCTGGCTCGCGCCATTGAGATTGCCCATGCCAGCGGCGTGGTGGTGATGGTCGACGGTGCTCAGGGCGTGGTTCATTTCCCCGCTGATGTGCAGGCGCTGGATATCGACTTCTACGCCTTCTCCGGACACAAACTCTACGGGCCAACCGGGATTGGCGCGCTGTACGGTAAGCCAGAACTGCTGGCAAAAATGACGCCGTGGCTCGGCGGCGGCAAAATGATTACCGAAGTGACCTTCGACGGTTTTAAAACGCAGGAGGTGCCTTACCGTCTGGAAGCGGGCACGCCGAACGTGGCCGGGGTCATCGGCCTCAGCGCCGCACTTGAATGGCTGGCGGAAACGGACGCGGTTCAGGCGGAAAGCTGGAGCCGAGGACTGGCGACGCTGGCAGAGGAAGAACTGAAAAAACGCCCGGGTTTCCGCTCGTTCCGCGTTCAGGATTCCAGCCTGCTCGCCTTTGATTTTGCTGGCGTGCATCATAGCGATATGGTGACGCTGCTGGCCGGATACGGCATTGCCCTGCGCGCAGGACAGCACTGCGCCCAGCCGCTGCTGGCGGCGCTCGGCGTAAGCGGTACGCTGCGCGCCTCGTTTGCGCCGTATAATACCCAAAGCGATGTCGACGCGCTGGTTAGCGCCGTTGACCGCGCCCTTGAAATACTGGTGGATTAATGACTAGCGCTGCTTTAGCCGGACATCCGTTTGGCACGGTCATCACTGAAGAGACCTTAAAACAGACCTTCGCCCCGCTCCAGCAGTGGGAAGATAAATATCGTCAGCTGATCCTGCTGGGTAAACAGCTCCCAGCTCTTTCCGACGATCTTAAAGCGCAGGCGAAAGAGATTGCGGGCTGTGAAAACCGCGTCTGGCTGGGCGTGAGCGTCTCCGGCGAGAAGCTGCATTTCTTCGGCGACAGCGAAGGGCGCATCGTCCGGGGCCTGCTGGCGGTCCTGTTAACCGCCATTGAGGGGAAAAGCGCGGCGGAATTGTCAACGCACTCGCCGCTGGCGCTGTTCGACGAGCTGGGGCTGCGCGCACAGCTTAGCGCCTCGCGCGGTCAGGGCCTGATCGCGCTCAGCGACGCGGTGCTGGACGCCGCACGTCAGGCTCAGGCCTGACGTTCCGCCTTCGCCATCATCTTCTTCAGGGCGTGAGAGACCGCCACAAAGCCAAAAGAGGCGGTTACCATGGTGGCCGCCCCAAAGCCTGACGCGCAGTCCATGCGTTTTGGCCCTTCCGCCGTGCTTTTCATCGCACAAACTGAACCATCCGCCTGCGGGTAGACCAGCGCTTCGGTGGAGAACACGCAGTCAACGCCCAGCTTGCCCTTGCTGTTCTTCACCACATTGAAGTCGCTCTTCAGGCGTTCACGCAGCTTGGCAGCCAGCGGATCCTGAATGGTTTTCGCCAGATCGGCAACCTGGATCTGCGTAGGATCGATTTGCCCGCCCGCGCCACCAGTCGTGACCAGCGGCACCTTGTAACGACGGCAGTATGCGATCAGCGCCGCTTTAGGCCGCACGCTGTCGATGGCGTCAATCACATAGCTGTAGCCTTTGCTCATGTACTCCGCGACGTTATCTGCCGTCACAAAGTCGTCGATCACCGTCACCCGACACTCCGGATTGATGAGGCGAATGCGCTCCGCCATCACCTCGGACTTCGCCAGGCCGACGTTATCACGCAGGGCGTGGATCTGACGGTTAGTGTTGGTCACACAAACGTCATCCATATCAATCAGCGTGATTGCGCCAATCCCGGTTCTCGCCAGCGCTTCCGCCGCCCAGGAGCCGACACCGCCAATGCCCACGACGCAGACGTGCGCATCCGCAAACAGCTGCAGGGCTTTTTCACCATAGAGACGTGCCGTGCCGCCAAAACGCTGGCGCCAGGCATCGCTGATTACCACAGACATAAAACCTCAGATGTAAAAAGGGTGAGGTTTTCCTCACCCTGAACAGTAATCCGTATTGCGCTCAGAATACCACAATCAGCCGCTGAATACGTTTCCGGTGCCCGGCGCGGCCTTCAGCACCCATACGCGTCCGTAGTGGTTATACCAGCCTGCACGGTGACCGGCATCCGGGCCAATGCCCTGATAGATATCAAAGTGCTGTCCCTTAATCGCTCCGCCCACATCCAGGGCTACCATCAGACGCAGCTCATATTTGCCGTTGAACTTGCCGTTGTTGTCGAGCAGAGGGACTTCCGCTAGCAACGTGGTACCCGCAGGAATGATAGAACGATCCGATGCCACCGACGCGCGGCCAATCAGCGGCACGGCGCTGGCCCCTTTCACCGGGGCGAAGTTTTGCGGCTTGAAGAAGACGAACGATGGGTTCTGCTCCAGCAGTTCGCGCACCTCGGCTTCACTGTGCTTTTCGCCCCACTCGCGGATCGCCTGCATCGACATATCTTCTTTTTTCACTTCGCCGCGGTCAATCAGCACCTTACCGATGCTGCGGTAGGCATGGCCGTTTTTCCCGGCATAGCTGAAGAAGTTAAGCGGTGAACCGTCGCCAAAATCAATGTAGCCGCTGCCCTGCACGTCCATGATGAAATTATCCATCAGGGAGTTGCTGTAGGCCAGGACGTAGTTTTCGCTCAGCGCACCGGCGTAGATTTCGGCGCGGGACGGCAGACGGCCGCGTTTTGGCGGCATACGGTAGATAGGGTACTGGAACTCGCCCTGGCGTGTGTGTCGCGCCTGAACCACGGGCGTGTAATAGCCGGTGAACTGGACGTTGCCGTAGTTATCCGCCCCTTCCATTTGCCAGGCATCAATACCAAACTGGCGCATGTTGCGCGTATCGCCGCCCGCCTTCAGCCAGTCCTGTACCGCGCTATAAACATTGTTCTGTGAGCTATACAGACGCGGCGAGGCATTGCGGATCTGGTAGACCTGCTCGGAGAAATCACCGGCGTTGATCGGCGCGCCAACGGCGTCAGGCTGATTAACTAAAGAGAAAGGCTGGGATAACTTCCCGTCTTTATACTGCTGACCGCGATCGGTCGGTTTGGAAGAACAGGCCGCAAGAATCGCTACCATTGCGCCCGCCATCAGATACTTCGCCCAACGTCCTTTCATTATATCTCGTCTTTAAGTTGCCCATTTCCGCGTGATGAAGATAACAAACCGACAAAGCGAATGAAATGCGATCGCATGCCCTTTGGCAAATTCAGAGCAAAAAATAGTCTAAATGTCGCAATGCCGTTCACTTTACATACAAAGTTAATGATTTATGTGAAAAAGGGGTTGCATCACAAACCTATCCGAGTATAGTGCGCTTCCACGGACGCGGGGTGGAGCAGCCTGGTAGCTCGTCGGGCTCATAACCCGAAGGTCGTCGGTTCAAATCCGGCCCCCGCAACCAACACTTCTGAAAACAATAAACACCCTTAAGGGTGTTTTTTTGTATCTGCCGTTTGTGAATTTGCCGGGCATTTCACCCGGCTAAAAACCTACCCGCGCCGCGCCAGCGTCGCCCCGTCTGAGAAATACGCCCGTATCCCCGCCAGAATCGACTCCGCCACCTCCTGCTGGAACTTTGCCGTCTTGAGCTTACGCTCTTCTTCAACGTTACTGATAAACGCGGTTTCTACCAGAATGGACGGGATATCCGGTGCCTTCAGCACCGCAAACCCGGCCTGCTCAACGCTGTTTTTGTGCAGCTTATTGATGTTCCCCAGCTTGCCCAGCACCGCTTTACCAAACTTCAGGCTGTCGTTAATGGTCAGGGACTGCACCATGTCGAACATGGTGTGGTCGACGTAGCGGTCGCCGCTTTTGCTCACGCCACCGATCAGGTCCGAGGCGTTCTGGGTGTCCGCAAGGTATCGCGCCGCGGTACTGGTCGCACCCTTGGTTGAGAGCGCAAACACCGACGAGCCGCTCGGCTGGCGGCTGGTAAAGGCATCCGCATGGATCGAGACGAACAGATCGGCACGCTGCTTCTGCGCTTTCGCCACCCTCACCTTCAGCGGGATAAAGACATCCTCATTGCGCGTCATGTAGGCGCGCATATTGCCCTCTTTATCAATTAACGCCTTCAGACGACGGGCAATTTGCAGCACCACGTCTTTTTCACGCGTATGGTATTTCCCCACCGCACCGGAGTCTTCGCCGCCGTGGCCGGGATCGAGCATGATCACAATCGGACGATCGCGCCCTGCTTTCCCGGGCTGCGGGCCGCTTTGCGCAGGCGGCACCTGACGCTGAAGATCGCCTTTGTTGTAATCCTCCAGCAGGGCGAGAAGCGGATCCTGAATATCCGTCGCATTCGCCGGGTAAAGATCCATCACCAGACGCTCTTTAAACGTCGCGACGGGCGCCAGGGCGAACAGCTGCGGCTTAACGTTCTGCTTAAGCTCAAACACCATGCGCACGGTTTGCGGATCAAACTGACCGACGCGCGCCGATTTAATAAACGGATCGTCACCGCGGATCTGCGCCGCCATGCCTTTCAGCACGGAGTTGAGGTTCACCCCTTCGAGATCCACCACCACGCGTTCAGGGTTGCTGAGGGCAAATTGCTTATATTTCAGCACGCGATTGGATTCAACCGTCACGCGCGTATAGGTCGACGACGGCCAGACGCGCACCGCCACCACCTGACTCGTGGCGGCAAGACCGACCTGGCTGACGCTAAGCAACCACATTGCCCCGGCCCCTTTTAACAAACGGCGGCGGCTTATTGCTGAATTGGATCCCGACATGCTTCTCCCGAGCAAGAAAACAAACTGATATACAAAAGTGCAGATTGACCGAAAACTTTAACGAATGACGCATAAACTGTCATCTATAAAAGGGTAAACAATCATACGTTAACGCACGGATTACTTATTAATTTCTGTAGGTCGCAGAAAATTTGCACTTGCACACGCGCCCACAATCGAATAAAAATACATAAATTACGAATAAACATTCATTAAGGGTTGTGCCATGGTGAAGGAACGTAGAACCGAACTGGTCCAGGGATTCCGCCATTCTGTTCCCTATATCAACGCCCACCGGGGAAAAACGTTTGTCATCATGCTGGGCGGCGAAGCCATTGAGCATGAAAATTTTTCCAGCATCGTCAATGACATTGGCCTGCTGCACAGCCTCGGGATCCGCCTGGTGGTGGTCTATGGCGCGCGCCCGCAGATCGACGCCAACCTGGCCGCTCACCACCACGAGCCGATTTACCACAAACATACCCGCGTCACGGATGCCAAAACCCTGGAGCTGGTGAAGCAGGCGGCGGGTCTGCTGCAGTTGGATATCACCGCTCGCCTGTCGATGAGCCTGAACAACACGCCGCTACAGGGCGCGCATATCAACGTCGTGAGCGGCAACTTTATCATTGCCCAGCCGCTCGGCGTGGACGATGGCGTAGATTACTGCCACAGCGGCCGCATTCGTCGTATTGATGAAGAGGCCATTCACCGTCAGCTCGACAGCGGTGCCATTGTTCTGATGGGGCCGGTGGCGGTTTCCGTAACCGGTGAAAGCTTTAACCTGACGTCCGAAGAGATTGCCACCCAGCTGGCGATCAAGCTGAAGGCGGAAAAAATGATTGGGTTTTGCTCCTCCCAGGGCGTCGTAAACGATGAAGGGGTGATTGTGCCGGAACTCTTCCCGAATGAAGCGCAGGCCCGCGTTGAAGCGCTGGAAGCCGAAGGGGATTACCACTCCGGCACCGTCCGCTTCCTGCGTGGCGCCGTGAAGGCCTGCCGCAGCGGCGTGCGCCGTAGTCACCTGATCAGCTATCAGGAAGACGGAGCTCTGCTGCAGGAGCTGTTCTCCCGCGACGGTATTGGCACCCAGATTGTGATGGAAAGTGCAGAGCAGATTCGCCGCGCGACCATCAACGATATCGGCGGCATTCTGGAGCTGATCCGTCCGCTGGAACAGCAGGGTATTCTGGTTCGTCGCTCCCGCGAGCAGCTGGAGATGGAGATCGACAAATTCACCATTATCCAGCGCGATAACCTGACCATTGCCTGCGCCGCCCTCTATCCGTTCCCGGAAGAGAAAATCGGAGAAATGGCCTGCGTGGCGGTGCACCCGGATTACCGCAGCTCTTCACGCGGCGAAATGCTGCTTGAGCGCGTGGCGGCACAGGCGCGTCAGATGGGGCTGAGCAAGCTGTTCGTCCTGACGACGCGCAGCATTCACTGGTTCCAGGAACGCGGGTTCACGCCGGTGGATATTGATTCTCTGCCGGAAACGAAGAAAGAGATGTACAACTATCAGCGCCGTTCGAAAGTGCTGATGGCCGACCTGGGGTAATCCTTTCTTTGCCGGCGTCGTTCAGAGAGAGTCAAATATCGCGCTCAGCCCGCTTCGGCGTTCCGTGCGAGTGGCAATCGCCTGTACCAGCACCCGTTCATCGGTATACAGCGACAGGCGCTGACGCGCGCGCGTAATGGCGGTATAGATCAGCTCGCGGGTAACGACGGGGGAAAGCTGTGTGGGCAGGATAAGTGCCGCATGGTTAAACTCAGAACCCTGGGATTTATGCACCGTCATCGCCCAGGCAGTTTCATGCTCGGGCAAACGGCTCGGCTGGAAGGACTTCACGCTACCGTCCGGCATCTGGAACCAGACGCGGAGCCCCTGCCCGCGATCGAGCGCAATCCCGATATCCCCGTTAAACAACCCCAGCGCGCTGTCGTTGCGGGAGATCATCACCGGCCGGCCTTCATACCAGCGCGAGTGCGGAGTACGGTTGATTTTACGCTTTTGCGCCAGCAGCTGTTCCAGCCTGTCGTTCAGGCCGCTGACGCCAAAGGGCCCTTCCCTCAACGCGCAGAGCAGCTGGTATTCGCCAAACGCGGCAATGACCTGCTCCGGCGTGCTTTGCTGCTGTACGCCCGTCAGAAAATGTTGATACCCCAGCAGGGCGTCATCCAGCATCGCCTGATACTCTTCCCCGGTTTGCAGCGATTTTTTCTCAATATCGGTAAAGGTACCGTCAAATACCGCACAGGTAGCGTGCCGGTCGCCCCGGTTCACCGCCGCCGCAAGCTGACCAATGCCGGAGTCGCTGCCAAAACGGTAGCTTTTTTGCAGCAGACACAGGCTGTCGCGCAGCGCCCCCGCAAGTAAATGGTTTTCAGCCGCGAGCGAACATCCGGTCAGGCGCGCCAGCTCCTCAGCGCGTTCTGCGGTATACCCCAGGCTGGCATAGGTGCAGATATCGCCCAGCACGGCCCCGGCCTCAACGGAGGCAAGCTGATCGCGGTCACCGAGGAAAATGACGCGCGCGTGCGGCGGTAACGCATCAATCAAACGCGACATCATCGTCAGGTCAATCATCGACGCTTCATCCACCACCAGCACGTCCAGATGCAGCGGGTTACCGGCATGGTAGCGCAGACGCTGGCTACCCGGCTGCGCACCGAGCAAGCGGTGCAGCGTGCTGGCTTCGTTAGGGAAAAGCGCAAGCCGCTCCCCGGTGAGCGGCAGTTTTTGCAGCGCGCCGCCTAACGACTCCGTCAGACGTGCAGCCGCTTTACCGGTAGGTGCCGCCAGGCGGATACGACACTTTTGCTCACCCGATAACTGAATCAGCGCGGCAAGCAGCTTAGCCACGGTGGTCGTTTTACCGGTGCCCGGCCCGCCCGAAATCACCGATATCCGCCGCGTTAACGCCACTGCTGCCGCCACTTTCTGCCAGTCTGTCTCGTCGTCAGAGGTAAACAGCGTATCCAGCGTTTGTCGGAGCAGTGCTTCATCGCACGGAAGCGGAGTATTGGTCTCGCTGAAGAAGCGCGCCACCGTCAGTTCGTTACGCCACAGCCGGTTCAGATACAAACGTTCACCCGTCAAAATCATTGGCGTACCGGTATCGGCGCTGCTGACGGCGGGCGAGCGGAGTAATATTTCTTGCCAGTCCACTGCCTCACCCAGAAGCGCGAAACACGCCTGTAAAGCCGGCGGCATTTTCTCATCCACCACCAGACGTGAAAGCGGCAGACAGACATGCCCTTCTCCCGCATCTTTACTCAGGATCGCCGCGGCAAGCATGACGGCAGGCTCTTCGCTCGCCACCATCATGGCAAATTGTACGTCCAGGTGGCGAAGTGCACGTTGTTCAATTGCGTCCAGCAGTAGCGCCTGCATCGTCATGCTACTTCCTCCGTGCTTGCAGCAAACAGGTTATCCATCTTTTCAATCAACTCCGCAGCCGGGCGGGTGCTGAAGATACCCGAACGCGGGTCGTTAGCATCCACGCCGCGCAGAAACAGGTAAATGACGCCGCCAAAATGATCTTCATAGCGATAATCGGCCATGCGATGGCGCAGGTAACGGTGCAGCGCCAGGGTGTAAAGCTGATACTGCAGATCGTAGCGATGCATTTGCATCGCTGAGGCCATCGCCTGCTGGGTATAAGCTTCGCTGTTTGCCCCCAGCCAGTTCGATTTGTAATCCAACAGGTAGTAGCGCCCTTCATGGCGGAAAACCAGGTCGATAAAGCCTTTCAGCATCCCCTGCACCTGGCGAAAATTCAGCGGCGGACACCCGGCGGATAACGGATCGTACTCGCGGATCAGCGCATCAAGCGCCTCGGCCCTGAGCGGGCTGGCGATGGGGAGGTAAAACTCCATCTCCACCTGCTTATCTTTGGCGGTCAGCTGGCTCAGCGAGATCCCCTGCGCCGTGAGCGGCGCGTGCAGAACAGCGCGGATCCATTCAGTGAGAACAGGCTGCCACTGTGCGTCGTAGCCTCCGCTCTGTAACATCTTCAGCACCCACTCTTCTGATACCGGTTGGGTAAAATCCAGCTCTTCAAACAGGCTGTGCAAAAACGTGCCCGGCGAGGCGCCGCGCGGAAACTGATGCGGCGTGAGCGCCGGCTCGACGGGCACGCTCCCGGCCCCAGCGGCATCCACGTCCAGTTTTGGCATCAGATCCTGCGCAATACTCTGTCCGTGCTGCTGTAAACCGGAGTAACTGGTGACGCGCCAGTCGTCAGCGATTGTGCGAGCCACCTCGCGGGCATGCAGCGCTGACTCTCCCTGCTCCGGCGTCTGCCAGCGGCTGCTGTCGGGCTGGGAGGGAATATGCAGGGCAACATGCTCTGAGCAAAGTGATTCGATGCACTGGCGCAGCCCTGCGGCATCTTTAGGCTCGCCGCGCTGAATAAGCCGCCCCAGCGCGCTCAGATGAAAATCACTCTCGCCGCTCTTTTCGCCACGGCGACGGAACAGC
The DNA here is from genome assembly GCF_014930485.1 of Enterobacter cloacae complex sp. P47BA. Taxonomy (NCBI): domain Bacteria; kingdom Pseudomonadati; phylum Pseudomonadota; class Gammaproteobacteria; order Enterobacterales; family Enterobacteriaceae; genus Enterobacter; species Enterobacter cloacae complex sp. P47BA. Next base: position 123,073 of record NZ_JADBRF010000012.1, on the reverse strand, counting down.
GGCGCGACGCCCAGGGAACAGTGCCAGACCGAACGGGTCAGCGCCACGTATAGCAGGCGCAGGTCTTCCGCGAGACGCTCCGCTTCGGCCAGCTCGACGCTGGACTCCGCGTTGCTGAGGTCGAGTACCGCTTCGAACGACTCGCGATCGTGGTAAAAAGCCTGGTCCTGCACGCGATAATTGGCGATAAACGGCAGCCAGACCAGCGGATACTCCAGGCCTTTCGACTTGTGAATGGTGACGATCTGCACCAGATGTTTATCGCTCTCGAGGCGCATCTGCTGGCTGGAAGAATTGCTGTTAGGGTCGGCAATCTGCTGGGCCAGCCAGCGCACCAGAGCATGCTCGCTCTCCAGTTGCGTACCCGCTTCCTGGAGCAGCTCGCTGATGTGCAAAATATCGGTCAGACGGCGTTCGCCGCCCGCTGTCGCCAGCATGTTTTCCGCAATGTGACGCTGTGCCATGAGCTCGCGCACCATCGCCATCACGCCGCGCTTCTGCCATTTTTCACGGTAGCGCACAAACTCTTCTACCACAGCATCCCACGCGGATTCGTCAGTATTAAGCGCATCAATGTCACGCGCGTTCAGCCCGAGCATCGCGCTCGCTAAGGCGCTGCGGAGCGTGCTTTCACGCTCCGGGGCCAGCACAGCCTGCAGCAGCCATAGCATCTCGAGGGCTTCCAGCGTTTCAAAAACGCTGTCGCGGTTGGAGAGGTAGACGGACGGTATATTCAATAGCGTCAGGGCGTCGCGGATAAGCGCGGCCTCCTGACGGCTGCGCACCAGCACCGTGATATCAGATGCCTTTACCGGGGCTGGTTTATCCTCCTTCCACAGCAGCGCATCGCCGCGCGCGCCTGCGCTGAGCCAGTCCCTAATTTGCGCCGCACAGTGCTGGGCCATAGCATTTTGATAGTCCGCGACGCCCCAGCCTTCCCCATCAAGTAGCCAGAAGTTCATGGCTGGCTGCGTTTCGCCATTAACCTCGAAGCGCAACGCGGTATTTTTAGGGGCGAACTTGACCGGCTGGAAAGGGATCTCCCGGAACATAAACGCCGTATCCATGCGGCTGAAGAGCGCATTGACGCTTTCCACCATGCCGGGAGAAGAGCGCCAGTTGGTGTCGAGCGTGTAGTGCGCGTCAACCTCGCTACGGGCTTTCATGTAGGTAAAAATATCCGCACCGCGGAAGGCGTAAATGGCCTGCTTAGGATCGCCGATTAACAACAGCGCGGTGCCGGGCTGCTGGCGCCAGATACGGCGGAAAATGCGGTACTGCTGTGGGTCGGTGTCCTGAAATTCGTCAATCATCGCGACCGGGAAGCGGGTGCGAATCGCGGCGGCAAGCGCTTCGCCATTTTCACTGCACAGCGCCGCATCAAGTCGGCTCAGCATATCGTCGAACCCCAGTTCGCCCCGGCGACGCTTTTCACGCGCGACGGCGTCGCGGATCTCCGTCATGGCGCGAGTGATCATCAGATCGTTGAGCGTCAGGGGCTCCGCCAGCAGGGTTTCAATCGCCAGAAACAGGGGATGTTCAGGCACGATGCCGTCTGCTTTGGTCCGCTCAACCAGGAAACGCCGGGAGAATTTCTCCAGCGCATCCGGGAGCTGGTAACCGCGCGTCTCTTCCTGCGCCCACGCGCTGATCTTATCGATCCATTTGCCCTGGTTGCCGCGATTGAACTTACGTCGATCGATCCCGGAATTCTCGATGATCGCGTCAATCTCACCGACTGACTCAATCCATTTTTGTTTGATGTCGGCAATTTTAGCGATGATTTTTTCATGGCGTGAGGCCAGGGTTTCATCCGCCGGGGGCGGAGATTTGATGACCGGCGCTTCCCCCTGAAGATAACGATCGATGGCGCGCAGCAGCGCTTCGGGCCCCTTCCACAACGCATGTACCGCTTCCGCAATATCCCGCTGTAACGGATAACAGTGGCGACGCCAGAAATCCGCGCAGGCCTGATAGCGAAGCACGGATTCATCTTCAATAAGCTGCTGCTCAAACAGCATGCCGGATTCAAACGCATTCAGGCTCAGCATGCGCTGGCAAAAACCGTGAATGGTGAAGACGGACGCTTCGTCCATCTGCCTTTCTGCGAGGAGCAGCCACTGGGCTGCCTGTTGCTTATCGGCGATCTCTTCCAGAAGGCTCGCATAGAGAGGGTTATCCGTGCTCTGGCGCAGACAGGCGATACGCAGTTCGTGGATATTGCTCCGAATACGGCCGCGCAGCTCAGCGGTGGCGGCCTCGGTAAAGGTAACAACCAGTAGCTCTTCAACGCTCAAAGGACGAGGAAAAGCGGCGTTACCGCCAAGGCCTAACAGCAGGCGCAGATAGAGCGCGGCGATGGTGAAGGTTTTTCCCGTTCCCGCTGAGGCTTCAATCAATCGTTCACCCTGCAGAGGTAAACGTAAGGGATCAAGGGACTCAGCGGTATCGGTCATTCTTTCTTACTCCAGGGCATAGATTGCTGCAACGCGCTGACGCTCTTCCAGACTTTCCAGCCTTTCGGGTTCACGTAGTCCGTTTTCCCGTTCTGGCTACCGGAAACCTGAGACAGGATAGTGATGCCCTGCGGCTTAATCACGGCCTGATGGAAGAAATCGGCAGCCTTCTGCGGCGTCAGCTGTTTTATCTCGGCCACTACTTTATCACGCGAATCAAATTTCAGATTACCGCGATCGAAATCTTTGCTCAGCTGTGACGCCTCTTCGCCCAGCGTCTGCGGCGGCTGCATCACCTGCGCGATGACGGCCTGCTGGATCTGAGCAAACTCTTCCGGCTTCATGGCCCGCAGTTTTGCTTCCACCTGCGGGAAGAACGCCTGATAGCGGTGCCAGAGATAGGCTGGCTGTTTGTCGCTGCTTTGCAGCAGGAAGCCCAGCCCCCATTGACGCCCCACGTTCATTGAGAAAGCAAATACCGCATAGCCAAGCTGCTCTTCTGTGCGCAGCTGGTTATAGAACCACGGCTGAATAATCTGACCCAGAACGGCGCTCTGCGCAGAGCTTGCGAATTCATCATAGCCCGTTGGCACAAACACCGCGGCCAGCGCGGAATCGGTGCTGCTCCCCGCTTTTTCAAAGATCACATTCTGTTTTTTCTCAACCAGCACGTCCTGGTTACGGCACCACTCGTCCCCTTTCGAACCGAGCTGCGTGCGAACATTTTCTGCCAGCGTTTTGGCCTGATCTTCGCTCATGTTGCCGACGATAAGAAACTCCGGGCGCGTGTTGGTTTTTAGCGAGTCACGGTAAGCCAGCACCTCTTTTAATGAGATTGATGGCAGCAAGGCACGGCGTTCTTCACGCTGGAAATAAGGTATTTGCGACAGCATTTGCGCCGGCATAAGCGCCTGATCGTAAGCTTTGCCCTTTTCTGCAGAATCCATCATCTGCGCATACCAGGATTTAGCCTGCTCAAGCTGCTCTTCCGTTGGCGTGTAGCTGAAGTAACCCTCGAGCAGTGCCTTGAAAAGCTGAGGCAGACGCTGAGTATAGCCATTTGCATTAAGCATCAAACCGTTGTTGGCATTGGTGGAGAAGCTGATCCCGCCCACGGCCGCCTGGTTGCTGAGCTGATCGAGCGCGATACCGGCCAGATAGTCATTGAGCGCGAACATCACCTGATTTTTGGCGCTGTTCATCGCTTTCGGGTTACGCAGGACCACGCTGACATCGGCCTTTGGCTCGCTCGCAAAATAACGGCTTGGGGTATACACCACGCGCAGCGTCGGTTCATCAATAATGAGCTCCGGGTGCGGATAATCCTTAGTCGTTTTGATCAGCGAGAAATCATCCGGGATATAGGGGTTCAGCTCCGGCAGCTTCAACGCAATCTCACCGGCCTTCTTCTGCCAGTCGGCGAAGGTCTGGTCGCTGATTTTGTCTACCTGATAAGGGGCATCAACAAAGTATGCCGTCTTGTTATGCGGTTCGTTCGGGCTGATGTACCAGATGCGGGCATTTTGCGGCGTCATCATCGCCAGGCGCGCTTTAACCGCCTCGGCATCATAACGATCGGCAATATTGACCGCGTCGAGCGTGTGCGCCACCGGCACGCGGATCATGGTATCCGCCAGCCACTCCACGTAATCCATATCGCGGGTAATGGACGGGTAACGGAAATCGAGATCCAGCACGTGCGCGAGTTCATCAAAATAGCGCTTATCGACGCCTTTCTCGCGCAGTAAAGAGAGGTAGCTAAAGATAGCCGCCACCACTTCATCACGGTTGGCCTGACCTTTGTCGGTCAGGGTGGCGGAGATCGCCAGCACGCCGCTGTTGCCGTTTACCACGGGATCGGAATCGGCGCGGATCCCTTCCACCAGCCCCTGTTTTTGCAGCCAGTCAGATAAGGTTCCCGGGCTGCGGTTACCAATCAGGTAGGTCACCAGCTCGTCGGTTTTACTGCGAAACTGGGCTGTGTTGTTATCAATGCGGAACTCAACGCGCAGCACTTTGCGGGGCATGGCAGGGACGTAGTGGATGACGATCCCTTTTTGCGCGTCCGTGACAACCGGTACGTCTATCTTCGGCAGGTCAATATTTTTATTCGGCACCCGGCCAAACGTTTGTGCCGCCAGTCCGGCAAGCTCCGGCAACGGTTTGTTGCTGTAAATAACCGCCTTCATCAGGTTGGCGGAGTAGTATTTGTCACGAAACGCATGCAGGGCGTCAATGACCGGGCTTCCCGGTTTATCGCTCAGCGTCTCCAGGTTACCGCCCGAGAAACGTGAGCCCGGATGCGCCGGGTTGATGGTCTCGGCGCTGACCTGCGCCATACGCATACCGTCCCGGGTACGGGCCATGGTCAGCTCCGCATTGACGGCATTGCGCTCGCGGTCGGCGTATTTTTTATCCAGCAGCGGCGCGGCGATAGCATCGGCAAGACGATCAACCGCCCCTGCCAGCGCGTCATTTTCGACTTCGAGATAAAAGGCCGTGCGGTACGGTGCCGTGCTGGCGTTGTGGCTGCCGCCGTGCATTTTCAGGAATTCAGAAAGGCTATCCGGCTGCGGATATTTTTTAGAGCCCATCAGCGTCATGTGTTCGAGGTAATGCGCCAGCCCCGGATGCGCCTCAGGATCTTCGAGCGATCCAACCGGCACCACTAACGCCGAGAGGGATTTCACCGCCTGCGGATCGGAAACCAGCAACACGGTCATACCGTTATCGAGGCGGATAGCCTGATACTGACGGGTATCTTTTTCGCTCTTACGGATAGTTTCCTGAACGGGTTGCCAACCGGAGTCTGCCTGAGTGACGGGAGCCCAAAGGGCGACAAACAAAACAAACGCTTTGAACAAGGTGCTGCCTGGCATTACGACCTCTTTATCACGGCTATCCCGTCATACTTCAAGTTGCATGAGCGTCGGCTGCATGCGTTCACCCCAGTCACTTACTCATGTAAGCTCCCGGAGATTCACACCCTTGCCGCCTTCCTGCAACTCGAATTATTTAGGGCAAACATCATTAACAAACTGCGTGCTGGACACGCCAACATCTCTTTATTTAGGTACATCAGTCCGTGATAAGAAGTGCATCATAAATGAACACCCCATACTGCGCAATTTTTATACAGCGCTCAGGACTGATTAAACTTAAACAACGGTAACAGGTAGCGCTGTGCCTCTTCCGTAATAGCCTCGAAGTATTCTGGCTCAAGCGTTCGCCATAGACGTTGATACCAGACATCCTCACCTTCACCGCGTACCATCATGTTTCCTTCATAGGCCTGCATAAATTTACTGCGCGCTTTCTGCAGCGAAGCCTCATCCGTTAACATCGCATCATTCTGCGCGTCATAACAGGCTTTTATCCACGCACCGCCACTTTCGGGTAGTAACAGGAGGGGTTTGTTCATTCCCTGAAGATAGCCCTCAATATACAAGGACAGATAGCGTAACGCCTGTTCTGCCTCCATAGGTGGGAAGCGCCATTCGCCCTCTTTGCGCACGAAGATCCGGCTTTCACCTTTATTCCCACCCGCACTGTAGACAAGATGTTCCAGCCAGAGTTGCAATCCTTGTGAAACGCTGAGCAGAGAAGGCCGCCAGCGCAGTAGCCCATCCGGTTGAACCTGGGTTAGCCAGCCCGTGAGCTGTATGCCCTTGCAACTGAGATCGATTTCGATGCTTTGTCCGGGCTGGCGGTGCTCCCTGACGCGCTCCGCCAGAGCGGTCATCTCCTGGCACTGCGCCTCCCAGACGATTTCCCCAAACGCACCGTAAGGTAGTTGCCCTGCGGCACGGTAGCGGCGGTAAAGTTTGTCTGCATCTTCCTCTTCAACCAGCGCATTAAGCAGCTGGAGGTTTAGCTGATAGCGCTCCAGCCCTTCCAGAGTAAAGGGTTCTGCATCAGGAATTTCGCTCTCTTCAGAGCGGAAGTTGACCTGTAATCGCTGCTGGAAGAAGGCGCGCACCGGATGCGCCCAAAACCGCTGAAGCTGTTCGAAAGTCAAAGTATTAATGGGCAGCGGATCAAGCGGCTGAATAAAATCCGTATGGGCTCTCCCCTCTTTTTTCGCTGCTGGCAGCCATTCGCGGGCATAGCTCTGCTGTTCGCTGACAATATAGTTTACCGGGTCAAACGGCATGCGGCTGTGGATACAGGTAATGTGCGCCTTCACCCGCTGCTCGCTTTCATCGCAGTTAAGCGCCTCATCCCCAGCCAGATAGTGGCTCTGGCCGATATAGTCCACCAGTTCCTGCACCAGAACGGAGGGGAAGCGCTCGCTGTTGTCCTGAATGGAACGACCGATATAGCTGATATAGAGCTTACTTTGAGCGGAGATAAGCGCTTCAAGGAAGAGATAGCGGTCATCATCACGACGGCTACGGTCACCCCGCTTTGGATCTGCGTTCATCAAATCGAACCCCAGCGGTGCCAGGGCCCGAGGATAAATACCGTCGTTCATGCCGAGCAGGCAGACCACCTTAAAGGGAATTGAGCGCATTGGCATCAGGGTACAGATATTGATGGGGCCTGCCAGGAAACGCTGGCTGATTCGCTCCTGGTCAAGGCGCTGCGTCAACTCATCTCTCAGCAGCGACAAAGGAATCGCTTCGCGATAGTGGGAATTCACGCCCTCGTCAACGATAGCCTGCCACTGCGTTTCAATGAGCGCCATCGCCGCTTCGGTGTCGTTGTCTGGCAGGAAGAAATCATTAAGTAACGCCCTGCACACCGGGAGCCACTCTTCAAGAGGACGCGGCTGCATTAGCTCACGGCGCCAGCGGTTAAGCTGCATCAGCAGAGAAGCTAAATGCCCTACCAGGTCAGCAATCAAACCACTGGACTCATCGTAAGGCAGCACTTCGTTCCACTCGCCCTGGCTGCTCTCCATGGCGTAGCCCAGCAGCATACGCGTCAGGCCAAACCGCCAGGTATGCTGGCCGGTTGGGGGAAGCTCGAACTCCTGAACGTTATCGTCATCGATGCCCCAGCGAACGCCTGATTCGTTTACCCACTGGCGAAGGTAGCGCAGCCCTTCTTCATTGATGTTGAAGCGGGCTGCCAGCACGGGAACATCCAGTAACGCCAGAACATCTTCGGAGATAAACCGGCTATCCGGCAGTGAAAGCAGGGTGATAAATGCCTGCAATGCCGGGTGCGACTGACGGGCACGACGGTCAGAGATGGCGTAAGGCAGATATCGCTCACCCGTCGCACTGCCGAAGACGGCCTGAATAAAGGGACTGTAGCTGTCGATGTCCGCCACCATCACCACGATATCGCGCGGCGTCAGTTCAGGGTCGTCCTGCAGCATCGCCAGCAGTCGATCGTGAAGCACTTCGACCTCACGCTGCGGGCTATGACAAACATGGATCGTGATACTGCGATCCTCAGCGTCCAGCTTCCGCTTGCTGTCGCTGCGCTCAAACTCTTTCGCCGTCACGCCCATGACGGCGCGGTTCTCCAGATCCAAAATATCTAACTGAATATTATGCAGCAGACTATCCGGGGCGATCTCGACAAAGGCGTCAACGTCACCTTCGCCTGATGACGTAATATCGGAGAGCATGTGAATGTAATCACGCCCCAGCTTCCCCCATGAGGCAAGCAGTGGATTGGGCAGGTTCTGGATGCCGTCTTCATCAAAAAGCTGCCCGGCAGTCGAGCCGTCTTTAAACAGCGGGACGGATCGTTCTTCAAAAAGGCGCTTTCGCTGGCGAGTCACCAGCCGCGCAAGCCAACGTTCGTCGAGGATATCCCCCCAATACTGTCGGCAAGGGTTGGTGAACAAAATATGAATATCGATATGTTTACCCAGCGCATTCAACGCTTTCAGATAAACAGGCGGTAATGCGGATATCCCACAGATAAAAACGCGTGACGGCAGTCGGGCTGGACGCGCCGACGCATTCTCGAGTATTGAGATAAACCGATCGTAGAGGTTGGCACGGTGCCACTTAGGCTGCCCAAGTTTCTCCGTATGCTCGACCAGCGCTTTCCAAAGCGGTGCCTGCCATATTTGCGCCTCCGGTAACCCTTCAACCAGTTCGCCCGCTTCCCAGCGAATTAACCAGTCAGAACGGTAAACAAGGTATTGGTCGTAGAGATCGGCGGTGCGCGACGCCAGCTGGAACAGCTTGCGCTTATCGGTATCGTCATTGAGGTAGTGGCGCAGCATGCCGAATTCATCGTGCTGGAGCATCTCCGGCAGCAGCGCCATCAGCTTCCAGCTCATGCCCTGCTTGTTGAAGGCGCTCTGCTCGGGGATGTCCGGTAACACGCGAACAAACATCTCCCAGATAAAGCTCGCGGGCAGCGGGAAATCAATATTCGCGGCAATGCCAAACTTACGGGAAAGCGACATTTGCAGCCACTGTGCCATACCGGTGCTCTGCACCAGCACCATTTCAGGCTCAAAAGGATCGTCGAGCCGCTCGCGCTCAACAATAAATTCCATCAGTGCTTCCAGCACATCCAGACGATTTGAGTGGTAGACCCTTAACATAGACGCTCCCGACTACTGGCTAACCGGGCAATGCAGACGCGTTATTTCACCGCGTCGCCCCAGAGGAGAAATAAGTGTAACCGTGATGCTGACACATCCTGCGTGCGTTGTCTGCACCCGACTGGCCTGCCAGCCTGCGGGCAGAACATTTGTTGAGAGCTGAGCCTGATTCCAGGCGTGGTGCCAGAGCTGACGATACTGGTTAAACTGCGTAAACCGCGCCGCCAGCGCCCGATGATAACCGGCCAGTGCCGTGACGATGATGACCAGCAGCATCATCGCCAGCAGAACCTCAACCATGCTAAATCCTTTTTCTTTGCTTACGGCAGCTGGCATAGCGAACGCTCCTTTAGCGGGCAAAAATCACTCCAGCCGTGAGGCGAAAAGCGAATATTACCGTCAATAATCTCTCCTGAACGCCAGAGCAGCAGGTCGTTGACTCCGGCAATCAGTAAAACAGTGGTCTCACTCAGCCGCCGCAAACACACTTGCCAGGCGAGTTCCTTTTTGCACTGGACTTCAGGATCGGGTGACCAGCTCTGAACGCGTCCCCACTCAAGCGCTGACTGTACAGAAGCCTGCTGCTGCAGCGAACGGCTCTCACCGCCAACGAGCGCGCTGAACGTTGTCAGCTGCTGGTTAAGGCCGGTGAGGATCAGCGTACCAAGCACCAGTAAAAGTAGAACCAGCGCCAGCGAAGACATACCGAGTTGACGGTTCACAGGTTGTACCCCGTGACCGTATACAAAGCCTGATAAGGCTCTCCATGATCGCCGTTGCGCAGGGCGAACAGTTCGATATTCAGCTCCGGCGCAAACCCGGCGTGTGTTACTTTCCTCACCACAAAATGCGCGATGGCGAGCTTGTCCGGGTCCGTGAGCTTTTCCCATCCCTGACCTTCACATGAGGTTGCCCCACGAAGCGTTTCCAGCGCGCCCGATTCCAGACGAAAACCGGTGCTGTCGTTTTCTGATGCACTGCGATCCCAACGACCGTTACTGTTGGCATCCCACCGAACAATGACGCAGCTGCCCTGCCTTGCGATCGCCAGCCCTTGCCCCTGGCAGTTCCCAGCACAGTAACCCGCACGCTGAAGCTGTTTGCCGAGAGCAAACAGGCGCTGCCAGACCTCTTCTTCCAGCTCTCTCTGGCCGGATTGCAGTAATACCGCCTGATGCAATCCGAGTAGAAAGCGCGATGCGCCAATCAACAACAGGCTACTGATGGCCGTAGCAATCAGAACTTCTGTCAGCGAGAAACCGCGTTGTCTCATCGACATGAACCTCCTTGTGAGACCTTACACATTCTGATGCGCCCTCCGTCTGAGACCAGGATAAGCCATTCTCCGGCACGGCTTTGCAGGCGTATCCGCCCTGCCCATGCCGTATCCCTTAACCCATAGAACCCTAATGAAGGTGTGACCTCGCTCACCGCGACCTCTGGCCAGAGTGGAATCAGAACAAAGGGGCTGCCCTTCTCACAGCCTTGTACGGCAGCGCTCACCAGACACTCTGTCTCCCCCAACCGCTGAAGGCTAATTTGATGGTCACGGTTGTAGCGGTTGGCATGGTTGCGCAGAAACACCAGATAGTCGCGCACCTGGCCGGCGGTTTGCCACAGCCGCTGCTGCCGCTGCCAGCTGTCCCAGCCGTACAGACCTGAGGCGCTGAGTATGACAACCAGCGAGACTGCCACCAGCGTTTCGATAAGCGTAAAGCCGTTCTCTTTTTTCATGCGGGAAGTGTGGCGATTCGCCGTGGGCGTGGCGAGCGGTGAATAATGGTTTTACGAGGCGTTATCCGAAGTATCAGGAGAGTTGCAGCGCGTTGCACGTTTTCTGGATAACGCCTCGGAAAACGAAATAAAGACGAAAAAAAACCGGCGCTAAACAGCACCGGTTATGTCACGCTTTACCGCATCAGATAGCGACGGGCGCTTTGATGCCAGGGTGCGGGTCGTAGCCCTCAATCTCAAAATCATCAAAGCGGTAATCGAAGATCGATTCCGGTTTGCGTTTGATAATCAGCTTCGGCAACGCGCGCGGTTCACGAGTGAGCTGAAGATGCGTCTGTTCCATATGATTGCTGTAAAGATGGGTGTCCCCACCTGTCCAGACGAAATCACCCACTTCCAGGTCGCACTGCTGCGCCATCATGTGGACTAACAGCGCATAGCTGGCAATGTTAAACGGCAGGCCGAGGAACACGTCACAGGAGCGCTGGTAGAGCTGGCAGGAGAGCTTGCCGTCTGCGACATAAAACTGGAAGAACGCGTGACACGGAGCCAGCGCCATTTTGTCCAGCTCGCCCACGTTCCAGGCGGAAACGATGATTCGGCGAGAGTCCGGATCGTTTTTCAGCTGGTTCATCACGGTGGTGATCTGGTCAATATGGCGGCCATCAGGCGTTGGCCATGCGCGCCACTGCTTGCCGTAAACCGGGCCCAGGTTGCCGTTTTCATCTGCCCATTCGTCCCAGATGGAGACGTTATTTTCGTGCAGATACGCAACGTTGGTGTCGCCTTGCAGGAACCAGAGCAGTTCATGAATGATCGAGCGCAGGTGGCAGCGCTTCGTCGTCACCAGAGGGAAGCCTTCTTGCAGATTGAAGCGCATCTGGTGGCCAAAAATGGAGAGCGTACCGGTACCGGTACGGTCGTTTTTCGGCGTGCCCTCATCGAGCACTTTTTTCATCAATTCAAGATACTGTTTCATGGTTCCTCAGGAAAGTTGTTGCTGTGGACGACGACGATACGCCCAAATCATCATAATGGCACCCGCGACAATCATCGGAATGGAGAGGATCTGCCCCATGCTGATGTACTGTACCCATTCGCCGGTAAACTGCGCATCCGGCTGGCGGAAGAATTCAACGATGATGCGGAACGCGCCATAGCCAATCAGGAACAGTCCGGAAACAGCTCCCATCGGGCGCGGCTTGCGAATAAACAGGTTGAGGATGATAAACAGCACCACGCCTTCCAGCGCCAGTTCATACAGCTGGGACATATGACGCGGCAGCACGCCGTAGGTATCGAAAATGGACTGCCACTCCGGGTGCGACGGCAGCAGCGCGATATCCTCCGCGCGGGAGCCCGGGAAGAGCATCGTGTACGGTACGCTTGGGTCAACGCGGCCCCACAGTTCACCGTTAATAAAGTTGCCCAGACGACCCGCCCCCAGACCAAACGGGATCAGCGGTGCGATAAAATCTGACACCTGGAAGAAGTTGCGTTTGGTGCGTTTGGCAAAAATCACCATCACCAGGATCACCCCAATCAGGCCGCCGTGGAAGGACATGCCGCCGTCCCAGACGCGGAACAGGTAGAGGGGATCGTTCAGGAACACCGGGAAGTTATAGAACAGTACATACCCAATACGGCCACCGAGGAACACGCCGAGGAAGCCCGCGTACAGCAGGTTTTCAACTTCGTTTTTGGTCCAGCCGCTGCCAGGACGGCTGGCGCGACGGCCCGCGAGCCACATGGCAAAAATAAAGCCCACCAGGTACATCAGACCGTACCAGTGAAGCGAAACAGGTCCTACTGAGAAAATGACCGGATCAAATTCCGGAAAATGCAGATAACCACTGTTCATCTGTCACCACAAGATGTTGTTATTCCGCTGAAAGTGGACAGCGGTAGACATGCGATTCTGCCTTAAGCAGAGGCTCCAAAGTTGCGAATCATAGCATAAGGCGGGCGCGGAGGATGCGCCAGAGATGTAAAAGATGTGTATAGAGTTTTGTGCGCACTGGCGCCCTCTCCACAAGGAGAGGACGAAAGACGATTAGCGACCACCGCGGATCAGGCCGCCCATACCGCGCCGTTCCATAAATGCCGCCACCTGGTGACGAACCTCTGCGGCCAGCTGCGCCTCAAGGCTGCGCTCAGCCAGCTCGCGGGCATCATTGATGTCGATATGCCGCAACAAATACTTCACGCGCGCTACTGCGCGGCCGTTCATTGACAGATGGCGATACCCCAGACCAATAAGGATCGCGACGCACATCGAGTCTCCGGCCATTTCACCGCACAGGCGGAGATCAATACCGTACTGTTCAGCCTCACGGGCAATCATCGCCAGCGCGCGAATGATCGCCGGGTGCAGGCTATCGTAGATACTGGCGACGCGGGTGTTGTTCCGGTCGACGGCCAGAATATATTGCGTCAGGTCGTTGGTACCGACAGAGATAAAATCAACGCGATTTGCCAGCTGCGGCAGCATAAAGACCATAGATGGCACTTCGAGCATGACGCCGATCCGTGGTTTCGGGATCGCATAGCCAATCATCTCTTCCAATTCACGACCAGCACGTTCGATCAGGCGCCGCGCTTCGTCGATTTCATCTATGCTGGTGACCATCGGCAGCAGAATACTGAGATTGCCCGTCGCGGCGTTGGCGCGCAGCATCGCGCGCACCTGGATCAGGAAGATCTCCGGCTGATCGAGCGTAATGCGGATCCCGCGCCAGCCCAGACACGGGTTCTCTTCGCTGATGGGCATATACGGCAGCTGTTTATCCGCCCCGACATCCAGGGTTCGCAGGGTGACAGGCTTGTCGTTGAACATCTGCAACATCCCCTGATACTGCGCCACCTGCTCCTCTTCGGAGGGGAAACCGCTCTGCAGCATGAAGGGGATTTCAGTGCGGTATAAACCGATCCCGTCGATGCGGCTGCCAAGCTTCTCTTCGTGCTCGGGGCTTAAGCCGGCGTTGAGCATGACTTTGATCCGCTCTCCGCTTTTCAGCTGCGCGGGCAGGTTAACGTCATCTTCCGCCAGCTTGCTTAATTCATTCTCTTCGCTGATGAGACGCTGATATTCCTGGAGCAGAACCGGCTCAGGATCGACCAGCAGTTCACCGCGGTAACCATCAACCACCAGCGTGCGGCGGTGCAGCACCGAGGGCTGAATATCCGCCCCCATAACGGTAGGGATACCGAGCGCGCGCACCATAATGGCGGCATGGGAGTTCGCTGCACCATCACGTACGACAACCCCGGCGAGTCTGTCCTGCGGCAGCTCGGCCAGTGTTGTTGCCGAAAGTTCATCGGCCACCAGCACAAACCGTTTTGGCCAGGCATTCGGCCCCTGAATGGTATCATCGAGGTGGAACAACAGGCGCTGTCCCAGCGCGCGGAGATCTCCCGCCCGCTCTTTCAGATAACCGTCGGTCAGAGCAGCGAACTGCTCGGCAAATTTTTCGATGACCTTTTTAACCGCCCACTCCGCGACTGCGCCTTTATCAACCTCAGCAAAAAGCTCACGGCGCAGACGCGCGTCGGAAAGCAGGTGCGAGTAGAGGTCGAAGATGGCCGCCGTCTCTTTTTGCGCACCAGCGGCAAAGCGCTTGCTGTAGCGACGGAACTCATTGGCCGCCTCTTCCAGCGCGGCGGTAAGACGCTCGCGCTCCAGCGCTTCATCAAGCGTAGAGGCTTCGTAGACCTGCTCCATCAACGGCAGCGTGGCGTCCATCCAGCCTTCCGCAATCGCCACCCCTGGCGATGCCGGAAGGGCGCGAATGCGCGTATGGCGGTACTGACCAAAGAGCGCAGCAAGCTGAGACTGAGAGAGGATCGCCGCCATCTGTGTCGCCAGCGTGACGAGGAAGGACTCTTCGCTTTCATCATACTGACGCAGCTCGCGCTGCTGGACGACCAGCACACCGAGTAGCTGACGGCGCTGAATAATCGGCACACCCAGAAACGCGCGGAAGCGTTCTTCTTTTACGGAAGGGATGTATTTAAAGCTGGGGTGTTTTTGCGCGTCGGCAAGGTTGATAGGTTCAGCCAGCCGCCCAACCAGCCCGACGATACCTTCATCAAATGCGAGCGTTACGGTGCGCCCCCGCGGCTTTTTCAAACCGCGGGTCGCCATCAGGTAATAGCAGCGCCGATCGTGGTCGGCCAGATACACCGAACAGACCTCGGTCTCCATCGCAAGACAGATGTCAGTGACCAGAATATTCAGCGCCTCGTTGAGGCGCGGAGCGCTGGCCACCTTCTCGACTATTTCTCGCAAGCGGGTGAGCATGATTTGCGTAGCTTAACCTCTTTTACGTCGCCAGGCAGGTGCGCTCTGCGGCTTAGGCGGGATCTCCTGAAGCTGCATCACCACACTTGCAAACTCTTTCATCACCCTACGGTAAACATCGCGCTTAAATGACACGACCTGACGAACAGGATACCAATAGCTCACCCAGCGCCAGCCATCGAACTCCGGCGTACTGCTGGTTTGCATATTGATGTCCGAATCGTTGCCCACCAACTGCAGAAGAAACCACTTCTGTTTCTGGCCGATACAAACCGGCTTTGTGTCCCAACGCACCAAACGTTTCGGTAACTTGTAACGCAACCAGTTGCGGGTCGAGGCAAGGATGCGAACATCTTTTCGGCTTAAACCGACCTCTTCAAAAAGCTCCCGGTACATCGCTTGTTCTGGGGACTCTCCCGGATTGATCCCGCCTTGCGGGAACTGCCAGGAGTGCTGACCATATCGACGGGCCCACATGACCTGGCCCTGACGATTACAAATTACTATTCCTACGTTCGGGCGGTAGCCATCGTCATCAATCACCGGACTACCCCAAACTAAACCTTATATATGAATGATTGTTTCACACTACAGTGAGGCGGTAAACCACTCTCTTACAGGCCTGCAACCTAATAACATTTGAATAACTCACAAATAAGCGCAGAGTTATAAACAGATGTGCGGTCTCAAGGGCAATTTTATTCACCTTTTCTGTGGATATAGTTGTGAAGAAGTGTCTGATTACCGATGAACAACCTGAAATGGCCTCTGCCCTCCCATTTCTCGCCTTCAACATAAAGTCATATTTTTCATTATTTTATATTCATATCGACAAACAAAATGCAGAATAGCGTGACGATCGTCACAGCAGGGATCGTCGTGCTGATGAAAGATCGAACAGCGTCGGTTTTATCCACAGATTGTGCCAATAAGTTAGGCACAATTTGTCTGAAATTTGGATTTTCGTCGCACGTCAAGGCTGTAAATTGAAACAGTAGTCAGGGTTATGCCCAGTTATCCCATTTTTCTGTGGATAACATGGTGTAAGATCCTGTTTATTGTCAGTGACCAGATTTGAACAACCCGTTTTGCGTCCCTGATGAAACCGTGAAAAATTCATAAAAAAACCTATAAATCATGCACATGGAATATTGGTACAGAAAAAGTTAAACTCTATCCACAGGGGACTGTTTCTTCGTTTATTTTTTAATCAAAAGGTTATCGTCATGCATCCGCTTTCACCCTTGCTCTCACCGCCTTCGAGCGAAAGCCAGTTGCTACAGCAGGCTCAGCGCCTTGCAGGCTTCTCGCTGGGCGAACTGGCGGCGATGGCAGGGCTACAGATCCCGAAGGATCTGAAACGAGATAAGGGCTGGATCGGCATGCTTCTGGAGCTGTGGCTGGGGGCAAGCGCCGGGAGCAAGCCAGAGCAAGATTTCGCGGCCCTTGGCGTAGAGTTAAAAACCATTCCTATCGACCGCCAGGGTCGGCCCCTGGAGACTACCTTTGTCTGCGTTGCACCCTTAACCGGCAATACCGGCGTAACGTGGGAAACCAGCCACGTGCGCCATAAGCTGAATCGCGTGCTTTGGGTTCCGGTTGAAGGTGAACGGCAGATCCCGTTAGCTGAACGCCGAGTTGGCGCGCCGCTGCTCTGGAGCCCGGATGAAGAAGAGGAGCATCAGCTTCGCCTGGACTGGGAAGAACTGATGGACATGATTGTGCTCGGTCAGGTCGAGCGAATTACCGCCCGGCACGGAGAAGTGTTACAGCTGCGCCCGAAAGCGGCAAACAGCAAAGCGCTTACCGAGGCGATCGGCGCGATGGGCGAACCCATACTGACGCTACCGCGCGGTTTTTATCTTAAAAAAAATTTCACCGGCGCGCTGCTTGCTCGTCATTTCTTACTTAAAACATAGTTTTTTACTTATTTTGCGAGCTCACAAACATAATCGCCTGGTTTTTAAGATTTTACCGCTTCACCCTGTTGCTATAACGGGTTAATACTACACTATGATTTGATACGAGCCAGATGAGGACGATAACGATGAAAAAATGGGCGGTGTTAATTTCAGCAGTCGGGTTGGCGTTTGCCGTTTCGGGCTGCAGCAGTGATTACGTCATGGCGACGAAAGACGGCCGGATGATCCTGACTGACGGTAAACCTGAAGTCGACGATGATACCGGTCTGGTCAGCTACCACGACCAGGCAGGCAATAAAATGCAGATCAATCGCGACGAAGTCTCGCAAATTATTGAGCGATAACAGTCGGAGGTCAGTAGCCTACTGGCCTTTTTGATTTTTTTCTTCCCCTTTTGCTTCCCCTCTGCCATGTTTATATTCCTTTGTCGGGAGGTTCCTGACGCGGTCTACATGTCTATTGAAGGAAGCCGGCTATGCATTATCACCGTATCCCCCACAGCGCTCTGGAGATAAGTCAACTGGGGTTGGGCACGATGACATTTGGTGAACAAAACAGCGAAGCCGATGCCCATGCACAACTCGATTATGCCGTCAGCCAGGGGATTAACCTGATTGATGTCGCAGAGATGTACCCTGTGCCTCCACGCCCTGAAACGCAGGGACTTACCGAAACCTACGTCGGTAACTGGCTGGCAAAACGCGGTAACCGTGAAAAGCTGGTTATCGCCTCGAAAGTGAGTGGCCCCGCGCGAAACAACGATGCCGGGATCCGCCCAAACCAGATCCTCGATCGCAAAAATATCCGTGCCGCGCTGGACGCGAGCCTGAAGCGCCTGCAAACCGACTATCTCGACCTTTACCAGGTCCACTGGCCGCAGCGTCCAACCAACTGTTTTGGCAAGCTCGGGTATAGCTGGAACGAGAGCGCCCCCGCCGTTACGCTGCTGGAAACGCTGGAGGCGCTGACCGAATGCCAGCGCGCGGGAAAAATCCGCTACATTGGCGTGTCCAACGAAACAGCCTTTGGCGTAATGCGCTATCTGCACCTGGCGGATAAACACGATCTGCCGCGCATCGTCACCATCCAGAACCCGTACAGCCTGCTTAACCGCAGCTACGAGGTGGGGCTGGCTGAAGTGACGCAATATGAGGAAGTGGAACTGCTCGCCTATTCATGCCTCGGTTTCGGCACTCTGACGGGGAAATACCTGAACGGTGCGAAACCGGCCGGGGCGCGTAATACCCTCTTTAGCCGCTTTACCCGCTACAGCGGCGAGCAGACGCAAAAAGCCGTTGCTGCCTATGTGGATATCGCGAAGCGCCACGGCCTGGATCCGGCGCAGATGGCGCTGGCCTTCGTGCGCCGTCAGCCGTTTGTTGCCAGTACCCTGCTTGGCGCGACGACCATGGAACAGCTG
Source organism: Enterobacter cloacae complex sp. P47BA (assembly GCF_014930485.1). Taxonomy (NCBI): domain Bacteria; kingdom Pseudomonadati; phylum Pseudomonadota; class Gammaproteobacteria; order Enterobacterales; family Enterobacteriaceae; genus Enterobacter; species Enterobacter cloacae complex sp. P47BA. The sequence goes on along the minus strand of NZ_JADBRF010000012.1, from coordinate 104,724 downwards.
AAAACTAACATTGAGAGTTTCCATCTGAACCTGAGTGAAGAGGTGTTAGCGGAGATTGAAGCGGTGCATCAGGTTTATACCTATCCTGCGCCGTAGCTGATGCTTTTGCCGGGTAAGGCGAAGCCGCCACCCGGCTACTTATCAACGGCGACGCTGCCAGATCCACAATCCCGCAATCGCCGCCGCGAACAGCCCACCAAATCCGACGCCAATCGCCACCACCGGGACACCTACTTTTACCGCCAGCGAGTAGAGCCCCAGCATTAACAGCATGGCCAGGTTTTCACCGAGATTTTGAACCGCAATGGCATTCCCCGCCCCGACGGTCTGCTTGCCACGCTCCTGGAGTAACGCATTCAGCGGTACCACGAAGAAGCCCCCCAGAATACCAATCAGGATCAACAGAGCATAAGCGGGCAATAACACATGTTGCAGCGAGAAGATAAGCACCACGAGGCCAATCAGGATCCCCGCTGGCATGCAGCGTGCAACCGTTTCGAGCGTCACCAGCTTCGCCGCCGCGCCCGCACCAGCCACAATGCCAATCGCCACCATCGCATTAAGATAGGTCGGCGTCGCGTTGTCGGTGATCCCCAGCGCCACCGGTACCCACAGAACCAGCAGGAAGCGCAGCGTGACGCCCGCCCCCCAGAACATACTGGTTCCCATCAGGGAGAAACGCGTTTCCCCGTTACGCCACAGCACGCGGCACGCGTTAAAGAAACTGCCGGTCATTGGTTTAAAGCGCCAGGACTGGCCTGGGCGAGCCACCGGCAGCTTCGGAATAAACAGGTTAGCCACGACCGCCCCACCATACACCACTGCACACACGCCCAGGGCCGCCAGAACATGCCAGTCGGCCAGCACGCCACCCGCGACGGAGCCGAGGAGGATAGCGGCAATCGTTGACGACTCCATCAGGCCGTTGGCTTTCACCAGCTTATCGCCCGTGGTCAGCTCCCCGAGGATGCCATACTTCGCCGGAGAGTAGGCGGCAGCGCCGATACCCACCAGCGTATAGCCAATAAACGGATTGAAGCCGAAGCAGATACTGGCAGCGCCCAGCAGCTTGAGACCGTTGGCAAACATCATCACCCGGCCTTTGGGGAAACTGTCCGCCACCTGCCCCACAAACGGGGCAAAGATAATGTAAGCGCCCACAAACACCATCTGCAGGATCGGCTGACTCCAGTCAGGGTAAAACTCGGCTTTCAGCAGCGCCAGTGTGGCAAACAGCAGCGCGTTATCACCGAATGCAGAGAGAAACTGCGCGGCGATGACCGCCATCATGCCTTTCGACCTGAGGGAGGTGTTAGTGTGTACTGACTCACGCATTTTGCTGTTCCGCCTCTTCAACCATACCTTTCAGGGTCACGAAATCGGGCTTGCCGCTACCCAGCACCGGAAGCTGCTTCAGGTAGCGAATATCGCGCGGCACCGCCAGCTCTGGAATGCCATGCTCACGCGCATAGCTCAGTAACCTGTCGCGCTTAAGCTCAGCATCAGTGGTAAACAGCACCAGCGCCTCGCCTTTGCTGGCATCGCTCTTCACGACCGTGGCGTGCATCTTCTCGGCGGACACGGCCGTCGCCAGCTGTTCAACCATTTCCAGAGAGACCATCTCACCGGCGATTTTGGCGAAGCGTTTTGCGCGCCCCTGAATCTGTACAAAGCCTTGCTCATCGAAACGAACGATGTCACCGGTGTCGTACCAGCCGGTTTCAATCTCGCCGTTGACGTTTTCCGCCGTTGGCGCTTCCAGCACGCCTGGGTTTTCCACGCGCAGGTAACCGTTCATCACGTTTGGCCCTTTCAGCTGCAGGCGGCCACCGTCCTCAATGCCCGGCACCGCCAGCAAGCGCGCATCCATCCCCGGCAGAATTCGCCCCACCGTTCCCGGTTTCGCCGCCATCGGTACGTTGATCGAGACAACGGGCGCGCACTCGGTAACGCCATAACCTTCAAGAATGCGCAGGCCAAACTTGTCCTGCCAGATCTGACGCGTGCTCTCCTGCAGCTTTTCCGCACCGGCCACCACGTACCGCACGTGATAGAAATCATACGGATTGGCGAAACGGGCATAGTTACCCAGGAAGGTTGAGGTCCCGAACAGGACGGTGCAGTTACGGTCATACACCAGCTCCGGCACAATGCGGTAGTGCAGCGGGCTAGGATAGAGGAACACCTCGGCACCGGTCAGCAGCGGCGTGAACAGCCCCACAGTCAGGCCAAAGGAGTGGAACAGCGGCAGCGCCGACATAAAACGGTCATTCGCGGTAAAGTCGGCAATGCTTTTGATCTGCTCAACGTTCGCCAGAATACTCTTGTGGCTGTGGACGACGCCTTTCGGGTTGCCCTCCGAACCCGACGTGAAAAGGATAATCGCGTCATCTTCCGGCTGCTGTTTGACCTGAGCCAGATGCGGCACCAGCAGATGCGCAAAAATCCACAGCTTGTCGCCGGTGGTCACGTCCGCTTTTAGATCTTCCAGGAAGACCCAGCGTACCTGGGTCAGCTGTTCCGGCAGATGCCACAGCTTGCCTTTGTCCAGGAACTGTCGGGAGGTAAAGATGGTATTGATTTGGGCGGCGGTAATGGCGCTGGTCAGCCCTTTCACGCCCGCCGTGTAGTTCATCATCGCCGGTATACGGCCACGGGAAACCGCACCAAAAATCACCGCCGCGCTGATGCCCGCGTTTGGCAGCATCAGGCCGATCTTTTCGCCCTTTTTGCTGTACTTCTCAAGAATGCGGCCCACGAACAGCGTCTTGGTCAGCAGTTTACGATAGGTATCCGGGGTAAAGTTGATGTCTTCAATGCAGTTTTTCTTCGCGCCGTAGCGGTACTGCGCCGAAAGCAGGGATTCATACAGCGTTTCGCGCGGACGAACGGCCATGCGCGCTTCCATCATAATCTGGTGCAGCATTTCCCCGGCGATTTTACGGCGATCGCGGGCACGCGGCGCTTCCGGCATCGGTAACGACGTTGGCGGCAGGATATGCAGGGTGATTTTGGGGAACAGACGCTGCTTCACCAGCCCCTTAAGGCGGCTGAAATGGGTCAACTCTGCGCCTTCAATGCGCAGCGGCACCACGGTCGCGTTTGATTTCGCCGCGACAAACCCCGCGCCGTCGTAGATTTTCATCAGCGAACCGGTCACTGAAATGCGCCCTTCCGGGAAAATGACCACCGGACGCCCCTGCTCTACCAGACGTACCAGGTGTTTAATCATCATCGGCTTTGTCGGGTCAAGCGGTACGAAATCGATCAGTGGGGTGAGCCAGCGCATATACCACTGCTGGCTGATGGAGGTATAGACCGCAAACACCGGACGCACGGGCAGAAACAGCGCAAGCAGGATGCCGTCTATAAAGGAAACATGATTGGGTGTGATAAGAACGCGCTCGCCGCGAAGCGCCTGGGCATCGCCAGTGACGCGGATGCGAAAAAGAATACGGAACAGTGTACGGAAAAACCCAAATAGCATCTCAACTCCCTTTGCCAGACAGTGTGGTGGGTTGACAGTAAATGGTGGCAGATTACACGAGAAGTGATACGGGAGCGACAGCAAAAGTGGAGGCGAAAAAAAACCTGCGCATCCGCGCAGGTTGGTGCAAGAGATGAGTACGAAATCGTACTAAGAATTCTCACCAATCAATACCTCTGGGATCTTGATTGTGGCTGTTGACCCTGCACTTCGCCAGCAGGAAAACGCAAGGGAATGAGCCGAAATGCAACCAGGTGTGAATATTCTCTTTTGCTGTTACAGGTTGAACTATCAGGCAAAAAAAAACCTGCGTAAGAACGCAGGCTGGTGTAAGTCGTGTTAATCAACCGGAGTTGATTCCACCTATCAATACCTCTGGGATCTCGACTCTACCAACCTCTTTAACGTCATCGCCACCGGACAATCGCAACAGCCTGAGGCAAAGTGTAACTAAAGGTTCAGAATGACATTCTTCTGACATGACCAGGCGTGTAACGATTACACTACCAGGGTTGGTCTGCGTCACGTTTGTGGCTCCCGGAAACCGGCTTCCCTTGAATGGACGTCACTTTTCCGCAACACTATTCAGTGTGTAAACGCTTACCCCAAATAAGAAGGTTATAAATGGCGACAATAAAGGATGTGGCTCGTCTGGCAGGTGTGTCGGTAGCCACCGTCTCCCGCGTGATTAATGATTCACCCAAAGCCAGTGACGCATCACGCCAGGCGGTACAAAGCGCCATGGAAACCCTGAACTACCATCCGAATGCCAACGCCCGCGCGCTCGCCCAGCAGTCAACAGAGACTATTGGGCTGGTGGTGGGAGACGTTTCCGATCCCTTTTTCGGTGCCATGGTAAAAGCGGTTGAACAGGTCTCTTATCAGACGGGTAATTTTTTGCTGATCGGCAATGGCTATCATAATGAACAAAAAGAACGCCAGGCCATCGAGCAGCTGATCCGCCACCGCTGCGCTGCGCTGGTGGTACACGCCAAAATGATCCCGGATGCCGAGCTAATTCACCTGATGAAGCAGATGCCCGGCATGGTGATTATCAACCGTATTATCCCCGGCTTTGAAAAACGCTGTGTAGCCCTCGACGACCGCTACGGCGCCTGGCTTGCGACCCGTCATCTGATTCAACAGGGTCATACCCGGATTGGCTATCTCTGCTCCAATCACCCCATTTCTGATGCGGAAGACCGCCTGCAGGGCTACTACGACGCCCTGCGCGAAAACGGTCTGCCGTGCAATGACCGTCTGGTGGCCTACGGTGAACCGGATGAGAGCGGCGGCGAACAGGCCATGACGGAGCTACTGGGTCGCGGACGGAATTTCACCGCGGTCGCCAGCTATAACGATTCGATGGCCGCCGGGGCAATGGGCGTCATGAATGACAACGGGATCGAGGTGCCAGCGGAAATCTCGCTGATTGGCTTCGACGATGTTTTGGTCTCCCGGTACGTGCGCCCGCGCCTGACCACCGTACGCTACCCCATCATCACGATGGCCACCCAGGCCGCAGAGCTGGCGCTGGCGCTGGCCGAACAACGCCAGCCGCCGGAGATTACCCATCTCTTCAGCCCAACGTTAGTGCGCCGTCACTCCGTTGCTGCCCCCGCTGACGCGCAGAGCGAATAGCGATACAGGTGTACCGTTTTATCCGGATACTCCAGCCCATCGCCAATATACTGCCAGCCGTAACGTTCATAGAAGTCGCGGCAGGCAGACCAGAGATGAAGTTCCTCGTACCCGGCCCGTGCGGCGAAGCGAATAACATGCTGCTGTAACTTTCCTGCCAGCCCCTTGCCGCGCGCTGCGTCGTCAACGTAGAGCGCCGCCAGCCACGGACAGAGATCCTGACGGGTAATCAAATCACAGCGCCAGAGTCCCACCGTCCCGAGAAGCCGTTCATCCTCTACGGCGATAAAGGTCAGCGGCAGGGCACCCGGCGTCTGGCTGTGCTCGACGATGCTATGGAAAAAATCCCGCGCAAGCCCCTCGCCAAAGGCCTGCCAGAGCCAGTCGGTGACCTGCTCCGCATAGCGCGGTGCCTCGTAAAGCGGGAGAATGACGGTCTTTTTCACGTTTCACCTGCGTTTTTAATGATTATGCTGGCCTGACGTCTCCAGCCCGGTTTGGCGATTATTTTACCAGAGTCAGACTATTTAGTTTTACTTCCGGCAGGCCAGGCGAATCGTGACCAAAAAGCGTGATCGTGGCAGAAGTTTTGCGCTTCCCGCATCGCTTATACGCTGTCAGGTCTGTGTTAAACTGCAAACCATTACGTGGAAGCAGGAATGTAGAATGGCAACAATGCTGGATGTCTCACTGCGCGCGGGCGTGTCGAAGGCTACCGTCTCGCGCGTGCTGAACGGCACAGGTCAGGTTAAAGAGAGCACGCGTCAGCAGGTCTTTGCTGCGATGGAAGAGCTGGGCTACCGCCCAAACTTTCTCGCGCGTTCGCTGGCTAACCAGACCAGCAACAGCATTGGTCTGGTCGTCTCTACCTTCGACGGCTTTTACTTTGGTCGTCTTTTGCAGCAGGCGTCGCGGCAGACCGAAACCCACGGGAAACAGCTGATCGTCACCGACGGTCACGACGCGCCAGAGCAGGAAGAGCAGGCGGTGCAAATGCTGGCCGACCGCCAGTGCGATGCCATCGTGCTTTACACGCGCTATATGAGCGAAAAAGCGATCATCAAGCTGATTAATACCGTGCAAACGCCGCTGGTGGTCATCAACCGTGAAGTCAGCCAGGCACCGGAGCGCTGCGTGTTCTTCGAACAACAGGATGCCGCGTTTAAGGCGGTGGATTACCTGATCAATCAGGGCCACCGGGAGATCGCCTGCATTACCGTTCCGATCCACACCCCCACGGGTAAAGCACGGCTGATGGGCTACCGTAAGGCGCTGGAAAAGCACGGCATTCGTCTGGACGAGCGTCGAATAAAATACGGTGATGCGGGAATGACGCGGGGCTATGAGCTGTGTAAGGAGCTGATTGCTGAAGGGGTGTCGTTCAGCGCGCTGTTTGCCTGTAACGATGATATGGCGCTGGGCGCGTCCAAAGCGCTGCATCAGGCAGGGCTTAAGATCCCGCAGGATATCTCCCTGTTCGGCTTTGACGATGCCCCAAGCGCAAAGTGGCTGGAGCCTGCGCTGTCGTCGGTTTATCTGCCGATAGATAACATGATCGTCACGGCTATCGATCAGGCGATCCGGCTGGCGAAGAACCAGCCGGTCGATGCGATCCCGCCGTTTACCGGCACGCTGGTATTACGCGATTCGGTCACAACGGGGCCGTACTTTAATCAAACGAGTTCCAGCGCCAGCAGTTCCTGAATGGTCTGGCGACGACGGATCAGCCGCGCCTTGCCGTTATCAAACAGCACTTCCGGCAGCAGCGGACGGCTGTTGTAGTTCGAGGACATAGACGCCCCGTACGCCCCGGTGTCGTGCAGCACCAGGTAATCGCCCGGCTTCACCTCGGGCAGCGCGCGGGTTTCAACTTTGCCACCTTCCTGCTGGGTAAACACATCACCGGATTCACACAGCGGGCCTGCGACCACCGTCTCGCGGCGCGGCGCGTGCGTTAAATCGCGGCCATCGGCAGCCAGGGCGGTAATGTGATGGTAGCTGCCGTACATGGACGGACGCATCAGGTCGTTAAAGCCCGCATCAATCAGCACGAAGTGGCGGGAGCCCATCTCTTTGACGCTGCGTACCTGAGCCACCAGCACGCCGGCTTCGGCTACCAGGAAACGACCCGGCTCAATTTCCAGCTTCACGGCATGGCCCAGATGTGCGGCAATTTGATCGCGCGCGGCGCTCCACAGGCCGTAATAGTGATCGGTGTCGATCGCCTCTTCCCCTTCACGATAAGGAATGGAAAGACCTCCACCGGCGGAGATCGCCTCCAGATCCTGACCGAAGTCAACAACCTGGCGCACCATCGCCCCGCACACCTGCTCCAGGTGCCCGTAATCGACGCCGGAGCCAATGTGCATATGAATGCCTACCAGCTTCAGGCTGTAGCGCTGCAGTACCTCAAGCGCGGCAGGCATATCGGCGTACCAGATGCCGTGCTTGCTGTTTTCGCCCCCGGTGTTGGTTTTTTGGCTATGGCCATGTCCAAAGCCCGGGTTGACGCGCAACCAGACGCGATGGCCGGGTGAAACCTGCCCAAGCTGCTCCAGCATATCCACAGAACCAGCGTTCACCGGCACCTGCAGTTCATGCACGCGCGCAAGCGTGGCGTCGTCGATCACATCCGCGGTAAAGACGATCGCGTCAGGATCGGTTTTCGGATCAAAGCCTGCCGCCAGCGCACGCTCGATTTCACCCAGCGATACGGAGTCAACCTTCACGCCCTGCTCGCGCATCAGGCGCAGAATATGAATATTGGAGCAGGCCTTCTGGGCAAAACGCACCACGTCAAACTGATGCAGGGCGGCGATCTTCTCGCGAACGATCTGCGCGTCGTAGACCCATACCGGGCAGCCAAACTCGGCGGGCAGGCGCAGCAGGTTTTCAGCGTTCAAATCGGTATCCGTCTGGTTGAGCGGGCGTGGCATGGTCTTCTCCGGTTCAATTCATTTTTTATGATTACGCCACAGCGGAAGCAGAATAAAAAATATCGTTTTATCGCGAGTCTATGCAAAAATGATATGGACAATTCCTTGCTTTCAGGTGCCCTATGCCCGCCGTCAATTTACGCCACATCGAGATTTTTCACGCCGTGATGACCGCCGGCAATCTCACCGAAGCCGCGCAGATGCTGCATACCTCGCAGCCGACGGTCAGCCGCGAGCTGGCGCGCTTCGAGAAAGTGCTGGGGCTGAAGCTGTTCGAACGCGCCCGGGGCAGGCTTCACCCGACGGTGCAGGGGTTGCGCCTGTTTGAGGAAGTGCAGCGCTCATGGTACGGGCTGGACAGAATCGTCAGCGCGGCGGAAAGCCTGCGCGAGTTTCGTCAGGGCGAGCTGTCGATTGTCTGCCTGCCCGTCTTCTCTCAGTCCTTTTTACCGACGCTGCTCCAGCCTTTTCTGGCCCGCTATCCTGAGGTCAATCTCACCATCGTCCCGCAGGAGTCGCCTCTGCTTGAAGAGTGGCTGTCGGCACAGCGGCACGATCTCGGGTTAACCGAAACCCTCTCGACACCCGCAGGAACGGTGCGCACGGAACTACTCGCGCTGGATGAAGTGTGCGTTCTGCCCGCCGGGCATCGGCTTGCCCACAAAGCAGTGCTGACGCCCGCGGATTTTCATGGTGAAAACTACATTAGCCTGTCGCAAACGGACAGCTACCGGCAGCTGCTGGATACGCTTTTTTCTGAGCATCAGGTGAAGCGGCGGATGGTCGTTGAAACCCACAGCGCGGCGTCAATATGCGCGATGGTGCGCGCGGGCGTTGGCGTTGCGGTCGTCAATCCGCTTACGGCGCTGGACTATGCAGGAAGCGGGATCGTCATCCGCCGTTTTAGCGTTTCCGTCCCGTTCACCGTAAGCCTTATCCGCCCGCTGCACCGTCCGGCTTCCGCGCTGGTGGACGCATTCACCGAACACTTAGTTGAGCATGCGCGTCAGGTGGCGCTTCGCTTACCTGACCTGCAAAACCCGTTATGACAGCATAAATTCCACGGCATCTGCCGCGTGAATGGCCGCGGTATCAAACACCGGGATGGGGCTTCGTTCGGCCGGCACCAGCAAACCGATCTCCGTGCAGCCGAAAATCACCCCTTCAGCCCCCTGCTGCGCCAGTTTATCTATTACGCTGACGTAATATGCGCGGGAGGTTTCGCTGAAGGTTCCGAGGCAGAGCTCGTCGAAGATAATCTGATTGATGCGCGCCCGGTCCCCCTCATCCGGGATCAGGCTTTCAATCCCAAACTCGCTGTGCAAGCGCCCGCGATAGAAATCCTGCTCCATGGTGTAACGTGTGCCCAGCAAGGCCACGCGCGACATTCCCGAAGCGCGAATGGCGCGTCCGGTGGCGTCCGCGATGTGCAGGAACGGCAGCGAACAGCGCGCTTCAATATGCGAGGCCACTTTGTGCATCGTGTTGGTACACAGCAGAATGCCCTGCGCCCCCGCACGCTCCAGCCCCAGCGCGGCATCAGCCAGGATTTCTCCGGCTTTATCCCATTCGCCGCTCGACTGGCAGGCTTCGATTTCATGAAAATCAACGCTGTGCAGCAGCAGGCTCGCGGAGTGCAGGCCGCCCAGACGCTGCTTTACGCCTTCGTTAATCAGGCGGTAATAAGGGATTGTCGATTCCCAACTCATCCCACCTATCAGGCCAATCGTTTTCATCATCGCTCCTTATCTGTTTAAGCCAGTGAAGCAAACTTGTGATCCTGTTTCCAGTTCTTTATTACGTCGTTTTCTTTTTAAGCTGGCCAATGTAAATTAAATAAAACACTGTTTTATTATGAAGGGCAAAGCCATGTTTATGTTCCACAAAGAGACCGCGTCTGAAGATCTGGGGAACGGCGTTACGCGTCGCGTGCTGGCCCACGGCGGCAGGCTGATGGCGGTTGAAGTACATTTTGAGCAGGGCGCGATTGGCCCACTGCATAACCACCCGCACGAACAGTTAACCTATGTTCTCTCTGGAGAATTTGAGTTTACCATTGGTGAAGAGAAGCATGTCGTGACGGCGGGAGATACCCTCTACAAACAACCACATGTGATGCACGGCTGCGTCTGCCTCAGGGCCGGCACGCTGCTGGACACCTTTACGCCTGTTCGCGAGGATTTCCTGAAATAAAAAAGGCGCTGTTGCAGCGCCTTCATGTGTGCAGAATTTATTCCGTTACCGGCTCTGGCAATGGGTTTCGGCTGAGCATGGCCTCACGGAGTAATACGCTGCCGCAGGCAAACAGAGCGCCAAGGATCGCCGCCAGAATGACAATCATGCCTTTGCCCGGGCCGTCTTTTTTCACCGGCATCGATGGCGAAAGCTGATACCTGAATGGCTCAAGCTTAACGTCTGCGAAGGAGAGTTTTTTCAGCTGCGCCAGGTAATATTCCCGGTTCTGGAAGTCCGCGTTCAGCTCCGTCACATCCTTAAGATTTTTTTCAATCCTTAGCTTTTCCGCGATACCGTCAGCCCCGAGCGCGACGGAGTAATCCGGATCGTCTTTTATCCCTTGTCCGTTGCTATAAACAGGCTTCTTAATGCCCGCCGCATTCGCCACTTCCAGCGAATAGTTCAGCCGCTGCAGGTTGGTGTTATGCACATTGGTCAGACGAACGCGGTCGAGCGTCAGCTGCTGCTCTACCTCGTTCGTTTTGAGGGCGATCTGGTTGCGGATATTCTGCACCGTTTCTTTCTCAACAATTGCCGAGATATAGTTGATATACCCCTCCAGAACGGATTGGGCATCGGCTGCGGTCGGCGCGGTGAAGCTCAATGTCCAGGAGACGAAAGGCGCTTTATCCGCATCTTTTCCCTGAACATCATTCACCGCTTTCATTTTGTCTGCAATATTGACAACCGCACGGTGCAGTTCAAGCGGGTCCACTTGCGCATTCTTGAGCTGCGCCATCACGTAAGGGGAAGAGGTCATATACTCTTCAAGCAATGACTGCGACTGGAATTTTTTAATAAACAGGTCAAAGACTTCCTGACGGGTAACCGGCACCTTCACATCAAGAACCTGCAGCGCAACCATCATCTGGCTCAGCGGATTCCACTGTGTCTGTTCCGCCGGAGTGATCACCGCTTTACTGGTCCATTTTTGCGGCAGTAGAAGCGCAATTGCCAGACCTGCCAGCGCGAAAACAAAGATAATGGTGGCAATACGTTTTTTCGCGGTAATCAGAATATCTAACAGGCCCAGAAGATCGATCTCTTTTGAACTGACTGCTGGAGGAGCATATGAGGGAAAATCGAGGTCCGTATTTTTTTTGAAATCCATTGCTGACATAGCCGTTCTTATGTTTCGGGTGCAGTAAATTCCTGCCGGGTGAGTTCAGTTGCCCAATAATACAAGAAACTAAGAATAATCTGAACACGAGAATGGACTATCTGAGGAACGGCTATCAAAGTTGGTAGTTATTCAGCATCACGGTTACAAAACGCCGGGTGGCGCTGCGCTTACCCGGCATTACCCCTTACACGCCGATATTTCGCAGTTTCTCCCCGCTCATCAGCTTGCGTTCAATATGTTCCAGCGTCACGCCTTTGGTTTCTGGAATTAGCCAGAATGTCACTCCAATAAACGCCACGTTCAGCACCGTATAGAGCCAGAAGGTTCCCGCCGCGCCAATCGCATCCAGCAGCGTCAGGAAAGTCGCGCCGATGATCATGTTCGACACCCAGTTGGTGGTGGTGGAGCAGGTGATACCAAAATCGCGACATTTCAGCGGCTGAATTTCAGAGCACAGGATCCACACCACCGGCGCGGCGCTCATCGCGTAGCCAGCGATACACATCATGGTCATGCCCACGGAGAGCCAGGAGAGGCCGCTGGACGCCGTGCCGTTATCAAACTGCATCAGGCAGTAGCCGAGGATCAGCGTACCGAGCGCCATCACGCTAAAGCCAATCTTCAGCGCCGGTTTACGTCCGGCTTTATCGACGGTGAACACCGCGATAAAGGTGGCGAACATAAAGGTCAGCCCCACCACCAGCGTGGCGATCATCTGCTGTTCGGTGGTGGTAAAACCGGCCATTTTGAAGATGCGCGGGGCGTAATACATGATGATGTTCATCCCCGTGAACTGCTGCATCGCCTGCAGCAACATGCCGAGGAACACCGCGCGGCGCACGTTGCGGTTAGCCTTAAACAGCGACCAGCCGCCCTGCTTCAGCTTCAGGCTTTCGCGGATCTCGTTCAGCTCTTCACGCGCTTTCTCAGACGTGTCGCGCAGCATGCGCAGCACCTCTTCCGCTTCCACGTGACGCCCTTTTTGGGCCAGCCAGCGCGGGCTGTTGGGCAGGAAGATCACTAACACAATCAGCACTACCGCAGGCAGCGCCAGCACGCCGAGCATCGCCCGCCAGTTACCGCTGTAGCTGAAGTACGTATCGGACAGGAACGCCAGCACGATGCCCAGCGTCACCATCAGCTGGTACATGCTAATCATCTTGCCGCGCACGTTCTCGCTCGCCATTTCGGAGAGATACAGCGGCGCGGTGTAGGAGGCAATCCCCACCGCCACACCCAGCAGCACGCGGGAGAGCAGCAGCACTTCAACGTTAGTGGCAAACGCCGAACCAATGGACCCGGCAACAAACAGGACCGCCCCGACCATCAGGCTGTATTTACGCCCAAGGCGGAACGAAAGCCAGCCGTTAAACAGTGCGCCGATGGCCGCGCCGAGCATCATGCTGCTCACCACCCACTCCTGCAGGCGGTTACTCAGCGTAAAGTGATCGGTAATAAACGGCAGCGCTCCGGCGATAACGCCGATATCCAGGCCGAACAACAAACCGGCCACGGCTGCCGCAATGGAGACAAACTGGTTCATGCGGCGGGTATCGCGCAGCGCGGCGGGCATCAGGGTAGAGTCATTTATAGATGTCATATTTTTCCTGCCTCAACAGCAAAATTCGTTAAATGAAATTACGAGATAGCGGGGAAAAGTGTCAGGCCGGAATTCGTGAAGATATGGATTATTTCGCTATGGCATAGCGATCTGTGATGGACATTACAATTTCAACTAATGCTGGTTAATCACCTGATTTTACTAACGCCTTAATTTTTAAGTAATAAAAGTGTGATGGCAGTCATCTATGATTTTTAAGTATGGATTTTTCGTGTTTATCAATATGGACTTTGACAAATTTTAAGCAAAAAAAACCTCCGCCGAAGAGCAGAGGTATTTGTCATAAGTTATGATTATCGCGCCAGCCAGCCGCCATCAACCGCGACGGTATAACCATTGATATAGTCCGATGCCGGGGAAGCCAGGAACACTACCGGCCCCATCAGATCGCTCGGCAGCCCCCAGCGGCCCGCCGGAATACGCTCCAGGATCGCCGCACTGCGTTCTTCGTCAGCACGAAGCTGCTGGGTGTTGTTGGTGGCCATGTAGCCCGGCGCAATCGCGTTGACGTTGATGTTGTGCTGCGCCCATTCGTTCGCCAGCAGGCGGGTCACGCCCATCACCGCGCTTTTCGACGCGGTGTAAGACGGCACGCGGATGCCGCCCTGGAAGGAGAGCATCGAGGCGATGTTAATGATCTTGCCGCCCTTGCCCTGCGCGATGAAGTGCTTCGCCGCCGCCTGGGACATAAAGAACACGCTCTTGATGTTCAGGTTCATGACATCGTCCCAGTCGGTCTCGCTGAAGTTAATCGCGTCTTCACGGCGGATCAGCCCCGCGTTGTTGACCAGAATGTCGATATGGCCAAATTCCGCCACCGCGCGATCCAGCAGCTCCGGAATAGCGTCGATTTTACGCAGGTCGGCGGTCAGGCTGAGAAAACGGCGGCCCAGCGCGGTTACGCGTTCGATGGTTTCCGTGGGCTCAACGATGTTAATCCCGACGATATCACAGCCCGCTTCCGCCAGGCCTAACGCCATCCCCTGGCCCAGTCCGGTGTCACACCCGGAAACCACGGCCACTTTACCCTGCAGAGAAAATGCATCCAGAATCATGTTTGTTCCTTACTCTTTCAGCGCCTGTCATCAACAGGCAGATGTATGCTTAATTGCCCGCGACTAGCGCAGATCCTTAACCGCGACGTGGTCCATGTCATCGAAGACCTGGTTTTCTCCAACCATCCCCCAGATGAAGGTATAGGCTTTCGTCCCCACGCCGGAGTGAATAGACCAGCTGGGTGAAATCACCGCCTGCTCGTTATGCATGACGATATGGCGGGTTTCCTGAGGCTGTCCCATCATGTGGAACACGCAGGCGTCTTCATCCATGTTGAAGTAGAAGTAGACTTCCATGCGGCGTTCGTGGGTATGGCACGGCATGGTGTTCCACAGGTTGCCTGGCGCAAGCTCGGTCAGCCCCATGCTGAGCTGGCAGGTTTCCAGCACATCCGGCACGAAGTATTTATTGATGGTGCGGCGGTTGCTGGTGAGGTTGTCGCCCAGCGTCACGGGCGCAACGTCAGCGGGCGTTACTTTTTTGGTTGGATAAGCGGTGTGCGCCGGGGCGCAGTTGTAGTAAAACTTCGCGGGTTTACCGCCGTCGATGCTGGCAAAGACCACCTCTTTCGCCCCTTTGCCGACGTACAGCCCGTCGCGGTGGCCAATCTCGTAGCACTGGCCGTCCACGGTGATCGTGCCCGGCCCGCCAATATTAATCACCCCCAGTTCACGACGCTCCAGGAAGTAGCTTACGCCCAGCTGCTTGCCTACTTCACCGCCCACGGAGACGGTTTTCGCCACCGGCATAATGCCGCCCACGATAATGCGGTCGATGTGGCTATAGACCATGGTGTACTTATCGGCTTCGAACACCTGCTCAACTAAAAACTCGCTGCGCAGTCCCTGAGTATCCAGCGTTTTGGCGTGCGCGCTGTGGATGCTTTGTCTGACGTCCACGGTAACCTCCAGATGTGGTCATGCCCGAAGGCAGAAATTAAACGAAACGACGTTTCGTTTTATGATGAGCACATACTAGCGGCATAAAATAGGGTTTTCAATTGCAATTAAAACAACGTTTCATTTTTTATTTTTGTTTATAACAGAAATGACGCGCGGATCACGATTACTTCCCATGAAGAGAAGAACACGATAAAAAAAACCTCCCGAAGGAGGTTTTTTAAGTGAGGAGAAATTAGCGTTCGATGGCGAGCGCCACGCCCTGTCCGCCGCCTATACAGAGGGTAGCGATCCCTTTGCGCGCGTTTCGCTTTTTCATTTCGTGGACCAGCGAAACCAGGATTCGGCAGCCGGACGCGCCGATGGGATGACCCAGCGCAATTGCACCGCCGTTCACGTTGACCCGCAGCGGATCCCATTCCAGCATTTTGCCGACCGAGATCGCCTGCGCGGCAAAGGCTTCGTTCACTTCGATCAGATCGACATCCGAAAGTTGCCACCCTGCGCGCTCCAGGCAGCGACGGGTAGCGTAGACCGGCGCAATCCCCATCAACGCAGGATCCACGCCCACGCTGGCAAACGCCTTAATGCGGGCCAGCACGGGGAGATCGAGCTCAAGGGCTTTGCTTTCGCTCATCATCATCACGGCGGCGGCACCGTCGTTAATGGACGAGGCATTGCCCGCGGTGACCGAGCCCTGCGTTTCAAACGCGGGATTCAGTCTCGCCAGGCCTTCCGCGCTGGCATCCGTGCGCGGCTGTTCATCGGTATCGACGACGATCGCCTCGCCGTTCTGACGCTGCGTGCTGACCGGGACAATCTCGTCGCGAAAGCGACCGGAATCAATCGCGGCACGCGCTTTTTGCTGCGAACTGAGCGCATAGGCGTCCTGCAATTCGCGGCTAATGCCGTACTCGCGCGCCAGGTTTTCTGCCGTCACGCCCATATGATAGTCGTTGAACGCATCCCACAGCCCGTCATGCACGAGGCTGTCGAGCAGCTGGCTGTTACCCAGCTGCGCGCCGGTTCGGCTATCGGTGAGAACGTGCGGCGCGCGGCTCATGTTCTCTTGTCCGCCAGCTATAACCACATCCGCTTCACCGCACTGAATGGCCTGGGTGGCGAGATGCAGCGCTTTTAACCCTGAACCACAGACGTCGTTGATGGTAATAGCGGAGACGGTGTTGGGCAGCCCGCCCTTCAGCGCCGCCTGACGCGCAGGGTTTTGCCCGGCACCGGCCGTGAGAACCTGCCCCAGGATCACCTCATCAACTTCATGGGCTGCGATCCCGCTACGTTCCACCAGCGCTTTAACGACCACGCTGCCCAGGTCAACCGCCGAGTGACGCGCAAGCGCTCCCTGAAAACAGCCGATAGCCGTACGCAACGCACCCACTATTACGACATCTTTCATCACGACCTCTGTGTTAAATGACATGACGATAGTAGAGGATTGTTACTGGCAATTATCTTAATTGTTTAAAAATAGTGAGTTTAATCACAAGGATTAGCGTGCATCCTGCAGATACTGCCGCAGCCAGCTTCCGGCCACGCCGGGAGGGGATCGTTTATTCCACAGCAGATCGATGCCGATCGCCCGTGGCCAGCCGGGAACATTGAGCTGTACCAGCGACTTCGCGGCGGCGAATTCATCCACCAGCGCGCACGGCAGCACGCACCAGCCGAACCCCTGGACGGCCATACTCAGCAATAACAGGTAGTTCGGCGCTGACCAGACGGGCCCGCGCGCGATCTCAGCCTCGCGCTCAAGGTAGGTGCTGAGCCTCAGCTCCCGCCAGCCGTGCAGCTCGTCGCTCTGCACCTCGTGTTGTCCGGCGAGCGGATGCGTGGTCGCGGCATATATCGCCATTCGGGTCTGCACCGGCAGCCGGGTAGCGCCAATATCCGTAGGATAACCGTCTCGCGCTTCCGTCAGCCCCACCTGCGCGCGCTCCTTTTGCAGCAGATCGATCACGTCCTCTTCCTCGCCAATCAGGCATTCGAACTCCGTGTGGGGAAAGCGAGCGTCAAACTGCTTCATCAGATCTTCAAGCACGTCGGGGTTGAGGGTATCGGAGAGGACAAACGTCAGACGCGCCTCCGTTTGTGCCGTTAACGACACCGCCAGCTCATCCAGCCGCGTGCTGGCGGCGAGAATGGCCTGCACATAGCCCAGTACCTGTTCCCCCTGGACCGTTAACACCGGCTGGCGCGCCGAGCGGTCAAACAGTTCGAAACCCAGATCGGCTTCAAGGTTGGCAATGGAGGTGCTGATCGTCGACTGGCTTTTACGCAGCCTGCGCGCGGCAGCAGAGAAAGAGCCTGCCGCAACGGTCTCAACAAACGCGGTAAGAGCTTCAGGTGAATAGCGCATAAACTATCTACTTTATCGATGGATACCATCTTTAATATATCAGCTTTAGCGATAAAAATAGGCTGCATCAACGCCCATACCGGTGAATTAATGAGGTCTACACTATGCAACATCAGGATGCACTCCAACGTAAGCTGCCGGAGCGGATCTTTCATGCTGTCTGTTTCGAAGGGATTGCCACGGCAATTCTCGCCCCCACGGCGGCATGGCTGATGCAGCGCTCGGTGGTGGAGATGGGTGGGTTAACCATTATCCTGGCTACCACCGCCATGCTCTGGAACATTATCTATAACTTCGGCTTCGACCGTTTCTGGCCTGTCCAGCGCGTAAAACGTACGGCAAAAGTGCGCGCGCTGCACGCCCTGGGGTTCGAATGCGGGTTTATTGTAATCGGCGTGTCGATTGTCGCCGCCGTGCTGGGCGTGACCCTGCTTGAGGCATTCACGTTAGAAATTGGTTTCTTCCTTTTCTTCCTGCCATACACCATGTTCTATAACTGGGCATACGATAACCTGCGTGAGAAATTCCTTAAGCGTCGCCAGCAACGACGCGCTCTGGCAGGCTAAACCCTCGCTGGCCGGACGCCTGTTCCGGCCAAACTCCGTCGAAGCAACTGCGCTCTTCAGGCATAACTATGGTAAATTGCACGCCATTCTGATGGTTTGTTAGTTGAAACGTTGCTCTAATGTCGAAAATTTGGTCAAAAGATGAGACTCTCTGGAGTTTCGCTCTCTATGGCACGGCCGTGGGCGCAGGAACGCTGTTCTTGCCCATTCAGCTGGGCTCCGCAGGCGCTATTGTCCTGTTTATCACCGCCCTCGTGGCCTATCCGTTAACCTACTGGCCGCACCGGGCGCTGGCGCAATTTATTCTCTCGTCAAACACAAAAGGTAATGAAGGGATCACCGGCGCCGTCTCCCACTACTATGGTAAGAAGATTGGCAATCTGATCACCACGCTCTATTTCATCGCCTTTTTTGTGGTGGTGCAGATTTATGCGGTGGCCATTACCAACTCGTTAACCGAGCAGTTGGCAAAACACCTGACGGTGGACACCACCGTTCGCGTGCTGGTCAGCCTGGGGGTAGTGCTGGTATTGAATCTGATTTTCCTGATGGGACGGCATATCACGATAAAAGTGATGGGCTTCCTGGTGTTTCCGCTGATTGCCTATTTCCTGTTTGTCTCGATCTATCTCACCGGAAGCTGGCAGCCCTCGTTGCTTACCAGCCAGATGGCTTTCGATCGCCAAACGCTGCATCAGGTATGGATTTCAATTCCGGTGATGGTGTTTGCCTTTAGCCATACCCCGATTATCTCAACGTTTGCCGTTGACCGTCGCGAGAAGTTTGCCGACGGTGCCATGGATAAATGCAAGAAGATCATGAAGGTGGCGTACCTGATTATCTGCCTGAGCGTGCTGTTCTTTGTCTTCAGCTGCCTGCTCTCTATCCCACCGTCCTATATTATGGCCGCCAAAGAGCAGGGGGTGACGATTCTGTCAGCGCTGTCGATGATGCCGTCTTCCCCAGCCTGGCTCGGCATTTCCGGGATTATCGTGGCGATCGTAGCGATGTCGAAATCGTTCCTCGGCACCTATTTTGGGGTGATTGAAGGGGCGACGGAGATCGTGAAGTCGTCGCTAAATCAGGTGGGGATTAAAAAGAGCCGCGCCTTTAACCGCGCGATTTCCATTATGGGGGTGTCGTTAATCACCTTTGCGGTCTGCTGCATTAACCCGAACGCCATCTCAATGATTTACGCCATCAGCGGCCCGCTTATCGCCATGATCCTGTTTATCATGCCGACGCTGTCGACGTATCTGATCCCTTCCCTGAAACCGTACCGCTCAATTGGCAGCCTGCTGACGCTGGTCGTCGGCGTGCTGTGCGTGTCGGTGATGTTTGTTGGCTAGACGTACTCGTGCCCGGCGTGCTGCCGGGCGCGTTATTTACGCCCGAATATCGTCATATTCCCGCGTCTTATCAAACTCATGCTTCGCAAACGGGCACAGCGGAATAATTTTGCGGTTCTCACCGCGCATCTTCTCCACCACTTTCGCCACCAGCTGTTTACCGACGCCCTGCCCTTTCAGGCTCTCATCCACATCGGTGTGCTCGATAATGCTCAGGTGCTCGCCGGTCGGCACGAAGACAATCTCTGCGACCTGATTGCCGTTCTCATCATTCACGTAAAACTTGTTATGGCCTTCCAGAATTTCCATGGTTCCTCGCTTATTTTTGGCGATACTTCAGCGCACCGCTCGGGCAGGTATCAATCACGCGTACAACCGTTTCAACGTCCACTTCATCGGGAATGATCCACGGCTTACGTTTCAGATTAAACAGCTTTGCGCTCCCACGCACGCAGTTACCTGAGTGTTTGCAGATCCCGGTATTAAAGTAAACGTCAATTTTCTCGCCGGTATAGGCCCGGTACCCCTCATCCAGTAGTTCTTTATCCATGACATTGCCTCTGTAATTATTATCGTGCTGAATGAAGCATAGCCTTACGGGATCCTGATGGCTATAACGCCGAAAACGAAAAGCCAGGTCACAACTCTTTTCTCGCCAGATTGCGTCCGCTATTGGCACATGTCAGGCTCCGCAAATCTCTCACTTTCATAGGGCTAGCACAGGTTGAATGAAACGCAGACTCTCTTTTCAGGTAAAGCTGTTTTTAGCGCTGGTGTGCTTCTCCTGCCTGCTGTTAGTTCTGCTGGGAACGATCCTGTTTCATTTTATTGACCGACAGCTACACCACGATTTGGGCCAGCGCGCCCGGGTACAGGCCAGTGAAATCGCCCTGATACCGGGTCTGGCGGAAATGGTGGCAGCCAGAGATATCCCCGGTATCGCCCGCTTAATACAGCCGCTGCGTGCCGAAAGCGATGCCAGCTATATTGTGATTGGCGATACCCGGGAACAGCACCTTTATCATTCGGAATCACCGGAGCGCATTAATTTACCGATGATTGGAGGGGATAATGCGGAGGTGTTAAAAGGCAAAACCATTATTTCCGTGCGTCAGGGCGGGATTGGGGTGTCGCTGCGCAGCAAAGCGCCAATCTTTAATGCGCAGCATCAGGTCATTGGCATCGTCTCGGTCGGCTATCTGACCTCGTATATCGCCAATATTAACGCCCGCATTCTCTGGCAGGCTGGACTGTACGGTATTGCCCTTCTGCTGTTGCTGTTTATTTTCTCCTGGCTGTTTACCCGCAATCTTAAAAAGCAGATGTTCCGCCTTGAGCCGAAAGATATCGCCCAGTTGGTTTTGCAGCAACGCGCGCTATTAGAAGCCATGTACGAGGGGGTATTTGCCATCAATGAAGAGAAGCGGCTGATTTTAATTAACCGGGCAGCCAGGGAGATGCTCGATATTCATCAAAGTGAGAAAGAACTTATCGGCAAACCGCTGGAAGACGTTCTGCAGACGTCGCCGGGCTTTTTATCCCAGCGCTACGCCTCGGTAAGCGCTGGTCGCCACGACCAAATCGCAGTGCTTAACCAGCGAGAGGTGATCGTTAACCGCGTGGCGATTGAGGTCGAACCCGGCGTTGAAAGCGGCTGGGTGTACAGCTTTCGCGACAAAAACGACATTAACACCCTCAGCAGCCAACTGAGCCAGATCAAGCGCTATGCGGACAACCTGCGCATTATGCGCCACGAGCAGCTGAACTGGACCGCCACGCTGGTGGGGCTGCTGCAGATGAAACACTATGACGAGGCGATCCGTTACATCCAGGTGCAGTCAGAAGGCGCGCAGCGCGTGCTGGATTTTGTCTCCGCCCATTTTGTCTCTCCGGCCCTGTGCGGGCTGCTGTTAGGAAAATACGTCAGCGCACGCGAAAAAGGCGTTGAACTGCTGTTTGATCCGGCCTGTCAGCTCACCCGCATGCCCGCCACGCTCAACGAAACGGAGCTGATGTCCATTATTGGTAACCTGCTGGATAACGCGGTGGACGCGACCCTTAAGGCACCGGTCCCCGCGCCGGTGGAACTCTACATTTCTGACCGCAACCAGGAGTTGTTGATAGAGGTGGCAGACAGAGGCTGCGGTGTGGATGAGGCGGTGAAGCCACACATTTTCCGCCAGGGATTCAGCAGCAAACCGGAAAGTGAAAACGACATTGTGGGTACCGAGCACGGTATTGGCCTGTTTCTGGTGGCAGGCTATATCAGGAAAGCGGGCGGCAGCATAGAGATCGCCGACAACACGCCGCAGGGCACCATTTTTTCTGTGTTTATTCCCAATGGACAACCGCATGACCCAACCACTTGACGTTGTGATCGTTGAAGATGAACCGCACCTGGCGGAGCTGCATCGCGAGTATATCGAGCAGAATTTTCACTTGCGCGTGGTGGGCATCGCCGCGTCGATTGAGCAGGCATGCAGCCTGATTCGTCAGCATCAGCCGCGGCTTATCCTGCTGGACAACTATCTCCCGGACGGTAAAGGCGTGGAGCTCATCGATAACCCGCTGTTGAAAAGCTATGAATGCTCGGTGATCTTCATCACCGCCGCCAGCGATATGCAGACCTGCAGCCATGCCATGCGCAGCGGCGCGTTTGACTACCTGATCAAGCCCGTCTTTTTCCAGCGCCTGCACGCCTCGCTGGAGCGGTTTATGCGCTTCGTCCACACCGTGCAGCAGGTGAAGGTGGTCGACCAGCACGCGCTGGATCGTCTGTTTAATCTGCCTGCCGCGGAAGCCTCCATTACGCCGTCGACGAAGGGCATTGAACCCCAAACGCTGGAAAGGATTAAACGCCTGTTCGCCGAACATCCCGACAGCGCGATGTCGGTTGAAGAGGTGGTGGAAAACGTGGGGATCAGCAAAACCACGGGGCGTCGCTACCTGGAATACTGCGTGGAGAGCGGGTTAATCATCGTCGAAATGCTGTATGGCAATATTGGTCATCCACGGCGGCTATACCGCAAAGCCGACGATAAACCGTAATCCGAAACCGTTCGCAGGCAAACGTTCGCGGATTTTATGGTGTTAATTGCTGAAACGATGGTGACAGTCACACTTCGGAATCATTGCCCGCGCCTCCCTATTGTCGGAGGCGCGCTTTACGCTATGTTGACAATTAGTTCCTCAAATGTAACTAAAAGGTTAACTATAATGTCGAACACGTTCCGAATTTCTCTGCTTACCGCTACCGTACTGTTCTCTGCTTCTGCACTCTCTGCCCTGCCGCAGGGCTATCCTGCTGAGTATCAAAAAGTTGTCGATGCCGCCACCAAAGAGGGCAAGGTGGTGATTTACTCCACCACCGACACCAAAGCCGCCGGGCCGCTGATTGCGGGCTTCGAAAAAACCTACCCGGGCATCAAAGTTGAATACAACGACATGAACAGCACCGAGCTGTACAACCGTTTTATCAGCGAACAGGCCTCCGGTGGCGGTAGCGGCGACGTGGTCTGGAGCTCCTCAATGGACACCGGGCTGAAACTCGCCACCGACTACGCCATGGAGTACAAATCGCCGGAGCAAAGTCAGCTGCCGAAATGGGCAGTCTGGAAAGATAAGGCATACGGCACCACCTATGAGCCAGTGGTCTTTATCTACAACAAGCGCCTGATCCCGGCTGGCGACGTGCCGGATTCTCACGCCGCGCTGGCGAAGCTGATTGCCAGCCAGACGGACAAATTCAAGAGCAAAGTCACCACCTACGACATCGAAAAATCGGGTCTTGGCTTTATGCTTTCCGTGCAGGATCACAAGGCCGATCCAAACTACTTTAAAACCCTGGCCGACGTCGCCAAAGGCGGCTTAGCAGTGCAGTCATCAACGGGCACCATGATGGAGAGGGTTTCCTCCGGTGAAAACCTGATCGGCTTTAACATCCTCGGATCCTATGCTGAAGCCCGTGCGAAGAACGATCCTTCTCTCGGCATTTCGTACCCGAAAGATTACACGCTGGTGCTCTCGCGCGTGTCG
Source organism: Enterobacter cloacae complex sp. P47BA (assembly GCF_014930485.1). Lineage (NCBI taxonomy): Bacteria > Pseudomonadati > Pseudomonadota > Gammaproteobacteria > Enterobacterales > Enterobacteriaceae > Enterobacter > Enterobacter cloacae complex sp. P47BA. Next base: position 81,402 of record NZ_JADBRF010000012.1, on the reverse strand, counting down.
TTCATCAGCCAGCAGGCGCAAAACAGCAATGCGGCAAAACTGTGGCTGGACTATGTGCTGTCTGAAAAAGGGCAAAGCATTCTGGCCAGTCAGGCGGATATTCCCTCCATCCGTAACGATATCGAAGGCAAAAATGATATTGACGGCCTGACCAAAATCCTCGGTAACGCGCTGAAGCCGATCCCGGTTGATGAAACGCTGCTGGAGTACCTGCAGCCGAAAAAACGCCTGGAGTACATCAAAGAGTGGCGTGCAGCCGCCGCCAAATAAGCGTTCGGGCGCGGCGCACGCCGTCGCGCTCCCTGTCGACTGAGTTCGTTTTATTGGGCTGCAACACCAGGGATACCCCATGAATACATTACGCAGAAAGTGGCAAAGCCTACCGCGCGGCATCGTCGTGCTGATAACCGCTCTGGTTATCTACACGCCGCTGTCATTTATCGTGATACAGAGCTTCCTGTCCGCTCCGTTCTTTTCTCCGGCAAAAGAGTGGAGCCTTGAATCATTTGGCTTTATCTTCACCGACCCTGATTTCTATAAGGCTCTGAGAAGCGGCTTTATTCTCGCCTTCGGGCTGGTCATCATCGCCATTCCGCTGGGTGGCGTACTGGCGTTTCTGATGGTTCGCACCGACCTGCCCGGCCGCCGCCTGATTGAACCGCTGATCCTGGTCCCCATTTTCGTATCGCCGATGGTGCTCGGCTTTGGCTATGTGGTGGCTGCCGGTCCCGTGGGCTTTCTGTCCCTGTGGGCGCAGGCGCTGATCGGCTTTGTGCCGTGGAACATCTACGATATGTCGAGCATCGTGGTCATTGCTGGCCTGACGCACGTGCCGCATGCCTATCTCTATATTTCATCCGCGCTGCGCAGCGTCGGCTCTGATGTGGAAGAAGCCGCGCGCATTGCGGGTGCCTCTCCGCTGCAGGTGATGACCTCCGTCAGCCTGCCGATGGTGCGCCCGTCGATCCTGTACGCCATCGTGCTGCTGTTCTTCCTCGGGCTGGAAGTATTTGGCCTGATGCTGGTGCTCGGCGATCCGGAAGGCAATATGGTGCTGGCAACCTACCTGTACCAGCTGACGAACAAGCTCGGCACGCCTTCCTATCACCTGATGGCGGCGGTTGCCGTGGTGCTGATCTGCATCACCATCCCGCTGGTGATGCTCCAGCGCCGTCTGATGCGCACCGCCAACCGCTTCGTCACTATGAAAGGGAAAGCCTCACAGGCTCGCGCGTTACCGCTGGGCAAATGGCGCTGGGTTGCCGGGGCGGTGGTTGCCTTCTGGCTCACCGTCACCATCGGCGTGCCGCTGCTCGGCGTGGTGCTGCGCGCGTTTATCTCCAACTGGGGCGTCGGCGTTTCGCTGTGGGATGAGCTTTCGCTGAGCACTTTCCGCACCATCTGGGCACAGCCCAACCTGCTGCGCGCCATCGTCAACTCCATGGCAATTGGGGTGATTGGCGGCGCGCTGGCCGTGGCGTGCTACCTGTTCGTCGGGATTGCGATGCACCGTAAACCGGATAACACCACGCGCTTCCTGGACTACAGCGTACTGGTGCCGCGCGCCGTGCCTGGCCTGCTTGCCGGTCTGGCGTTCCTGTGGGTGTTCCTGTTCCTGCCGATGTGGCTGGACAACTCGCTGAAATCCGGCTGGCTTTCCGGGTTCGCCTGGACCGACTGGATGCGCGAGAACGTCATCGTCTGGCTGCGTTCGCTGCGCAGCACCATTTTCAGCGTCTGGCTGGCCTATACCGTGGTGTGGATGGCTTACGGGCTGAGGCTTATCTCTTCCACGCTGCTGCAGGTGGGGCCAGAGCTTGAAGAAGCCGCGCGCAGCACCGGGGCGACGCGCGGGCAAATCACCCGCCATGTGACCATTCCCCTCTCCCGCTACGGTCTTATTGGTTCGTGGCTGCTGATGTTTCTGATCTTTGAGCGCGAATACTCAACGGGTGTGTATCTGCTTTCCCCCGGCACGGAGACCATCGGTTCAATGCTGGTTTCCCTCTGGGCCGCGGGTGCCATTGATATCGTGGCGGCGCTCTCTTTCATTAACATCCTGCTGGTCGTGGTAGGTCTGGGCATTGCCCTTCGTTTCGGAGTGAAAATACATGATTGAATTAGCGGTTGACGATCTGCACTTAACCTACGGCGACAATCCTGTTTTAAAAGGGGTCTCCATGAACCTGAAGCGCGGCGAAGTGGTCTCCTTGTTAGGCCCCTCCGGCAGCGGTAAAACCACCCTGCTGCGTGCCGTCGCGGGTCTGGAAAAACCGACGCAGGGGTCGATTGTCATTGGCAACAATAAAGTTTACGACGGCACGCCACGCAGTGAGATCCCGGCAGAAGAGCGTAACCTGGGGCTGGTGTTCCAGTCCTATGCCCTGTGGCCGCACAAAACCGTGTTTGAGAACGTGGCCTATCCGCTCAAGCTGCGTAAAGTTCCGGCCAAAGAGATCCAGCAGCGCGTACAGGACGTACTGGACCAGCTGGGTCTGGGCCATCTTGGCAAACGTCACCCGCACCAGCTCTCCGGCGGGCAACAGCAGCGCGTGGCGATTGGCCGGGCGCTGGTGTACAACCCACCGGTGATTTTGCTGGACGAGCCGCTTTCCAACCTCGACGCCAAGCTGCGCGAAGAGGCCCGCGTGTTCCTGCGCGAGCTGATTATCAAACTCGGGTTATCCGCGCTGATGGTGACGCACGACCAGAACGAAGCGATGTCCATATCCGACCGCATCCTGCTGCTTAACAACGGCAAAATTGAGCAACAGGGCACGCCGCAGGAGATGTACGGCTCGCCAAAAACGCTGTTTACCGCCGAGTTTATGGGCAGCAACAACCGCCTGCACGGTAAGGTCACCGAAGTGCGCGACGGCAGAGCGCGTATCGAAGGAAAAGGCTGGGTGCTGTGGGGCCAGGCGGGCGAAGGGGTGCAGAGCGGTGATGACGCTACGGCGGTGATCCGGGTCGAACGCGTGGCGGTGGTTGAGGGGCCAGGGGAAAATCAGCTTGAACTGCCGCTGCTCACCAGCATGTATCTTGGTGACCGCTGGGAGTACCTGTTCCGCACGCCGGGAGATGATTTTGTCATTCGCGCGTACGGGCATGAGGTTCGGGATCCGCAGCACTGCCATCTTTCGCTGCCGGAGAGGCATGTTTGGGTGTTCCCGAAAAACTGATAAAAAAGGCTGCGTACTGCAGCCTGTTTTACTTTAACAGCGTGAACAACCGTTTATGTCTACGCCGTTGTTAAACATACCCGCTAAGTTATTTAAAATTAAACAAGTTTACTCTGAAGATCTTCATGTTGTTTACGATAATGTCCGTTCCGCTTATTAACCCTGAGTTGTCCAATGAAGACACGGTCATTATTACTGGCGCTGTTCAGCCTCAATTTAGTTACCGCCTGCAGCGCATCTCATCCGGATAAGGTTGAACAGATACATCATCTGCAGGTTCCGCTAGTTCTACCGGGAGATAAACCGCCTTCCATTCCGGCCTCGCATATTGCAGCGCTTTATCAGGAGAATAAAGTACAGATAGACAGATTATCGGCACAACTGAAATCAGAATATTTACAGCACGCTACCGCGAAGGATATTTTTACCGAAGATAGCCCCGTTCAGCCGGTCTACGCCTCGCTGACAAAACTGGAACAGCTTGAAATGATTAATCAGCAATACCTGAAAGACAAAAACGTTACCGGCCTGCAAAAGATTAAACTTGCTCTTGATCCTTTAGTTACTTAAATACCAAAAAGCCCAACTGCTAAGCAGTCGGGCTTTTATCATTGAGAGGCTAACAACGATCAATCGTGCTGTCCAAATCGCCATGTCAGGCCTGCTGTTACGGAGCTTACGTCGCTGCTGACGCCAATCTGGTTGGCATTACCCACATTGCTTACCCATTGATATTCGAGGCGACCAGCCAAATTTTTGTTGAACGCATACTCCGTGCCCACCGCAGCAAGCGGGCGAACGCCTGTATCGAAACGATTGTGACCACTTACATCAGATTCTGCCCGATATGCCATCGCACCGGCGCGCCCATAGATATCCCAGCTGTCGGTCACGGCATAGCTGGCTTTTAAGGACATCTGCAGCCCCTGGCTTTTCATTTGTGCGCCCGCACTATGGTTGCCTTTCATCTGCATATTTCCTAAATAATCGTAACCACCTTCTACTGCCAGCCAGGGTGTCATCTGATAGCCAGCGTAAACCCCACCACCGACGTTATCATGAACGATATTATACTGGCTGGAGCCACTGTTATTATCACTCGCTTTTGAACCGGTGCTGGCGTCAAAATAGTGTGACCAGCCGAATTTAGCCCCGCTGTACCATGTACCTGTATCCGCAGCTGCAAATGCAGTTGTGGCTGTGAATGCGTTAGCAATAATTAATGCAAAAAGTGTCTTCTTCATACAAATCCCGTTTACTCCGTTGAATAGTTTCAGTGAGCAAACGATATCGACAAACGAGAACAACGTGAAATATTTTTCTGTTTAATTTTAAATTTTAGAACGACTCCGGTAAATCTCCCAATTCCATTAAATACCCGCCGCGCTTAAATGCGATATATTGACCTTGCTTAAGGGCTGATAAGACGTTGAGTATACTGCTGCGTGAAAGAAGCGTCCGGTCCTGAATATATTCCAGAATGCTGGTTCGCATACGCGCCTCTTCGGGCAATAATACCATTTCCTGCAAATAACTACGAATCACGGAATAGGTACGTTGCTGCACGACCTGCGCATCACGATAAATGAGATACGCCGTATGATACGACAGCAAGGCCGCAACATCTTCCCAGACGCCCTGTTGACGAAATAGCGTAGCTGCTTCATCTGCATCAGCACGTAAAATGATAGACTCTCTTTCTGCACGTAAAATATGCCCCTGTGTCGGCTGAATCATCTCGGCAATGCCGAACAGATGAGGCTCAAAAACGGTCACCAGGAGCAGACCATCAGATGCCCGCAGCAAAGAAAGCTCACCCTCCTGAAAAAGATACATTTGCTGGTGGCCTTTGTGTTTCCAGGTGATCCGCTTACGCGGCACGAGCTTCACTTTTTCCGCGATCGGCTCAAGGATGGCAGTAAGACGTTCAATAGATTGTTCAGGCCGAACGGGAGGTAAAATATTCATGACACCACCTTTTAGCGTTGGTTAATAGCCATTATAGACTACAGCGGTCATGGCTCAGACAAGTATGAGGGAGAAGTGATATCAGATGGAAAAGGCTGAGTAAAAATAAATTTTGTTTATTTTTGAATTTCCCCTCAGAACATTAGTGATATATAACTGATATTTATTGGTGCTTACTTTAAAACCCATGAAAAATCAAGGAGAAAAGACCATTAAAACCTGAATAATCTTGTCTTTTTACGCATCATTTCATTAATGATTATTCTTAATACAGCAATCAACACTTATTCTTTCTAAATAATTACGAAACTTAAAAAGGAAACAGGCCGTTCCGGATTTTGCATTGTGTATTAATCCTGACCATTCTCATTCGAGCCCATACATTCCGGTAATTAACATGAGTAAAATGCATTAAACATAGATTAATTTATCAGGCTGTTACCCTGTTGTAACCTATGTTCGCCATCTCATCCCCCTTTCCATCATGTTATAAAATGCCATAACAGATTAAACTATAATACTGTATTACCTTAAATTAAGGCTTTTTACTACCGGAAGACAGTGTTTCGCCTGTTGTAAAATTGCGAGGCATTTTGCAACGCAAGCAAAGTGGTGTGACGCAGTGGCAACACCAGGATATTTCATGCAGATCCTAGCAAAATAGTTAGCGGCCTAATTAGTTACTTGGCAGTGCTTCAACAGAGCCGGGGATATTTTCAACAGGAGAATGTAAACCTGGAGGATAAAGAAACGGGACACCCACGTGGGCGGGTTGTGAAAGTATTTCCTGTTGCCTTCGACCTTATTGCACGTAAAATGACCAGACATATTTTGGGAAGGAGTCTTTAATGGATATTGCGCTGCTCAACAGGGGCTGGAACAGAACATGGTCAGATACCATGGTGAATCTTGAAGCCCGGAAACTCGTCGAAACAGCAAATCGGCTGTCAGCATTCTATTTGCAAGATGGTCTTACACGCATCAAGTTTGTCGAAGAGATAAAACAGGTTGTAGATAAAGAATTTGAAACAGCACGACGAGCTAAAACCGATGAAGAATGCATTGCATGCATCAAAAATCTACGTGCCGAAACAGATAATCTACAAGAACAAGAACACCTGTTAAGAACTAGAGCCGCAGAGCTTTACGCGAAAGTCGAATTTGTTAAGGAAAATAATAAAATCGTCGGTTATGTTATATCCGCTGTAAATGTGGTGCTATCAGGCGTGGTTCTCTTTGGTGGCTTTATGATGTTATCCACTATGGGGCCGATTGGTATGCTGGCTGGGGCAGTCCTGATTGCCGATGGAATGAACGGATTAACGAAAGAAGTGCTCAACTTTAATCAGCCAGCAGGACATAAACCCTCACAAGGTATCATTGCTGACTCCGCGATGCATACCGCCCAGTTTATGGGATTTAATCCTAACATGGGCCTGGCTCTCTATAATGGTGTTACTCTTGGTGCCAGTGTGTACAGCATTGTGGGATTCGCTCGAAAAACTGGAGCCTGGAGATTATTCCGCTGGCTTCCACACGATTACTATCGCAAAGTCAGCACAATGAGCACTCCTAAACTAACAATGAAGATTGTCGGTTATGGTGTTAAAGCAAAAGTGATTTTCGATCTACTAACAACAGAAAATGGAACCAGTTAATCCTTGATAGTTTTTCGGTAACGCCAGGATTTATAGGAAATTACCGGCGGCTGTGCGAAGGACATAATGGCAACCCCAAAGATCATCGCCAGCCCCCATGCAAATGCTCTATCAGGTGAGCTGAAGACGATAAGTAGCAGTAGGATTAAGGCGCACACAGCCACCACTCCCGCCAAGGTAACAAATCGCCTGGCAAGGTCATTTATGGCCTCTCCAAGCGTTCCTCCATATTTTTCAATATTGCTTTTTATCTTCTGCAATTCGGGCTGCGTAAACCCTGAACGTAACAAAGCTTCATCAGTCACTTTCATATCGTCTCGTCCCTTATCTTCCAGAAGTGCTTTCCCAATCGCTGATTGTGCTAGCAATCATACTGATGAACTTTACAGCAATCCACATGATGTTTGTGCAATGTATCAGATTTCAGACAATAGCAGCCATAAGGCCGCACATCGGGCTTAAATGCGTGTGATCAGTCTGTTCGGGAGTTATGCCAGGTATGCGGCTTTTTGTTCGTTGTTGTACTGTCGCGGTAAGAATCAGGAACCACCGCCAGCGTGAAGATATGCTCCCTTGTACCACAGACCAATCACGCGACCGGTGCGGGCGTAGAACAATGGGTAGTTTAAGTTGTACCTGCTAACGCGGGGAAACGTAACTAACTGATAAATCATAACCTGTTGATTTATCAAGAGATCTGGAGCGGGCGAAGGGAATCGAACCCTCGTATAGAGCTTGGGAAGCTCTCGTTCTACCATTGAACTACGCCCGCTTTGAGGTGCGTAAGGCATTATAGACCTTACGCACCTTCATACAAGCCTCTTCACAACTAACCGGCGATTAAATAATCACTTAGCACTTCGGTTTGCTGCCGGGCGCAGGAAGATAGCGTTGCGGATCGATGGCCGTCGCCTTATAGCGGATCTGGAAGTGCAGCTTCACCGAATCGGTACCGGTGCTGCCCATGGTGGCAATCTTCTGCCCCGCCTTCACGTTCTGGCCGTTGTTAACCAGCATCGTGTCGTTATGCGCGTAGGCGGTGATGTAATCTTCGCCATGCTTAATCATGATCAGGTTACCGTAGCCGCGCAGCTGGTTACCCACATAAACCACCTTCCCTGCCCCGGAGGCATAAACCGGCGTACCGCGCGCAGCGGCGATATCAATACCCTTGTTGCCACCTTCAGAGAGTGAGTAAGGGGCGACCACTTTACCGCTGGCAGGCCAAATCCAGCAGCGCTGTCCAACCGGCGGCCATGACGATTGCGGTACCTGATAGGACGGCGTCACTTTGGCGGTTTTGCCTTTCGATGAGGATTTTTTGCCCGAGGACGAACTGCCGTTCACCTTGAGCTTTTGCCCCACTTCGATGGTGTACGGCGGAGAGATGTTATTCAGGCGCGCCAGATCCTTCACGCTGGTCCCCGTTGCGCGCGAAATCCGGTACAGCGTATCCCCGCGCTTAACGGTATAGACCGAACCGGAATAGCTACCCATATCCGACGATTTGCTTCCTGAACAGCCTGCCAGGAATAGCGTCAGCGTCAGGCAAAAGATGGCGATGATGGGGTTTCTCGTCAGGCTTCCTGCAAACAAAACAGATCCTCGGTCAGCGTGAATGGCGCACTATGATACCAGCCCGGAGAGATATGGGTCAGCCCTTTTCCGCTCCTGGAAACAAACCGTTCGTATAAGATTGCCGTATAATGCTCCCTGTTGATGGTGCAGAACCATCCGCATCGTTGGCACTGGAGCATGAATGAGTATTCAAGAACACGTTATTTTGGTTAATGACCAGGGAATGGTGATTGGCACTCAGGAAAAATACGCCGCGCATACTGCCCAAACCCCGCTGCATCTGGCGTTCTCATCCTGGCTGTTTAACGCCGAAGGCGAGTGTCTGGTAACCCGACGCGCACTAAGTAAAAAAGCCTGGCCGGGCGTCTGGACGAACTCCGTCTGCGGTCACCCTCAATCTGGTGAACGGACGGAAGAGGCAATTATCCGTCGCTGCCGCGATGAGATTGGCGCAGAAATTACCGCGATTACGCCTGTCGCCTCAGAATTCCGCTACCGCGAAACGGATCCTTCCGGGATCGTGGAAAACGAGATTTGCCCGGTCTTCGCTGCCCGCGTCACCAGCGAACTGCGGATTAACCATGAAGAAGTGATGGCATTTGAATGGGTGACGCTGGAGTCGTTATTCCGCGCGCTGGACGCCGCCCCATGGAGCTTTAGCCCGTGGATGGTGCAGGAAGCAACGGTCGCGCGAGACGCGCTGAGAGCGTTCGCGGCGCAATAAAAAAGCCCCTTTCGGGGCTTTTTTAGCAACGTAACGCCTTATTTCACCGGGCGCATTGCCGGGAACAGGATCACGTCACGAATGGTGTGGCTGTTGGTGAACAACATCACCATACGGTCGATACCAATACCCAGACCTGCAGTTGGCGGCAGGCCGTGCTCCAGCGCGGTCACATAGTCTTCGTCGAAGAACATCGCTTCGTCGTCGCCTGCTGCTTTCGCGTCAACCTGATCCTGGAAACGCTGCGCCTGGTCTTCCGCATCGTTCAGCTCGCTAAAGCCGTTGCCGATTTCACGGCCGCCGATGAAGAATTCGAAACGGTCGGTGATTTCCGGGTTCTCGTCATTACGACGCGCCAGCGGAGAGACTTCCGCCGGGTATTCAGTAATGAAGGTCGGCTGAATCAGGTGCGCTTCGGCCACTTCTTCGAAGATCTCGGTCACGATGCGGCCCAGACCCCAGCTCTTCTCAACCTTGATGCCGATGCTTTCAGCGATGGCCTTCGCAGAGTCGAAGTTATCCAGATCCGCCATGTTGGTTTCCGGACGGTATTTCTTGATCGCTTCGCGCATGGTCAGTTTTTCGAATGGCTTGCCGAAGTCGAACACTTCTTCACCGTAAGGAACCTGCGTGGTGCCCAGAATGTCCTGCGCCAGGGTACGGAACAGGGATTCGGTCAGCTCGATCAGATCTTTGTAGTCCGCGTACGCCATATAGAGTTCCATCATGGTGAACTCTGGGTTATGGCGAACGGAGATACCTTCGTTACGGAAGTTACGGTTGATTTCGAACACGCGGTCGAAACCACCGACCACCAGACGCTTCAGGTACAGTTCCGGCGCGATACGCAGGTACATGTCCAGGTCCAGGGCGTTGTGATGGGTGATGAACGGACGCGCAGACGCGCCGCCAGGGATCACCTGCATCATCGGGGTTTCCACTTCCATAAAGTCGCGGTTGACCATGAACTGGCGAATACCGGCCATGATCTGGGAGCGAATTTTGAAGGTCTTGCGGGATTCATCGTTAGAGATGAGATCCAGGTAACGCTGACGATAGCGCGCTTCCTGATCCTGCAGGCCGTGGAACTTGTCCGGCAGCGGGCGCAGGGCTTTGGTCAGCAGACGCAGCTCGGTGCAGTGGATAGACAGTTCACCGGTTTTGGTTTTAAACAGTTTACCTTTCGCGCCCAGGATATCGCCCAGGTCCCACTTTTTGAACTGCTCGTTGTAGATGCCTTCCGGCAGGTCGTCACGGGAAACGTACAGCTGAATACGGCCGCCGACATCCTGCAAGGTCACGAAGGAGGCTTTACCCATGATACGGCGGGTCATCATACGGCCTGCAACGGCCACTTCGATGTTCAGCGCTTCCAACTCTTCGTTCTCTTTACCGTCGAAGTCAGCGTGCAGTTGGTCTGAGGTGTGGTCACGACGAAAATCGTTCGGGAACGGCACGCCCTGCTCGCGCAGCGCTGCCAGCTTCTCGCGGCGGGTTTTCAGTTCGTTGTTAAGATCGACTACCGCGTCAGCGCCCTGTGCTTGTTGTTCAGACATGTTGGTTCCTCATAACCCTGCTTTCAAACTTGCTTCGATAAATTGGTCCAGGCTGCCGTCCAGCACCGCCTGCGTGTTGCGGGTTTCAACCCCGGTACGCAGGTCTTTGATGCGGGAGTCATCAAGGACGTAAGAACGGATCTGGCTGCCCCAACCGATGTCGGACTTGTTGTCTTCCATCGCCTGTTTCTCAGCATTTTTCTTCTGCATCTCCAGCTCATAAAGCTTCGCTTTCATCTGCTTCATGGCCTGGTCTTTGTTCTTATGCTGGGAACGGTCGTTCTGGCACTGTGTTACCAGCCCGGTTGGAATGTGGGTAATACGCACCGCAGATTCTGTACGGTTAACGTGCTGACCACCCGCACCGGACGCGCGGTAAACGTCAATACGCAGGTCCGCCGGGTTAATTTCGATATCGATATCTTCGTCAACTTCCGGGTAAACAAACGCGGAGCTGAAGGAGGTATGACGACGACCACCGGAGTCAAACGGGCTCTTACGCACCAGGCGGTGAACGCCGGTTTCGGTACGCAGCCAGCCGTAGGCGTAGTCGCCAATGATCTTGATAGTGACGGATTTAATACCGGCCACTTCACCTTCAGACTCTTCGATAATTTCGGTTTTGAAGCCGCGCGCTTCCGCCCAACGCAAATACATACGCGTCAGCATGCTGGCCCAGTCCTGCGCTTCGGTACCGCCAGAACCTGCCTGAATATCGAGATAGCAGTCAGCGCTGTCGTATTCGCCGGAGAACATGCGACGGAATTCCAGCTGTGCCAGCTTCTCTTCCAGCCCGTCGAGTTCTGCCACGGCTTCGTTAAAGGTTTCTTCGTCGTCGGCTTCGACGGCCAGCTCCAGCAAACCGGAAACGTCTTCCAGCCCCTGAGCCATTTGATCCAGCGTATCTACGATAGCTTCGAGAGAGGAACGCTCTTTACCCAGCGCCTGTGCGCGTTCAGGTTCGTTCCAGACGTCCGGCTGTTCCAGCTCGGCGTTTACTTCTTCAAGACGCTCTTTCTTGGCATCGTAGTCAAAGATACCCCCTAAGAACGTCAGAGCGCTCCGTGAGGTCCTGAATACGGTTTTTTACCGGATTAATTTCAAACATGGTCTGTTTTCTTTTATGGACTTGTCAAAATGCGGTGATAAGAGCGGGATTGTACCGAATCCACGCCCTTTTTTATAGAGATTACTGCCGCTAAATTGGCCAGATATTGTCGATGATGATCTGAAGGGTACGGTTACCGCGAAACTCGTTGATATCCAGTTTGTACGCCAGCTCGACCTCGCGCACGCCGTTGTCCGGCCAGATGGAGGTGTCAACGTTGAAGGCGATGCCGTCCAGCAGCGGTCCGCCGCCCACGGGCTCGACCATCACTTTCAGGTGGCGTTCGCCGACGATACGCTGCTGCAGCAGACGGAATCGCCCGTCGAACAGCGGTTCCGGGAACATCTGCCCCCATGGACCGGCATCGCGCAGCATCTGCGCGACCTCCATCGTCATTTCGGAGACAGACAGCTCACCGTCAGAGACCACTTCGCCCTGCAGCAGCGCCGGGTCAATCCACTCGGTGACCAGCTCGCCAAACAGGCGCTGGAACTCGTCGAACTTTGCCTCTTCCAGCGACAAGCCTGCCGCCATCGCGTGGCCGCCGAACTTTATCATCAGACCCGGGTAAAGCGTATCCAGACGCTCCAGCGCATCGCGCATGTGCAGCCCCTGAATCGAACGGCCAGAGCCTTTCAGCGTGCCGTCACCCGCAGGCGCAAACGCGATCACCGGACGGTGGAAGCGCTCTTTAATGCGCGACGCCAGAATGCCGACCACGCCCTGATGCCACTCGGGATGGTACATCGCCAGGCCGCCCGGCAGCGTATCGCCGCTGCGCTCCAGCTTTTCACACAGGGTCAGCGCTTCGGCCTGCATCCCCTGCTCGATCTCTTTACGGGTCTGGTTCAGGGCGTCCAGCTCGTTGGCCAGCACGCGCGCCTCGCCGATGTTGTCGCACAGCAGCAGCGCGACGCCAACGGACATATCGTCCAGTCTTCCGGCCGCGTTCAGGCGCGGCCCGAGGGCAAAGCCCAGGTCGCTTGCCGCCAGCTTAAGCGGATCGCGGTTGGCAATCTCCAGCAGCGCCTTAATTCCGGGACGGCACTTGCCCGCGCGAATACGGCTTAAGCCCTGCCAGGTCAAAATGCGGTTATTGGCATCAAGAGGTACCACGTCCGCCACGGTGCCCAGCGCCACCAGGTCGAGGTATTCGGCCAGGTTTGGAACGGCAATGCCGCGGGATTCGAACCAGCCCTTATCGCGTAAGAGAGTACGCAACGCCAGCATCAGATAAAACGCCACGCCCACGCCGGCGAGGGATTTCGACGGGAAATCGCAGTCGCGCAGGTTGGGGTTAATAATCGCTTCTGCTGCGGGGAGCGTATCGCCGGGCAGGTGATGATCGGTGACCAGCACCGGGATCCCCAAAGCGTGAGCATGATCGACGCCCGCATGGGAGGAGATCCCGTTGTCTACGGTCATGATCATCTGCGCACCGCGGGCATGGGCCTGATCGACCACCTCCGGGCTGAGGCCATAGCCGTCTTCAAAGCGGTTCGGCACCAGATAGGTGACATTATCGCAGCCCAGCGCGCGTAGGCTGAGTACGCTCAGGGCGGTGCTGGTTGCGCCGTCGGCGTCGAAATCCCCTACCACCACAATGCGCGTTCCCTCACGCAGCGCGTTGTAGAGCATTTCGGTAGCTTTCTCGATACCGTTCAGCTGCTGCCAGGGCAGCATCCCTTTCACGCTGCGCTCAAGATCCTCTGCGCGACGCACGCCGCGGCTGGCGTAGAGGCGCTTTAGCAGCGGCGGGAGATCGTCCGGTAAATCAACGTGTTCAACCGCCTCGCGGCGGCGCAATTTGATGGGGGCTTTCACGCGAATTATTTACCACCAAACTGTTTCTGGTGCGCGTCGAGAAACTCTTTCATCTCTTTCGGTCCCTGATAGCCCGGAACAACATAGCCGTTACTCAGGACAATCGCTGGCGTACCGCTCACGCCAAACTGCACGCCCAGCGCGTAGTGGTTAGCAATGTCGATGTCGCAGGAGGCAGGCTTAACGTCTTTACCGTTCATCGCGTCATCAAACGCTTTGTTGCGGTCTTTGGCACACCAGATCGCTTTCATGTCCTGCTCTGGCTTGCTCTGTACGCCTGCGCGCGGGAAGGCCAGGTAACGCACGGTAATGCCCAGCGCGTTATAGTCTTTCATCTGTTCATGCAGCTTGTGGCAGTAGCCACAGGTGATGTCGGTGAAGACGGTAATCACATGTTTTTCCTGCGCCGCTTTATAGACGATCATCTCTTTTTCGAGCGCGTTCAGGTTTTTCATCAGCAGCTGGTTGGTGACGTTCACCGGCTGCGCGCCGCTCACGTCGTACAGCGGTCCCTGAATAAAGTGTTTGCCGTCTTCGGTGACGTACAGCACGCCGCTGTTGGTCAGTACGGTTTTCATACCGGCAACCGGCGCAGGCTGGATGTCGCTGCTGGTGACGCCAAGCTTAGCCAGAGACTGTTTGATGGCGGCGTCATCCGCATGGGCGAAGCCGGTAAATGAGGCTGCCAGCAGGGTGAACAGCACGAAAGACTTTTTCATAATTGATCCTGTTACAATTTGTCGGCACTCACGCACGAGGGTGGTGCTGTTGGTGTAGCTGCCGCAGGCGTTCCGTCGCGACATGGGTGTAAATTTGCGTCGTTGAAAGATCGCTGTGTCCCAGCAGCATCTGCACCACGCGTAAATCTGCGCCGTGGTTTAACAGATGCGTCGCGAAGGCGTGACGCAATACGTGCGGCGAAAGCTTTTCACTGTCGATACCCGCCAGTGTGGCGTAATGCTTGATGCGATGCCAGAACGTTTGTCGCGTCATCTGCTGCGCGCGCTGGCTCGGAAACAGGACGTCGATAGACGCGCCATTGAGCAGCCAGGGGCGGCCATGCTCAAGATACGTCTCCAGCCAGTAAACCGACTCTTCTCCCAGCGGAACCAGCCTTTCCTTGTTTCCTTTACCGATGACGCGCACCACGCCCTGACGCAGGCTGATGTCGCTCATCGTCAGGCCAACCAGTTCCGAAACGCGCAAGCCGGTAGCATACAATAGCTCAAGCATGGCTTTATCGCGTAACTCCAGCGGCAGGTCAACAGCCGGTGACTGTAATAATCTCTCAACTTGTGCTTCGCTGAGATCTTTCGGCAGCCGCTGCGGGAGTTTCGGGGACGCCAGCAGCGCGCTGGGATCGTCTTCGCGAATCTTCTCCCGATAAAGATGCTGGAAAAGCCGACGCATTGCGCTGAGCAAGCGTGCAGAGCTGGTGGCTTTGTACCCCCCTTCTACGCGTTCAGCGAGCAGCGCCTGCAGGTCGTCGCTTTGCGCGCTCGCAAGCGATAGCTCCCGACGCGCCAGCCACTCCACCAGCATGGTGAGATCGCGCCGGTAGGCACTGAGGGTATTCTCGGCCAGATTTTTCTCCAGCCACAGCGCGTCGAGAAACTGTTCAACGAGTGCGAGATCCTTTTCCACATCAGCCCCTTTGATTTTGCAGTCAGGCCATTATGCCTGATTGCGACCGGTTTCTGGTACACTACGCGCAAAGTCATAGCAAGAATTGAGATAGTTACGCGATGAATATTGGTCTGTTCTATGGTTCCAGCACCTGCTACACCGAAATGGCGGCGGAGAAAATTCGCGACATCATTGGCCCGGAACTGGTGACGTTGCATAACCTGAAAGATGACTCGGTCGCCTTGATGGAGCAGTACGATGTGCTGATTCTGGGCATCCCAACCTGGGATTTTGGTGAGATACAGGAAGACTGGGAAGCCATCTGGGATCAGCTCGATTCAGTCAATTTCGACGGTAAAATTATTGCGATGTACGGCATGGGTGACCAGTTAGGCTACGGCGAATGGTTCCTGGACGCACTCGGCATGCTGCACGATAAGCTGGCACCAAAAGGGGCGGCGTTTATCGGCTACTGGCCAACCGAAGGGTATGAATTCACCAGTAAAAAGCCGATTATTGCCGATGGCGAGCTGTTTGTCGGGCTCGCGCTGGATGAAACCAATCAGTACGATCTCAGCGACGAGCGCCTGCAGGCCTGGTGCGAGCAGATCCTCGGCGAAATGGCAGAAAAATTCAGCTAACGCGCGTTACTCCTGCGTCGGCTGTTGCAGCAACATCCGGCGCAGATCCCGCCATTCTGATGCGTCCATACTGTCCGCCGCCAGCCACAGGTGCTGGCAACGTCCGCCCCCCACTTTGCGTAACCGTAGCATCATCCCGGCGTTAAGCATCCAGGGCACACCGAGAATATCCCACTCTTTTCCCTGCCAGCGCAGGCGGGAATCCATCAGCAGCTTAATCTCGCCCTGACGCGCGTTAATGCGACGCTGGCTGCGTACGCTGTCAAAAACAACAAACGAAAGTAATAGCAGCCACAGCGGCGTATAGCTGAGCGGCCACGGCATGAGTAAAACGATGGCCGCAACCAGCCCGTGGAGCAATAAAGACATCCACTGCGAGCGCCACGAGACGCGAAGATCAGATTGCCACAGGACCACGTTCCCGATTCCGTGTTTGAATTAATTGCACCATCCGTTGCAACTCGGTGTCGGCGGGTTTGCCGTGGTTCATCAGCCAGTTGAATAAATCCGGATCGTCAGACTCAAGCAGGCGAACAAACAGACGCTTATCATCATCGCTTAAGCTGTCGTACTCATATTCGAAGAAAGGCATGATAGAAATATCAAGTTCACGCATTCCGCGACGGCATGCCCAGTGAATACGGGCCTTGTTGTTAATATCCATGTTCAGTTTCCTGCATTACGTTTGGCACAGTCGGTACCCCGTTTTCTGTTCTTAATTTCTCTACGGGGACACCAGCTAGTGTAACGTGTTTTTGACCGTTTCATTACTGGAATATTGCGTTTGACGAGCTGGCTTCCAGAATAATCCCTACATAGACAGCGGATTACACTATTTTGCGTAGCGCTACGCATAACCCGTTTATGGCACAAATGGTCTGCTGAAAGCGCTTGCAATGCCTGCAGGCTCTTTTACCATTAGGCATTATCAAAGCGTTAAGCAATTCAGGATACCGTTATGGCCTTTACACCATTTTCTCCTCGCCAGCCCGCCGCCTCTGCGCGTCTGCCGCTGACGCTTATTTCTCTTGATGACTGGGCGCTGGCAACCCTCTCCGGCGCCGACGCCGAAAAATACTTGCAGGGTCAGGTGACTGCGGATGTTGCGCAGTTGACTGAACACCAGCATCTGCTGGCAGCGCACTGCGATCCTAAGGGCAAAATGTGGAGCAACCTGCGTCTCTTCCGCCGTCAGGACGGTTTTGCCTTTATTGAGCGCCGCAGCCTGCGCGATGCGCAGCTCAAAGAACTGAAAAAATACGCGGTCTTTTCCAAAGTCACCATCGCCCCGGACGATGAACATGTTCTGCTGGGCGTGGCGGGCTTCCAGGCGCGTGCGGCGCTGAAAAACCTGTTTGCTGAACTGCCGGATGCAGAAAAACAGGTGGTCAGCGAGGGCGCAACTTCCATCCTGTGGTTTGAACACCCGGCAGAGCGCTTCCTGTTAGTCACGGATGCCGCAACAGCCGAACGCGTGACCGAGGCGCTGCGCGGCGAAGCGCAGCTCAACAACAGCCAGCAGTGGCTGGCGCTGAACATCGAAGCGGGTCTGCCGGTAATTGACGCAGCCAACAGCGCGCAGTTTATTCCTCAGGCAACTAACCTGCAGGCGCTGGGGGGCATCAGCTTTAAAAAAGGCTGCTACACCGGTCAGGAAATGGTCGCGCGTGCAAAATTCCGTGGGGCAAACAAACGCGCGTTGTGGACACTGGCAGGCCATGCCAGCCGCGTACCGGAAGCAGGAGAAGACTTAGAACTGAAGATGGGCGACAACTGGCGCCGCACCGGTACCGTGTTAGCCGCAGTCCAGCTGGACGATGGCCGTCTTTTGGTACAGGCTGTAATGAACAACGACATGGAAGCGGACAGCGTGTTCCGCGTGCGCGACGACGCGAATACGTTGAGTATTGAGCCGCTACCGTATTCACTGGAAGAGTGATGCTCTATCGCCCGGTGGCGCTGCGCTTACCGGGCCTACGGGTGCAAATCCAGGTCGGGTAAGGCGAAGCCGCCACCCGACAACAAACTAAACCTGCCCCACGTACAAATAAATCGCCAAAAAGTGGCACACGCTGCCGCCCAGCACAAAGCCGTGCCAGATGGCATGGTTGTATGGGATGCGCTTGCAGACGTAGAAAATAACGCCCAGCGAGTAGACCACACCGCCCACCGCCAGCAGCGTTACCCCGCCGACCGCCAGCTTAATCGCCAGCTGATACACCACAATCAGCGACAGCCAGCCCATCGTCAGATAGGTGACCAGCGACAACACTTTAAACCGGTGCGCAATGGTCAGCTTAAACAGGATCCCCAGCAGCGCCAGGCTCCAGATAACAATCATCAGGCCGCGCGACAGCGGTGAGTTTAGCCCCACCAGCAGGAAAGGCGTATAGGTACCCGCAATCAGCAGATAGATAGCGCAGTGGTCAAATTTCTTAAGCCATATTTTGGCCCGCTGATGCGGAATCGCGTGATAGAGCGTCGAGGCCAGGAACAGCAGGATCATACTTCCGCCATACAGGCTATAGCTGGTAATGGCCATCGCGCTGGCATTGGTATCCACCGCCTGTACCAGCAATAACACTAAACCGACAATCCCAAACACCAGGCCAATGCCGTGGCTGATGCTGTTGGCTACTTCCTCAGCCAGCGAATATCCCTGTGCGATTAATGGTCTGCTCGCCATACTAAACTCCGGGAAAACTAAAGATGATTATTCATTGCATGACTATGCTAACTGAGAATGATTCCAGTGAACACCTGTTAGCTAAAATAATTTTAAAGTAAATTTTTACAATAAAAATCAAAAACATAAACGAAAAACTCACCTGACATTTGTTCACATAAAAATTTAAGTGTTACTAATCAATGGCATAAAATTGGCTCCTGCCGTCTGGCTGCATGATATGATGGATAAATGAGGTCTGAATGAGAGTTTTGCCACTGTGAGTATGTTCACCCACTCCGCCATTGCCAGTCTCAATAACCTGGAAATGATGGTCTACAACTATGTCATCAAAAACCGGGACAAAGTGATGTACATGACCATCCGCGAGCTGGCGGATGCGGCCGGCGTCTCAACCACCACTATCCTGCGCTTTTGCCGCAAGCTCAACTGCGAAGGGTATTCTGAATTTCGCGTGCGCTTTAAGCTCTATCTTGAGCAGAACGAGCCCCAGCAGGCGAATTTCGGCGCCAGCGAAATTATCAGCTTCTTTAAAAGCGTGAATAATGAAGAGTTCGACGCGCTATTAAATGACGCGGTAAATATCATTTTGTCTTCCGAGCGAATTATATTTGTCGGGGCGGGCACGTCAGGCTCTTTGGCCAAATATGGCGCACGCTTCTTTTCAAATATTGGTAAATTCAGTAATCATATTGATGACCCTTATTTCCCGGTTACCAATGATATGGCGAAAAATGCGCTGGCGATTGTGCTCTCCGTCTCGGGCGAAACCGAGGAGATCCTGCGCTTCGCCAGCCAATTCAGCCTGCATCACTGCAAGGTGCTCTCTATCACCAGCCACGAGCACTCGCGCCTGGCAAAACTGGCGGACTTTAATCTCTCCTGGCACGTTCCCCAGACGCGAATTGGCGGCGTCTATGATATCACCACGCAAATTCCCGTCATTTATATTCTGGAATCTCTCGGACGCAAGCTGGCGAAAAAACTGACGGAATAAAACACCCTGTTTTTTCGATGTGACAAATCACAATTTTCGCAAATTGTTATATCGTGACATTCAATTTCGCTTTGCTAGACTCAATGCCAATAAGCCATTTATTGAGAATAGCAGCGATGAAAAAAATAACCTTACCGAAAGATTTTTTATGGGGCGGCGCGGTTGCCGCTCATCAGGTTGAAGGCGGCTGGAACAAAGGCGGCAAAGGGCCAAGCATTTGCGACGTGCTGACCGGCGGCGCACACGGCGTGCCGCGCGAAATCACGCAGGAGGTGGTGCCGGGTAAATACTACCCAAACCACGAAGCCATCGACTTCCACGGCCACTATAAAGAAGACATCAAGCTATTTGCCGAGATGGGCTTCAAGTGTTTCCGTACCTCTATCGCCTGGACGCGCATCTTCCCGAAAGGTGACGAAACACAGCCAAACGAAGAAGGGCTGAAGTTTTACGACGACATGTTCGATGAGCTGCTGAAGTACAACATCGAACCGGTGATCACCCTCTCCCACTTCGAAATGCCGCTGCACCTGGTGCAGGAGTATGGTAGCTGGACCAACCGCAAAGTGGTCGATTTCTTTGTGCGCTTCGCGGAAGTGGTGTTTGAGCGCTACAAGCACAAGGTCAAATACTGGATGACCTTCAACGAAATCAACAACCAGCGCAACTGGCGCGCCCCGCTGTTCGGCTACTGCTGCTCGGGCGTGGTCTACACCGAACATGACAACCCGGAAGAGACCATGTACCAGGTGCTGCACCATCAGTTTGTGGCCAGCGCCCTGGCGGTGAAAGCCGCGCGCCGCATCAACCCGGAGATGAAAGTCGGCTGCATGCTGGCGATGGTGGCGCTCTATCCGTTCTCCTGCAAGCCTGAAGACGTGATGTTCGCCCAGGAATCCATGCGCGAGCGCTATGTCTTTACCGACGTCCAGCTGCGTGGTTACTACCCGTCCTACGTGCTGAACGAGTGGGAGCGCCGCGGCTTTTCCATCAAAATGGAGGCGGGCGACGAGCAGATCCTGCGTGAAGGTACCTGCGACTACTTAGGCTTCAGCTACTACATGACCAACGCGGTGAAGGCGGAAGGCGGCACAGGTGACGCCATTTCCGGCTTCGAAGGCAGCGTGCCGAACCCGCACGTGAAGGCGTCCGACTGGGGCTGGCAGATTGACCCGGTGGGCCTGCGCTATTCCCTGTGCGAACTGTACGAGCGTTATCAGAAACCGCTGTTTATCGTTGAAAACGGGTTCGGTGCCTACGACAAGGTGGAAGAAGACGGCAGCATCAACGATGACTATCGCATCGACTACCTGCGTGCCCACGTGGAAGAGATGATCAAAGCCGTCACCCACGATGGCGTGGATCTGATGGGCTATACGCCGTGGGGCTGCATCGACTGCGTGTCGTTCACCACCGGTCAGTACAGCAAGCGCTACGGCTTTATCTACGTCAACAAGCACGACGACGGCACGGGCGACATGTCGCGCTCCCGTAAGAAGAGCTTCGAGTGGTATAAAGGCGTGATTGCCAGCAACGGCGAGAAACTTTAACGCCGGGCGCAGTTCCCTCTCCCCTTTGGGGAGAGGGTTAGGATGAGGGGTTTACTTCCCGCCAGCCAGCTCGATAAAACTGCCCGTCACGTAAGACGCCTTCTCGCTCAGCAGCCAGACAATCGCCTGCGCCACCTCTTCCGGCTGGCCGCCGCGCTGCATCGGCAGTAGCGATTTCACGCGATCCACTCGCCCCGGCTCTCCGCCGGAAGCATGGATATCGGTATAAATCAGCCCAGGCCGCACGCAGTTCACGCGAATGCCCTGCGCCGCCACCTCCAGCGATAGCCCGGTTGTCAGCGAATCTACCGCGCCTTTAGAAGCAGCGTAATCGACATATTCACCCGGCGCGCCCAGACGAGACGCGGCGGAAGAGACATTCACAATCGCCCCGCCCTTGCCGCCATGCTTGGTGGACATGCGTTTCACCGCTTCACGACAGCAGAGGAAGTAGCCCGTGACGTTGGTCGCCAGCACGCGGTTAATGCGCTCTGCGGAGAGATTCTCAATGGTGGATTGCTCAAAGAGAATGCCTGCATTATTGACCAGCGCGCGAAGCGGCTCACCTTCACGATCGATGCTGTCAAACATCGCCAGCACCTGAGCTTCATCGCTGATGTCCGCACGCACGGCAAACGCTTTACCGCCGGCCTCAACGATCTGATTGATAACGTCCGTCGCGGCTTTAATGTTGTGGTGATAGTTCACCGCCACGGTGTAGCCTTCACGTGCCAGCTGCAGCGCGGTGGCTTTCCCAATGCCCCGGCTCGCGCCGGTGACCAGTGCAATTGCCATTCACAACCTCCAGATAAAAAAAAGCCGGGTGGCGCTTACGCTTACCCGGCCTGCAGTATGGCAAATAATTACTGGTATTCGCTCATCGGCACGCAGGAGCAGAACAGATTACGGTCGCCGTAAACGTCATCAAGACGCTTCACAGTCGGCCAGTATTTGTTTGCCACGCCTGCCGGGAAGACGGCCAGCTCGCGGGAGTAACCGTGGTTCCACTCTGCCACCATCTCGTGCTGGGTATGCGGGGCGTTGACCAGCGGGTTATCTTCCAGCGTCCATTCGCCGTCCTGCACGCGGTCGATCTCCATGCGGATGGCCAACATCGCGTCGATAAAGCGGTCCAGCTCGGCTTTGCTTTCAGACTCGGTCGGCTCCACCATCAGCGTCCCCGCAACCGGGAACGACATGGTTGGCGCGTGGAAGCCGTAGTCGATCAGACGCTTGGCGATATCCAGCTCGCTGATGCCGGTCTGCTCTTTCAGCGGACGAATATCCAGAATGCACTCGTGCGCCACGCGACCGTCGCGGCCGGTATAGAGCACCGGGAAGGCGGACTTCAGGCGAGTCGCAATGTAGTTGGCGTTCAGAATAGCCACCTGGCTCGCCTGCTTCAGCCCTTCCGCGCCCATCATGCGGATGTACATCCAGCTGATTGGCAGAATTGATGCGCTGCCGAACGGTGCCGCAGAGACCGCGCCCTGACGGGTCAGCATGCCTTCAATCTGCACCACGCTGTGCCCCGGCACAAACGGCGCCAGGTGCGCTTTCACGCCGATTGGTCCCATGCCCGGGCCGCCACCGCCGTGCGGAATGCAGAAGGTTTTATGCAGGTTCAGGTGCGACACGTCCGCGCCGATAAAGCCCGGCGAGGTAATGCCCACCTGAGCGTTCATGTTCGCGCCGTCGAGGTATACCTGACCGCCAAACTGGTGCACCACTTCGCACACTTCACGGATGGTCTCTTCGTACACGCCGTGGGTGGACGGGTAGGTCACCATAATGCAGGAGAGCTTGTCGCCCGCCTGCTCGGCTTTCGCACGCAGGTCGGCCAAATCGATGTTGCCGTTCTTATCGCACGCGACCACCACCACTTCCATGCCCGCCATCTGGGCTGAGGCCGGGTTGGTGCCGTGGGCGGAGCTAGGGATCAGGCAGATATCGCGGTGGCCTTCGTTACGGCTTTCGTGATAGTGACGGATCGCCAGCAGGCCCGCGTATTCACCCTGCGCGCCGGAGTTCGGCTGCATGCAGAGCGCGTCGTAACCGGTCAGCTTCACCAGCCAGTCTGAAAGCTGGTTGATCATCATGTGATAGCCTTCCGCCTGTTCTGGCGGGCAGAACGGGTGCAGTTCGGAGAATTCAGGCCAGGTAATCGGGATCATCTCTGCCGCGGCGTTCAGCTTCATGGTGCAGGAGCCCAGCGGGATCATCGCCTGGTTCAGCGCCAGATCCTTGCGCTCCAGAGAGTGCATATAGCGCATCATCTCGGTTTCGCTGTGATAGCGATTGAACACCGGGTGAGTCAGGATCGCGTCATTGCGCAGCATGCTTTCCTGAATGGAGCGGCTGTCGAGCGCGACCTCTTTGTCGAGCGCATCAACGTCCAGACCGTGCGCGTCGCCCAGCAGCACGCTGAACAGGTTCAGGATATCGTCACGGGTGGTGCTTTCATCCAGCGTAATGCCGACGGCGTTATGAATGTCGCTGCGCAGGTTAATCTCTGCTGCATCCGCACGCGCCAGCACGGCCGCTTTGTCCGCCACGTCCACACACAGGGTGTCGAAGTAGTGAGCGTGGCGCAGCTTAAGGCCTTTCTGCTGCAGACCGCAGGCCAGAATATCGGCCAGTCGGTGAATGCGGCTGGCAATACGCTTCAGGCCAGCTGGTCCGTGGAACACGGCGTACAGGCTGGCGATGTTTGCCAGCAGCACCTGAGAGGTACAGATGTTGGAGTTCGCTTTCTCGCGGCGGATATGCTGCTCGCGAGTCTGCATCGCCATGCGCAGCGCGGTATTACCGGCAGCATCTTTTGACACGCCAATGATACGGCCTGGCATGGAGCGTTTGAATTCATCTTTCGCGCCGAAGAACGCCGCGTGCGGGCCGCCGTAGCCCATCGGCACGCCGAAGCGCTGCGCGGAGCCGAATACGATATCCGCGCCCTGTTTGCCCGGCGCCGTCAGCAGCACCAGCGCCATAAAATCGGCGGCAACGCTGACAACCACTTTGCGGGATTTCAGCTCGGCAATCAGCGCGCCGTAGTCGTGAACTTCGCCGGTGGTACCCACCTGCTGCAGCAGCACGCCGAAGACGTCCTGGTGATCCAGCACTTTGTCGGCGTCGTCGACGATCACCTCAAAGCCGAAGGTTTCTGCACGGGTGCGCACCACGTCCAGCGTCTGGGGATGCACGTCCGCCGCCACGAAGAAGCGGTTAGCATTTTTCAGCTTGCTCACGCGCTTGGCCATCGCCATCGCTTCGGCAGCGGCGGTCGCTTCATCCAGCAGAGAGGCGGAAGCGATATCCATCCCGGTCAGATCCAGCGTCACCTGCTGGAAGTTCAGCAGCGCTTCCAGACGCCCCTGGGAGACTTCTGGCTGATAAGGGGTGTAAGCGGTGTACCAGCCCGGGTTTTCCAGCATGTTGCGCAGGATAACCGGCGGTAACTGCACGTTGGTGTAGCCCATGCCAATGTAAGACTTATAGCGCTTGTTGAGGCCTGCAATAGCCTTCAGCTCCGCCAGCGCGGCGAACTCCGTGGTGGCTTCCCCTACCTGAGGCGGCGTGGCAAGCTGGATGTCTTTTGGCACAATCTGGCCGATCAGTGCGTCTAATGAATCCGCGCCAACCGTCTTCAGCATCTCCTGCTGTTGCTGAGCATCCGGCCCAATGTGACGTTCAATGAAGGCGCCACGGTTTTCAAGCTGGCTTAAAGTCTGTGTCATGAGCGATGGTTCCTGATACGTGCAGTGAATGTGTTTTCTCCCTCTCCCCAAAGGGGAGAGGGATAATGGCTTACTCGTCTTCTAACAGTGCTTCGTATGCGGTCGCATCCAGCAGCGCGGCAACCTGCGCTTCATCGCTGGCTTTGATCTTGAAGATCCAGCCGCCTTCATAAGGCTCGCTGTTGACCAGCTCTGGCGAATCGCTCAGCGCATCGTTGACCGCAACAATCTCGCCGCTTACCGGTGCGTAGATGTCAGACGCCGCTTTTACGGACTCCGCCACGGCGCAGTCGTCGCCCGCGCTAACGGTCGTGCCCACGTCAGGCAGGTCAACAAACACCATGTCGCCCAGCAGCTCCTGCGCGTGCTCGGTGATCCCTACGGTGTAAGTGCCGTCCGCCTCTTTGCGCAGCCACTCGTGTTCTTTGCTGTATTTCAGTTCTGCTGGCACATTGCTCATTGAAGTTCTCCTGATAAAAATGATTAGGCGACCGGCTTACCGGCGCGAACAAAAATCGGTTTGGTCACGTGGACCGGCATTTCGCGGTTGCGGATTTGCACTACCGCCGTTTCGCCAATGCCTGCCGGCACGCGAGCCAGTGCAATACTGTAGCCCAGCGTCGGGGAGAAGGTACCGCTGGTGATCACGCCTTCGCGATGATTGCCGTCAGCATCGGTAAAGCGCACCGGCAGCTCGCCGCGCAGCACGCCTTTTTCCTTCATCACCAGTCCCACCAGCTGTTCGGTGCCCTTCTCGCGCTGCATCTCCAGCGCTTCACGGCCAATAAAGTCACGGTCAGCCGGTTCCCACGCGATGGTCCAGCCCATGTTGGCCGCCAGCGGAGAGACGCTTTCGTCCATCTCCTGACCGTAGAGGTTCATGCCCGCTTCCAGACGCAGCGTATCGCGCGCGCCCAGACCCGCAGGCTTCACGCCCGCTTCTACCAGCGCACGCCAGAAATCGGCGGCCTTCTCGTTTGGCATCGCAATTTCGTAGCCCGCTTCACCGGTGTAGCCGGTGGTGGCGATAAACAGATCCCCCGCCTGCACGCCGAAGAACGGCTTCATGCCTTCGGTGGCGGTGCGCTGCTCGTCGTTAAAGAGAGAGGCGGCTTTTGCCTGCGCGTTCGGCCCCTGCACGGCGATCAGCGACAGATCGTCACGGACGGTGATGTCGACGGCGTAGGGTTCGGCGTGTTGGGTGATCCAGGAGAGGTCTTTTTCGCGGGTGGCGGAGTTTACAACGAGGCGGAAGAAATCTTCGGTGAAGTAGTAGACGATAAGGTCGTCAATCACGCCGCCCGAGGCATTTAGCATGCCGGTATAGAGCGCTTTACCCGGCGTCTTCAGTTTGGCGACGTCGTTTGCCAGCAGATAACGCAAAAACTCCCGGGTGCGGCTACCGCGCAGATCGACAATCGTCATGTGGGACACGTCGAACATACCGGCATCGGTGCGCACCGCGTGGTGCTCATCTATCTGCGAGCCGTAGTGCAGCGGCATCATCCAGCCATGGAAGTCCACCATGCGGGCGCCGCATAACACGTGCTGTTCGTACAAAGGAGTCTGTTGAGCCATCTTGTCCTCGTTGAAAAATTCACCGTGAAACCCGGTATCGGCCTCGTTCCCGAATGCCGACGCAAACGTTCTCTTTTACCTGAACTTACCACCGAAACCGGCGGTTAACCATAAGGTAAAACGGGTCATCACATTAGCTTATGACCAAAAAACGCTGAAAAGCCTACAGAGTTATTCACTGGAAAAATGCGATTAACCCCGCACAAAATTAACAATAATCTAACAGGATTTAGCACATGGTGATATTTCATGCGGAAAAACGGGCCGAATTTCCGTCACGTAAAAATCACGACATGAGAATAACTAATGCGAAAAATGGCGTGGAATTAGAATATTTCAAACGAGGGGATTTCCCCGACGCAGAGGCCGGGAAAATAAAGTGTGACGGGGATCGAGGTTAGCGTAACCAGTCGGGAAGATCGTTAAGACCCATTGCCTGACGAAGAAGTTGAGGTTTGACGCCGGGAAGGGTGTCGGCCAGCTTGAGGCCGATATCGCGCAGCAGTTTTTTCGCCGGATTTGCCCCGGCAAACAGCTCGCGGAAGCCCTGCATTCCTGCCAGCATCATCGCCGCACTGTGCTTGCGGCTGCGCTCGTAGCGACGCAGATAGAGATGCTGGCCGATATCTTTACCTTCACGGTGCAGGCGACGCAGTTCTTCCACCAGTTCCGCCGCGTCCATAAAGCCGAGGTTAACGCCCTGCCCGGCCAGCGGATGAATGGTATGGGCCGCATCCCCCACCAGCGCCAGGCGGTGCGCGGCAAACTGACGCGCGTAGCGGCCGGTTAACGGGAAAACCAGCCGCTCGCTTTCAAGCGTGCACAGGCCAAGGCGATTATCAAACGCCACGCACAGCGCCTGGTTAAAGGCCTCCGGCGTCGCATCCTGCATCTGCTGCGCTTTCTCCGGCACCAGGGACCAGACTATCGAGCACAGGTGCGGATCGGCAAGCGGCAGGAACGCCAGTATGCCGTCGTTGTGGAAAATCTGCCGCGCAACGCCGCCGTGCGGCTCTTCGGTGCGGATCGTTGCCACCATCGCATGATGGCGGTAATCCCAGTACGTCAGCGGGATATCGGCCTTGCTGCGCAGCCAGGAGTTAGCGCCGTCGGCACCGACCACCAGACGCGCGGTCAGCATGTCGCCGCTTTGCAGGGTGATAAACGCCTCGTTTTCGCCCCAGGCCACCTGCTGGATCTGCGCAGGCGCAACCAGCGTCACGTCGCTGCACTGCTCTGCTTTCTGCCACAGCGCGTGGTGGATCACCGCGTTTTCAACGATGTGCCCCAGATGGCTATAGCCCATGCTTTCATCATCAAAGGCAATATGGCCAAAGCTGTCTTTGTCCCACACTTCCATGCCGTGATAGCAGCTGGCGCGCTGGGCGACGATATCTGACCAGACGCCGAGACGCGTCAAAAGCTTTTCGCTGGCCGCGTTAATCGCCGACACGCGGAGTTCCGGCGGGGCATCTGATGCGACAGGCTGGGGCTGCTTTTGCTCCAGCACGGCCACGCGCAGGCCGCTGCCCTGTAATCCACAGGCCAGCGCCAGCCCAACCATTCCGCCGCCAACGATGGCAACATCAACATTTTGCACAGTGATAACTCCTTAACGCGCGACCCAACCCAGGGTCCGCTGCGCCAGCACGTCACGTGCCGGAATGAACAGTTCCATCGCCATCAGCCCGAGGTTGCGACCAACAACCAGCGGCGCCCAGCGATTGGCAAAGAGATGGACTAAACCATCGGTGACGCCAATCGTCGCCTCTTTATCGGCCTGACGTCGCGTCTGGTAATGGCTTAGCACCGGGTAAGCGCCACAGTCTTTTTGTTCGCTCCACGCCTGCGAAAGCGTTTCGGCCAGGCTCATCACATCTCGCAGGCCGAGGTTAAAGCCCTGCCCGGCGATGGGGTGGAGGGTTTGCGCCGCGTTGCCGACCAGCGCCACGCGGTGAGAAACAGACTGTGACGCCGTGGTTAACGACAGCGGATAGACCGCACGTTTCCCGGCATGGGTAATACGCCCCAGCCGCCAGCCAAAGGCTTTCTGCAGCTCGGTACAAAAACGTTCGTCGGACCAGGATTTAACCTCTTCGGCCTTTTCCTGCGGGTGGCACCAGACCAGCGAGCAGCGCCCGCCCGTCATCGGCAGCATCGCCAGCGGGCCGTGCTGGGTGAAGCGCTCAAACGCCCGGCCGTTGTGTTCTGCTGCGGTCGAGACGTTCGCGATGACCGCGACCTGCCCGTAAGGCTGCTGCCGCCACTCTACGCCGCACTGGGTGCCGAGCGCCGAGCGCGACCCGTCAGCCGCAACCAGAAGCTGTCCTTCAAGCACGGTGCCATTGTCCAGCGTTACGCTGACCGCGTCTTCACTGCGGGTGAAGCTGGCAACGCGTGCCGGGCAGTGCAACGTGACGCCCGGCGCGTCCTGCAACAGGCGGAACAGGCGCAGGCCAATATCGTGCAGTTCAACGACCTGACCCAGCGCGTCAATACGGTAATCATGGGCATCCAGCGTCACAAACCCGGCATGACCGCGATCGCTCACGTGCACGGTATTAATGGCGGTAGCGCAGTCGGCGATGGCCTGCCAGATGCCAATGCGGGATAGCTGCTGGCAGGTGCCCTGCGCCAGGGCAATGGCGCGGGAATCAAACCCAGGGTGATTCTTCGCCTGCGGCGCGACGGCTTCAACCAGATGCACCGGCAGTTGCCCCTTCGTCAAATGCGAGATGGCTAACGCCAGCGTGGCGCCGGTCATGCCGCCGCCAACGATAATCACGCTCATACGCGCGCCGCTGCCATCAGCGCCTCGATATCGTCCGCTTTTTTCACCACGCTCGCGGTCAGGTTTTCGTTGCCGGTTTCGGTGATGACGATGTCGTCTTCAATACGAATGCCAATTCCGCGGTATTCCTCTGGCACGTCGGCATCCGGCGCGATGTACAGGCCCGGCTCGACGGTGAGCACCATGCCCGGTTCAAGCACGCGCGAACGTTCAGGGCCGTACGCGCCCACGTCGTGCACGTCCAGCCCCAGCCAGTGGCTCAGGCCGTGCATAAAGTACGGGCGGTGAGCATTCTCGGTAATCAGGGTGTCGACATCCCCTTTGAGGATCCCAAGCTTAACCAGCCCGGTAATCATGATGCGCACCACCTCACCGGTCACTTCCTGAATGGAGGTGCCCGGGCGATACAGCGTCAGCGCCGTCTCGAGTGATTCGAGAACGATGTCATAAATCGCCCGCTGCGCTGGCGAAAACTTGCCGTTCACCGGGAAGGTACGCGTGATGTCGCCCGCGTAGCCCTGATATTCGCAACCGGCGTCAATCAGCACCAGATCGCCGTCGCGCAGCGCGCTTTCGTTTTCGGTGTAGTGCAGAATGCAGCCGTTTTCCCCGCTGCCAACGATGGTGTTGTAGGAGGGATAACGCGCGCCGTGGCGGTTAAATTCGTGGTGAATTTCGCCCTCCAGCTGGTATTCGAACATCCCGGGGCGGCATTTCTCCATCGCGCGGGTGTGCGCCAGGGCGCTGATTTCGCCCGCACGGCGCAGCACGTTCAGCTCTTCTTCAGATTTGAACAGACGCATCTCGTGCACCACCGGACGCCAGTCCGTGAGGGTGGCGGGCGCGGACAGGTTCTGCCGCGAGCCTTTACGCAGTTTTTCCAGCGCGTTGAAAACAATCTCATCGGCGTAGGCGTATTCGCCCTGCGCGTGGTAGAGCACGTCGAGGCCATTAAGCAGCTGATAGAGCTGCTGGTTGATTTCGCTAAACGCCAGCGCGCGGTCAACGCCCAGCTTTTCCGGGGCGGCCTCTTGCCCTAAGCGGCGGCCAAACCAGATCTCAGCGGTTAAGTCTCGTACGCGGTTGAAAATCACGCTGTGGTTGTGGGTGTCATTGCTCTTAATCAGCACCAGCACCGCTTCCGGCTCGTTGAAGCCGGTGAAGTACCAGAAATCGCTGCTCTGGCGATAGGGGTATTCGCTGTCGGCGCTGCGCGTCACTTCCGGCGCGGCAAAAATCAGCGCCGCGCTTCCCGGCTGCATGTTTGCCAGCAGCGCCTGACGACGGCGCAAATACTCTTGTTGCGAGATAACCATGACACCCTCCTGTGCGTTATTTTTCTTAATGTAAGGTTGGCTTGCGAACTTCCGGCGCGGTCGGCTGCGAGCGCGTAAAGTTGTCGTGGCACAGCAGCGCCGCCACGCGCACGTACTCGATGATCTCTTCGAGAGACATTTCCAGCTCTTCCTGATCTTCCTCTTCATCGTAACCAAGCTGGGCGATGTTGCGCAGATCGTCAATCGCTTCACCCGCTTCGCCGGTGACTTTATCAAGCTTAGGCTGGGTGACGCCCAGGCCAAGCAGATAGTGGTTTACCCACCCCGCGAGCGCATCGGCGCGATCAAAGACGCTGACATCGTCGCCTTCAGGCAGATAAAGCTGAAAAAGGAAGCCATCGTCTTCCAGCGAATCGCTGGTTGCCGCGTGCATTTTTCGCAGCGCTTCCGCCAGTTCGTGGCCAAACGCCAGCCCTTCGTTGGTGAGGTCGTGGATCAGCGGCTGCCATGAGCTGTCGCTGTTTCCGCCGCACAGTATGCCGCTGATCAGACCGTGCATTTCGGCAGGGGTAAGACCGACTCCCTGCTGGTTCAGTAACTGGTTTAAATCCTTGTAACCAGGCATTTCGTTCTGTATAGACATACGCATTCGTCATCAAAGGGAGGATATTCATGATATGCTACCACTTTGGACCCTGGTGATACCAGAAAAGGGCTTGTATCTTCACATCAGGGTAGCTATAGTGTCGCCCCTTCGCAGCCCCCGGGGCAGTAAGCGAAGGCAGCGCAGTCAATCAGCAGGAAGGTGGCATGTCTGCACAACCCGTCGATCTCCAGATTTTTGGCCGTTCACTGCGAGTGAATTGTCCACCTGAACAAAGGGATGCTTTGAATCAGGCTGCGGACGATTTGAATCAGCGGTTGCAAGATCTAAAAGAACGCACTAGAGTCACAAATACTGAGCAGCTGGTTTTCATCGCCGCGTTGAACATCAGCTATGAACTGACTCAGGAAAAAGCGAAGACCCGCGATTACGCGGCTAGCATGGAGCAGCGCATTAAAATGCTCCAGCAGACCATTGAACAGGCGTTGCTTGATCAAGGTCGCAATCCCGAAAGACCGGGACCAAAGTTTGAATAACACTTCGCAGTTGACTATGGTAGAGTAACTGTGAAGACAAAATTTCTCTGAGATGTTTGCAAGCGGGCCAGTCCCCTGAGCCGATATTTCATACCACAAGAATGTGGCGCTCCATGGTTGGTGAGCATGCTCGGTTCGTCCGAGAAGCCTTAAAACTATGACGACACATTCACCTTGAACCAAGGGTTCAAGGGTTACAGCCTGCGGCGGCATCTCGGAGATTCCCTCTCTCTTCTTCTACCGACTACCATGACTCAATTCCCTGAAGTTTCTGCTTCACGCCAGGACATCCGTCAGCTCATTCGCCAGCGTCGTCGCGCCTTAAGCGTCGAACAACAGGCACACTTTGCGCAGCAGGCCGCCGCCCGCATGATGGCCTATCCGCCCGTGGTGATGGCAAATACCGTCGCGCTCTTTCTCTCGTTTGACGGCGAACTGGACACCCAGCCGCTTATCGACCAGCTCTGGCGCGCCGGGAAAAAAGTTTACCTGCCGGTACTGCATCCGTTCAGCCGGGGCAATCTGCTGTTTCTGCACTACCATCCGCACAGCGAGCTGGTGGTGAATCGTCTGAAAATCACCGAGCCGAAACTCGACGTGCGCGACGTACTCCCGCTGTCCGAGCTGGACGTGCTGATTACGCCGCTGGTGGCGTTTGATGAGCAGGGACAGCGCTTAGGCATGGGCGGGGGGTTCTATGACCGAACGCTGCAAAACTGGCAGCAGTACAGGCTGCAGCCGGTAGGCTACGCGCATGATTGTCAGTGCGTGGAGGCGTTGCCGGTGGAGAAATGGGATGTGCCGCTGCCGGCGGTGGTAACGCCAGGTAAAACGTGGCTTTGGTAGCATAAAGCCGGGTGGCGCTTACGCTTACCCGGCCTACAAAAGCTCAACGTAGGTCGGGTAAGGCGTAGCCGCCACCCGACACCACAGACCGCACCATCAGTACAGCAGGCGCGCGCGAATCGTCCCCGGAATGGCCTTCATGCTCTGCAGCGCTTTCTCAGCAACATCTTCATCGGCTTCAATATCGATAACCACATAACCCATCTGCGAGTTGGTTTGCAGATACTGGGCGGCAATGTTAACGCTCTGCTCGGCAAAAATCTGGTTGATGGCGGTCAGCACGCCAGGACGGTTTTCGTGGATGTGCAGCAGACGACGACCGCCGTGCAGCGGCAGAGACACTTCCGGGAAGTTCACCGCAGAAAGCGTTGAACCGTTGTCGGAATATTTGCTCAGCTTACCCGCCACTTCCAGACCAATATTCTCCTGCGCTTCCTGAGTAGAACCGCCGATGTGCGGCGTCAGGATCACGTTGTCGAATTCGCACAGCGGAGAGTTAAACGGATCGCTGTTGGTGGCCGGTTCCGTCGGGAACACGTCGATGGCCGCCCCCGCCAGATGCTTACGCTTCAGCGCATCGCACAGCGCAGGGATATCGACCACCGTACCACGCGCGGCGTTGATCAGCAGAGATCCCGGCTTCATCAGCGCCAGCTCTTCCGCGCCCATCATGTTTTTGGTGGAGGCGTTTTCCGGCACGTGCAGACTGACCACGTCGCTCATGTTCAGCAGGTCAGACAGATGCTGTACCTGCGTCGCGTTACCCAGCGGCAGCTTGCTTTCGATATCGTAGAAGTAGACGTGCATCCCCAGCGATTCCGCCAGGATCCCCAGTTGGGTACCGATGTGGCCGTAGCCGATGATACCCAGCTTTTTACCACGGGCTTCGTATGAGCCCGCGGCCAGTTTGTTCCACACGCCACGGTGCGCTTTGGCGTTAGCTTCCGGGATACCGCGCAGCAGCAGCAGCAGCTCGCCAATTACCAGCTCCGCCACGGAACGGGTGTTAGAGAACGGGGCGTTAAAGACCGGGATACCGCGTTTTGCGGCAGCGTTCAGGTCGACCTGGTTGGTGCCGATGCAGAAACAGCCAATAGCAACCAGCTTTTCTGCCGCGGCAATCACGTCTTCAGTCAGGTGGGTACGGGATCGCAGGCCAATGAAGTGGGCATCACGGATGGCGGCTTTCAGCTCTTCCGTGTCCAGCGCGCCTTTATGAAATTCGATGTTGGTGTAACCCGCCGCACGAAGGCTATCAAGCGCTTTCTGATGCACGCCCTCGACCAGCAGGAATTTAATCTTGTCTTTCTCCAGTGATACCTTTGCCATTTCCCGACCCTGTTTTTATCTGAACTGATGTTGTGCTGGATTGAAATCCGCTGTAGCCAACATATCAAAAAAAACTATTGCAGCAATATGAACGTTTGCGTCGGCACTCTGAAGAAAAGTCATACAGGGCAAAATGACAGAGTAAAATGCTGAGGAAATTTACAAACGTGGCAGGATCGGCAAAAGAGGCGGAAAAGCGTGACACAAGTCACCAAATTTAGCTTTTCAAAAATTTTTTAGCGGGGGGAGCACTCCCCCCGTCAGATCATTTTACGATGGTTTTCACACCGTCAGCCGTACCGATCAGCGCTACATCCGCGCCGCGGTTGGCAAATAACCCTACGGTGACGACGCCTGGAATGCCGTTGATGGCGTTTTCCAGCGCAATCGCGTCGAGAATCTCCAGACCGTGAACATCGAGGATGACGTTACCGTTGTCGGTGACCACGCCCTGACGGTATTCCGGACGGCCGCCCAGCTTCACCAGCTGACGGGCAACCGCACTGCGCGCCATCGGGATCACTTCAACCGGCAGCGGGAAATTACCCAGAATGTCGACCTGCTTGGAGGCATCCGCGATGCAGATGAACTTGTCCGCCACGGAGGCGATGATCTTTTCACGGGTCAGCGCCGCGCCGCCGCCTTTGATCATCTGCATATGGCCGTTGATTTCATCCGCGCCATCAACGTAAATGCCCAGACGATCCACTTCGTTGAGATCGAAAACGGTAATGCCGAGGCTTTTCAGCTTTTCCGTGGACGCATCGGAGCTGGAAACCGCGCCCTCGATCTGCCCCTTCATCGTGCCCAGTGCATCGATAAAGTGCGCCGCCGTTGACCCCGTACCAACACCGACAATGGTCCCTGGCTGTACGTACTGGAGAGCGGCCCATCCTACTGCTTTTTTCAGTTCATCCTGCGTCATGATCGTTTTGCCTGTGGTGTGAAAACTCAGGGCGCATTATAGAACACGTCGAATGGAATTCGTCTGCCAGGAAGGGAAAATTGTGTCATAGTGCAGATTAAGCAAAATTTAGGAGCCAGCCAGAGCAATGAAACGTCCGGACTACAGAACACTACAGGCACTTGATGCAGTTATTCGTGAACGCGGCTTTGAGCGCGCAGCGCAAAAGCTGTGCATCACGCAGTCCGCCGTATCACAGCGTATCAAACAGCTTGAAAACATGTTCGGGCAGCCGCTGCTGGTGCGTACCGTGCCGCCGCGCCCAACGGAGCAAGGGCAAAAGCTTCTCGCCCTGCTGCGTCAGGTTGAACTGCTGGAAGACGAGTGGCTGGGTGACGAACAAACGGGTTCCACGCCGCTGCTGCTCTCGCTGGCGGTGAACGCCGACAGTCTGGCGACCTGGCTGCTGCCGGCCCTTGCGCCGGTGCTGGCCGACTCCCCTATCCGCCTGAATCTTCAGGTCGAAGATGAAACCCGCACCCAGGAGCGCCTGCGTCGCGGCGAAGTGGTTGGGGCGGTCAGTATCCAGCCTCAGGCCCTGCCAAGCTGTCTTGTCGATCAGCTGGGCGCGCTCGACTACCTGTTTGTCGGTTCAAAAGCCTTTGCGGAGCGCTACTTCCCGAATGGCGTCACCCGCGCCGCGCTGCTGAAGGCGCCTGCCGTGGCGTTCGACCATCTGGACGATATGCACCAGGCGTTTTTGCAGCAAAACTTCGACCTGCCGCCGGGCAGCGTGCCGTGTCATATCGTTAACTCGTCCGAAGCTTTCGTGCAGCTGGCGCGTCAGGGCACCACCTGCTGCATGATCCCGCATTTACAGATTGAGAAAGAGTTGAAAAGCGGTGAGCTGATTGACCTGACGCCGGGGCTGTATCAGCGCCGGATGCTGTACTGGCACCGTTTTGCGCCAGAAAGCCGCATGATGCGCAACGTGACTGATGCGCTGCTGGCGTTTGGACATAAGGTGTTGAGACAGGATTAAAATGAAAAGCCGGGTGGCGGCTACGCCTTACCCGGCCTATTGATTATTGTGCAGGTTTCGGCTGTGCTGCAACGGGTTCCAGCTGGAACACCACATCAACCTGATCGTCGAACTGAATCGTTGGCTGCTCGTAGGTTTCCTGAGCAGAAACCGGCGCGGCGTCCGCCTTCATCATCCGAACCATCGGGCTTGGCTGGTAGTTTGAGACGTGGTAACGCACGCTGTATACCGGGCCAAGCTTGCTCTTGAAGCCAGACGCCAGCTGTTCCGCCTGATGAATGGCATCATCAATTGCCGCTTTACGCGCTTCGTCTTTGTATTTCTCCGGTTGCGCAACGCCCAGCGACACGGAACGGATTTCGTTCAGGCCGGCCTTCAGCGCACCGTCCAGCAGAGAGTTCAGTTTGTCCAACTGACGCACGGTCACTTCCACAGTGCGCACGGCGCGATAGCCTTTCAGGATACTTTTGCCGTTCTGGTAGTCGTAATCGGGCTGGGTACGCAGGTTCGCAGAGCTGATGTCTTTTTTAGCAACACCGTTCTGTTCCAGGAAAGAGAGATATTGCGCAACACGATCGTCTGCCTGTTTTTTGGCGGAAGCGGCATCTTTCGCCGCCACATTCACTTCAATTGCCAGGGTTGCAACATCCGGTACCGCGTCCACGCTTGCGGTGCCTGACGTGACGATGTGCGGGCCATCCGGCAGTTCACTTGCCTGCGCCGACACCGCACCGAAACTTACTAATGCCGCCAGGGCCATCACTTTAAACTTCACTGTCATTCCTCCATGTTGCGAAGAGTGCCCCAACAACAGGGCTCATGCCAGCAAGCTTAGCGGGTCTTGCTCAGTTGTCCATAAGACAAGGATTAGTTGAACAATTCCTGGACGTGGTGAATGCCCTCTTTTGCCAGCTGAAAAGCAATGAACCACATCACCAGCCCCACCAGGGTATTAATAATGCGCTGGGCTTTGGCAGTCCGCAGACGAGGCGCCAGCCATGCCGCCAGAATGGCGAGACCGAAGAACCAGAGGAAAGAGGCGCTGACCGTGCCGAGCGCAAACCAGCGTTTCGGCTCAACGTCCAGCTGTCCGCCCAGGCTGCCCAGCACTACGAAGGTGTCGAGGTAGACGTGCGGATTTAGCCAGGTGACCGCCAGCATGGTGACGATAATCTTCCAGCGGCCCTGCTTCATCACTTCCGCGCTCGCCAGTTCGAGGTTGCTGCTCATCGCCGTTTTCAGGGCACCGAATCCGTACCACAGCAGAAACGCCACGCCACCCCAGGTCACCAGCGCCAGCAGCCAGGGGGACTGCATCAGCAGCGCGCTGCCGCCAAAAATGCCGGCGCAAATCAGCAGCAGATCGCTCACCGCGCACAGCAGGGCAATCATCAGATGATACTGGCGGCGAATGCCCTGATTCATTACGAAGGCGTTTTGCGGGCCGAGGGGTAAAATCATGGCCGCACCTAAGGCAAGTCCTTGAAAATAATAAGATAGCATGACGATTTTCTCGCAGTGTTGTTCTGGAGGCTGACTATACTGCGCGAATCACATTAGAGGAAATGGATAATATTAATTGGGTATTAGCGGAGCTTATGAAAGTAAAGCCCGGTGGCGCGAGCGCTTACCGGGCCTACGGGTGACGTTATTCTGCTTCTTTGACTTTTTTGACGTTTACGTCCATCTGCGGGTAAGG
This sequence comes from Enterobacter cloacae complex sp. P47BA, assembly GCF_014930485.1. Classification (NCBI taxonomy): domain Bacteria; kingdom Pseudomonadati; phylum Pseudomonadota; class Gammaproteobacteria; order Enterobacterales; family Enterobacteriaceae; genus Enterobacter; species Enterobacter cloacae complex sp. P47BA. The sequence continues at coordinate 43,961 of NZ_JADBRF010000012.1, read as the reverse complement.
GAAGCTGATGCCGTTGGCGTCGAAATCGCGCTTGATGCGCTCCAGCACATCCCAGTAAACGTTTTGCAGATCGCTGCTTTTGCTCCAGATACGCACCACGAAGTTAATAGAGGAAGCACCCAGTTCGTTCAGGCGAACCGTCTGCTCGCGGTCCTTCAGAATGCGGTCGTCAGAGGCGATGATATTCGCGATCAGCGACTTCACCTGATCGATATCGGAATCATACGCCACGCTGATGATGAGCTCGTTACGACGCACCGGCTCGCGGGAGAAGTTAATGATATTGCCCGCAATGATTTTCCCGTTCGGTACCACCACAATACGACCATCGACGGTACGCAGGGTGGTAGAGAAAATCTGTACCTGCAACACGGTACCGGCGATGCCGCCAAGGTCAACATATTCACCGGAACGGAACGGACGGAAAGTCACCAGCAGTACGCCCGCCGCCAGGTTTGAAAGCGAGCCCTGCAGTGCCAGACCAATGGCCAGACCGGCGGCACCAAGAACGGCAATCACGGAGGCGGTTTGCACCCCAACACGGCCCAGCGCGGCAATCAGCGTGAAGGCGATAATGCCGTAGCGCACCAGTGCGGAGAGGAAGTCAGCCACCGTGGCGTCAATGTGTCGTGCGACCATCACACGGTTGACGGCGTTCGACACGATACGCGCCACGATCATCCCGACGATGATGATGGCAATCGCCGCGACAATGTTCACGGCATAGCTCAGCAGCAGGGCCTGGTTGCGCACCAGCCAGTTACCGGCGTTATTGATGCTGTCTACAACATCGAGTTGTTCCATTTATTCTTCCTTTTGTTAAACCAAAACACAAAATCCATCCCCCATGGAGACAGGCAGGTCAGTAAAGGGTAAACAAAAAGCACCGGCTTTGCCAAACAGATCACAAAAACAGGTCTGACAGGGTATTGAAAAAGCATAAAAAAAGGCCCGCATTTGCGGGCCTTCTGATGCTGTCAGCAGCTCAAATTACAGAACGTCGATTGCGTTCAGTTCTTTGAAAGCCTGCTCCAGACGGGTCACCATGGACGTCTGAGCAGCGCGCAGCCATACGCGTGGATCGTAGTATTTCTTGTTCGGCTGGTCTTCGCCTTTCGGGTTGCCCAGCTGGCCCTGCAGGTAAGCTTCGTTCGCTTTGTAGTACTGCAGGATACCGTCCCAGGTTGCCCACTGGGTGTCGGTATCGATGTTCATTTTCACTACGCCGTAGCTTACGGAGTCTTTGATTTCCTGAGCAGAAGAACCGGAACCGCCGTGGAAGACGAAGTTCAGGCTGTTGTGCGGCAGGTTGTGTTTCTTGGAAACGTATTCCTGAGAATCGCGCAGGATGGTCGGGGTCAGAACCACGTTACCTGGCTTATAAACGCCGTGCACGTTACCGAAGGACGCTGCAATGGTGAAGCGCGGGCTGATTTTGCTCAGCTCGGTGTAAGCGTAATCAACGTCTTCTGGCTGGGTGTACAGGGCAGAAGCGTCCATGTGGCTGTTGTCCACGCCGTCTTCTTCACCACCGGTGCAACCCAGTTCGATTTCCAGGGTCATGTCCATTTTGGCCATGCGCGCCAGGTACTTAGAGCAGATTTCGATGTTTTCGTGCAGTGACTCTTCAGACAGGTCGATCATGTGAGAAGAGAACAGTGGCTTACCGGTTGCCGCGAAGTGTTTTTCACCCGCGTCCAGCAGACCGTCGATCCACGGCAGCAGTTTCTTCGCGCAGTGGTCAGTGTGCAGGATAACTGGAACACCGTAGTGTTCAGCCATCTGGTGTACGTGGTGCGCACCAGAGATAGCACCCAGGATAGCAGCACCCTGAGGAATGTCAGTTTTCACGCCTTTACCTGCGATGAACGCAGCGCCGCCGTTAGAGAACTGAACGATAACCGGTGCTTTAACTTTTGCAGCGGTTTCCAGTACGGCGTTGATGGAGTCGGTACCTACGCAGTTAACTGCTGGCAGAGCGAAGTTGTTTTCTTTAGCTACCTGGAACACTTTCTGTACGTCATCACCAGTGATAACGCCAGGTTTTACGAAATCAAAAATTTTAGACATGTTGCTTAGTCCTGTATCTTCGGCCGTTAGAAAAGGTGCGAGCTCTTAAAAGCGCGCTGAAAATTGGGCAGGTTTCCCTGCCCTTGAATGGCTTACTTCTTAGCGCGCTCTTCGAGCATTGCTACTGCTGGCAGTACTTTGCCTTCCACGAATTCGAGGAATGCGCCGCCACCAGTGGAGATGTAGGAGATCTTGTCAGCGATACCGAACAGGTCGATTGCTGCCAGGGTGTCACCACCGCCTGCGATAGAGAACGCTTCGCTGTCTGCGATTGCGTTAGCCACGATTTCAGTCCCTTTGCGGAAGTTCGGGAATTCGAACACGCCAACAGGACCGTTCCACAGGATAGTTTTTGCGTTTTTCAGGATTTCAGCCAGTTTCTGTGCAGAAACGTCGCCCAGGTCCAGAATCTGCTCTTCGTCTTTGATGTCGTTTACTGATTTCAGGGTCGCGGTTGCGGTTTCGGAGAACTCAGTCGCCACGCGAACGTCAGTTGGAACCGGGATATCACAGGTACCCAGCAGGCGTTTGGCTTCGTCAACCAGGTCTGCTTCGTACAGGGATTTACCCACGTTGTGGCCCTGAGCGGCAACGAAGGTGTTCGCAATACCACCGCCAACGATCAGCTGGTCAGCGATTTTAGACAGGGAATCCAGAACGGTCAGTTTGGTAGACACTTTAGAACCACCAACGATAGCGACCATTGGGCGAGCAGGTTCTTTCAGTGCTTTACCCAGTGCTTCCAGTTCGTCAGCCAGCAGAGGACCCGCACACGCGACGTCTGCGAATTTACCGATACCGTGGGTAGATGCCTGCGCACGGTGCGCAGTACCGAATGCATCCATCACGAATACGTCGCACAGTGCAGCGTATTTTTTGGACAGGGTTTCGTCGTCTTTCTTTTCGCCTTTGTTGAAGCGAACGTTTTCCAGAACAACCAGCTCACCTTCGGCAACGTCTACGCCGTCCAGGTAATCTTTCACCAGGCGAACCGGGTTGGACAGTTTGTCTTTCAGGTAATTAACAACCGGCAGCAGAGAGAACTCTTCGTTGTACTCGCCTTCAGTTGGACGGCCCAGGTGGGAGGTGACCATCACTTTAGCGCCCTGCTTCAGAGCCAGTTCAATGGTTGGCAGAGATGCACGGATACGCGCGTCGCTGGTCACTTTGCCATCTTTAACCGGTACGTTCAGATCGGCACGGATGAAAACGCGTTTACCTGCCAGATCCAGATCGGTCATCTTAATTACAGACATGGTGAATCCTCTCGTTGATTCTTAAAGTTTTGCAAGCGCAAGGTGCGCTCTACCTGAAACCTTTTGCGGCCATGGCTAACGTGGTGTCGAGCATTCGGTTAGCAAAGCCCCATTCGTTATCACACCAGACCAGCGTCTTGATAAGGTGCGCACCACTGACTCGCGTCTGCGTGCCATCCACGATGGCGCTGTGCGGGTCGTGGTTAAAATCTACTGAGACCAACGGTAATTCCGTATAGTCAACTATACCATGAAATGCTCCCTGTGCCGCTTTTTGCAGCAACAGGTTGACTTCACAGGCTTTTACCGGTTTTTTCACCGTCACGCTAAGATCGATTGCGGTGACGTTTATCGTCGGAACACGCACGGCAATCGCTTCGAAACGGTCATTAAACTGCGGGAAAATTCGGGTGATCCCTGCAGCCAGTTTCGTGTCCACCGGGATGATTGACTGGCTCGCCGCGCGAGTGCGTCGTAAATCCGGGTGATAGGCGTCGATAACCTGCTGATCGTGCATGGCGGAGTGAATCGTGGTTACGGTGCCGGATTCAATGCCATACGCATCGTCTAACAGTTTGATGACCGGAATAATGCAGTTGGTGGTGCAGGAGGCGTTGGAAACAATGCGGTGTTCGGCTTGCAGCTCATGCTGGTTGACGCCAAACACGACGGTCGCGTCGAGGTCGTGACTGCCGGGATGAGAAAACAGGACTTTTTTCGCGCCTGCTGTCAGATGCGCTTCGCCGTGTTCGCGGTTGCCATACACACCGGTACAGTCAAGCACCACATCCACACCCAGTTCACGCCAGGGTAGCCCGGAAATGCTGTTCTCATGCAGCACACGAATAGCGTCATCACCCACAAAAAGCTGATCTCTTTCCTGGCGCACATCCCAGGCGAAGCGTCCGTGGCTGGTGTCATACTTCAATAAATGCGCCATGCCCGCAGCATCCGCCAGTTCATTGATTGCCACCACGGTGATTTCCGCCCGACGTCCGGATTCATACAAAGCACGAACCACATTACGCCCGATGCGACCGAAGCCATTAATCGCTACGCGTACGGTCATAGATCTCCTGCAAAGCAATCCCTGAGTTTGAGGTGGCTGAAAGAGTAATCCAGCGACGCCCGAAGGGGAATCTTTGCTATCACAAACTGCGATTGATTGGTCAATTGTCGAACATTTAATCGACTGAAACGCTTCAGCAAGAATAAGCGAATCGGGGAATAAAAGGAATGTCTGTCCAGATGAATAAGCGAGCTATATGACTTGCGTCACATTTTCGTTGGAATAATGACGCAAAAAAAGCCGGGTAAGCGCTAGCGCTTACCCGGCCTACTTTTGAGCCATTTGTAGGCCCGGTCAGCGTAAGCGCCACCGGGCAAAACGGCGATTACAGCAGTTCTTTCGCCTTAGCGACCACGTTCTCAACGGTGAAGCCGAACTCTTCGAACAGCTGTTCTGCCGGAGCAGACTCACCGAAGGTGGTCATACCGACGATAGCGCCGTTCAGACCCACGTATTTGAACCAGTAGTCAGCAATACCCGCTTCCACTGCCACGCGAGCGGAAACCGCTTTAGGCAGTACGGATTCACGGTAAGCCGCATCCTGCTTGTCGAACGCATCGGTAGACGGCATGGAGACCACGCGCGCCTTCACGCCTTCGGCAGTCAGTTTTTCCCATGCTGCTACAGCCAGTTCAACTTCAGAACCGGTCGCGATGAAGATCAGCTCAGGCTGGCCCGCGCAATCTTTCAGCACGTAGCCACCGCGGGCGATGTTTGCCAGTTGCTCAGGGGTACGCTCCTGCTGCGCCAGGTTCTGACGGGAGAGGATCAGCGCGGTCGGGCCGTCCTGACGCTCAACGCCGTATTTCCACGCTACCGCAGATTCAACCTGGTCACATGGACGCCACGTGCTCATGTTCGGGGTTACGCGCAGGGAAGCTACCTGCTCTACCGGCTGGTGAGTTGGACCATCTTCGCCCAGACCGATGGAGTCATGGGTGTAGACCATCACCTGACGCTGTTTCATCAGCGCAGCCATACGCACGGCGTTACGTGCATATTCCACGAACATCAGGAAGGTAGAGGTGTATGGCAGGAAACCACCGTGCAGAGCGATACCGTTCGCGATAGCGGTCATACCGAACTCACGTACACCGTAATGGATGTAGTTACCGGCAGTGTCTTCGTTGATTGGCTTAGAACCAGACCACAGGGTCAGGTTAGAAGGCGCCAGGTCAGCGGAGCCGCCCAGGAATTCCGGAAGCAGCGGACCGAACGCTTCAATCGCATTCTGAGATGCTTTACGGCTGGCGATTTTAGACGGGTTCGCCTGCAGCTTCGCGATGAATTCGTTGGCTTTCGCGTCGAAGTCAGACGGCATATCGCCTTTCATACGACGGGTGAATTCAGCCGCTTCCTGTGGGAACGCCTTCGCATAGGCAGCGAATTTCTCGTTCCAGGCCGCTTCTTTCGCCTGGCCCACTTCTTTAGCATCCCACTGAGCATAGATCTCAGACGGGATTTCGAAGGCAGGGTGTTTCCAGCCCAGTGCTTCACGGGTCAGCGCGATTTCCGCGTCGCCCAGCGGTGCGCCGTGGGAGTCATGGGTGCCCGCTTTGTTCGGAGAACCGAAGCCGATGATGGTTTTGCACATCAGCAGGGACGGTTTGTCGGTGACTGCGCGAGCTTCTTCTACTGCACGTTTAATCGAGTCAGCATCGTGGCCATCAACACCACGCACAACGTGCCAGCCGTAGGCTTCGAAACGTGCGGCGGTGTCGTCAGTGAACCAGCCTTCAACGTGACCGTCGATGGAGATACCGTTGTCGTCGTAGAACGCCACCAGTTTGCCCAGCTTCAGGGTACCAGCCAGGGAGCACACTTCGTGAGAAATGCCTTCCATCATGCAGCCGTCGCCCAGGAAAGCGTAGGTGAAGTGGTCAACGATGTCATGGCCAGGACGGTTGAACTGCGCCGCCAGGGTCTTCTCGGCAATCGCCATACCCACAGCGTTAGCAATGCCCTGACCCAGCGGGCCGGTGGTGGTTTCTACGCCAGCGGTGTAGCCCACTTCCGGGTGACCTGGAGTTTTGGAGTGCAGCTGACGGAAGTTTTTCAGCTCTTCGATTGGCAGATCGTAGCCGGTGAGGTGCAGCAGGCTATAGATCAGCATAGAGCCGTGGCCGTTAGACAGCACGAAACGGTCGCGGTCAGCCCATGCCGGGTTCTGCGGGTTGTGGTTAAGGAAATCACGCCACAGGACTTCGGCGATATCAGCCATACCCATAGGGGCACCCGGGTGGCCGGATTTGGCTTTCTGTACTGCGTCCATGCTCAGCGCACGAATAGCATTAGCAAGCTCTTTACGTGAGGACATTTTAACTCCAGATCGGACTGTTAAAGGCCATGCCCTTGACGACAGCGCGTTTTGGGCTACGCCGGAAAAAAGTGCCAACAATGTAACCCAAGCCGCAGGGCATGTACATGGACCATTCTTTTGCAGCTTAAGAAATCTCTGGATCATGCTCGCATGTTGCGCAATCTGCTCGCCCGCGCCTGTAGATATTCCTTATACTTATCCCGCCCCGGCTTCGTTGCGGGTGCACTTTTCGGATTTTATTCAGTTTAACGAGTACGGAAGCAACCTCATGAAAATGCGTGCAATAGTGCTGGCCCTGGGTACAACGCTCGTGCTGAGCGGCTGTCAGAATATGGACTCTAACGGTCTGATGACTTCAGGTGCAGAAGCCTTTCAGGCCTACTCCCTGAGCGACGCGCAGGTTAAAGCGCTGAGCGATCAGGCCTGTAAAGATATGGACGGAAAAGCCACGCTTGCGCCGGCTGACAGTACCTACACACAGCGTCTGAATAAGATTGCTTCCGCGCTCGGCGATAACATCAACGGCCAGCCGGTGAACTACAAGGTTTACATGGCGAAAGACGTCAACGCCTTCGCGATGGCTAACGGCTGTATCCGCGTCTACAGCGGGCTGATGGACATGATGACCGACAACGAAGTGGAAGCGGTTATCGGCCATGAAATGGGTCACGTTGCGCTCGGCCACGTGAAGAAAGGGATGCAGGTTGCCTTAGGCACCAACGCCATTCGCGCGGCGGCGGCCTCTGCGGGCGGCATCGTTGGCAGCCTGTCCCAGTCGCAGCTTGGAGACGTAGGTGAAAAACTGGTTAACTCCCAGTTCTCGCAGCGTCAGGAGTCCGAAGCGGACGACTACTCCTACGATCTGTTGCGCAAACGCGGTATTAATCCATCCGGTTTAGCCACCAGCTTCGAAAAGCTGGCAAAACTGGAAGCGGGTCGCCAGAGTTCCATGTTTGACGATCACCCGGCCTCAGAAGCGCGCGCACAGCATATTCGCGACCGAATGGCCGCTGACGGAATTAAATAATTTTGGAAGGAGGCAATTTTGCCTCCTTTTTATTTCGCATGAATTGCTAACTAAATCGCACGTATCGGTAACACCTCTGAAAGCCCCGTCAAATCTACCCTTTCCGGCTGAAACGTCTGGTCACATATTTATTGCAATCGTTAATCTTTCCGGTAATTATCAAACGCGCAGTAATTCAATTTAATATATTAAGACAGAGACGTTCCCTCCGTGAAAAAAGAATTATCGTTAATTGCTTTAAGTTTATTCGCCGCATTACCCGCCGCTGCAAGCCAGCAATCTGACAGCAAGGGTTTTATCGACGACAGCCATTTAGACCTGTTTTTACGCAATGCGTATATCAGCCTTGACTACCATCAGGGCCAGCAGGATAAAGCCGAATGGGGTCAGGGGATCATCGCCACCTTTGAATCCGGCTATACCGAAGGGCTGGTGGGCTTTGGCGTGGACGGCATCGCGCAGTACGGCGTGCGCCTGGACGGCGGTCGCGGCAAGAGCGGTGCGGGAGGTATCGACTTCTTTAAACAGGAAGACGATGGCCGGGCCAAATCCGATTTAGCGAAATTTGGCGCTACCGCCAAAATGCGGATCTCGAATACCGTGCTGAGCTACGGTAACCAGCGTCCTGAACTGCCTATCGTTAATGCCGACAGCTCCCGCCTGCTGTTTGAAAGCTACACCGGTGCCATGCTGACCTCGAAAGAGATCGACGGGCTGGAAGTGAACGCCGGTTATTTCACCGACGAGCAGCGTAAAAGCGACGACCGCCACGACAGCGGCCTGAAAAGCCTGACTTTCGGTGGCGCAAGCTACCAGTTCAACGACCAGTTCAGCGGCGCGCTATACGCCTCTCATAACGAAGAGGTGATGAACAAACAGTACCTGGGGCTGAATTTCAAACAGCCGTTCAGCACCGGGCAGCAGCTGGTGCTCGACTTTAACGGCTATAACTCGCGTCTGGACCAGGGCTACGCTGACAGCCTCGACACGGGCCGCAGCAACACCATCTGGAGCCTGGCGGCGAGCTACATCTGGGATATTCACACGTTCAAAGTGGCGTACCAGCAGAGCAGCGGCAGCACCGGCTATAACTACGGCGGATATCGCGACAAGGGCGGCGTGGGCGACGGCGGTAACACCATCTGGCTCGCGAACTCCTACTGGTCTGACTTTAACGGCGAAGATGAACGTTCCTGGCAGGCATCCTACGGTCTGGACTTCGCGGGTCTCGGCCTGCCGGGCCTGAGCTGGACCACCGCCTACGTGCGCGGCGACAATATCAAGACCTCTGAAACCAGCAACGGCAAAGAGCACGAGTGGTTTAACCAGATCCAGTACCAGGTGCAGGACGGCCCGGCAAAAGATCTGAAGCTGAGACTGCGCTACTCCGTGCTGCGCGTCTCCGGCAACGCCAGCGACTATAACGTGGGCGGGGACGAGATCCGCGCCTACGTGGAATACCCGTTTAACGTGTTCTGATAAAACAAGCCGGGTGGCGGCTTCGCCTTACCCGGACTACTGTTTTCTCCCTCTCCCCGTGGGAGAGGGGAAACAGCTAGTAAAGCGTTTTCTGCGGCGGCCCGGCAAACTTCAGCGCGCCAATCTGACCCATCCGCACTTCCACTACCGACGGCCCCGGCATCGCCAGCGCTTCCGTCATCACGGCTTCAAAATCCTCTGCCCGCTCAACGCTCCACGCCTGCAGGCCAATTGCCTGTGCCAGCAGGGTAAAGTCCGGCGTATGCAGTTCGTTATAATACTGTCGCCCGCCGAAGTACTTATCCTGAATGCCGCGCATCACGCCGTAGCCCCCGTCGTTCATGATCAGCAGCGTCACGTTAGCTTTCTCCTGCGCAAGCGTCGCCAGCTCGCCTAAATTCAGGCTCAGGCCACCGTCGCCCACCAGCCCCACCACCTTACGCTGTGGGTTAGCAATCGCGGTACCAATCGCCATTGGCAGCCCCATGCCAATCGCCCCGGCCAGAGAGTGAATGTTCATCAGCGGGCCGTTAGCCCTGAACAGGCGGCTGCCCCACAGGCTGCCGGAAACGGTGATATCGCGCACCAGCAGGCCGTCCTGCGGCAGGGCTTTTTCAATGGCGTCGTTGAGCTTCGCATAGGCGCCGCACTGCTCGCGCAGACCCTGTTCAGCCTGCGAGACCACAAGCTGCACCTGCGCGTCCCACTGGGCGTTGCCCCACTCGCGGCCCTGCGCTTTTTCAGCCAGCGCGCCAAGCAGCGCTGAACAGTCGGCTACCAGCGTGTTATCCATCAGGTAGTTACGGCTCGCCGCCGCCGGGTCGATATCTATCTGCACCCGCGGAGACGGCAACTCCAGCGTCCAGGAGCGGGTTTCGTTACTGCGCAGGCGAGAACCGGCCACCAGCGTAAAATCACACTGCGCAATAAGCGCCTCAACCGACGGCGAGTTGTGGAACGCGCGCAGGCTGGCACGATGGCCATCCGGCAGCACGCCGCGCGCGTGGGTGCTGGAGATCACCGTCACGCCCGCATCCGCCAGTTTTTTCACCGCGTCAGCGCTTCCCAGCGCCCCGCCGCCCAGCCACAGCAGCGGCTGTTTAGCCTGTCTGAGCTGCGCCCACAAAGCATCCACCATCGCGGGATCCACGGCTGCAACCGAAGCTGGTTTCACCGGTGCGGTCACCAGAGACAGAGGAATTTTAGCCCCCTGAATATCAATCGGAATTTCCACAGAGACCGGCCCGCACGGCGGCGTCTGCGCCTCCTGAATCGCTTTATGCAGAATCGCTATCGCCTGGCTGGCATTGCTGATGCGGTACGCCCGTTTTGAACTGGCCTTCAGGAAGGTCAGCTGGTCGCGGGTCTCGTGGATAAACCCGGTGTCGGCGTCCAGCCAGGCCTTTTCAACCTGTCCGGTTAAATGCAGCAGCGGCGTGCAGGCGTTCATCGCCTCCACCAGCGCGCCTACCGCGTTCCCCGCCCCCGCGCCGGTGCTGGTCAGCGCCACGCCGAGGCCGGAAAACCGCCCGTGGGCGTCGGCCATGGTGACGGAACCCGCCTCGCCGCGCGCGGGCACGAAGCGGATTTTGCCCCGCTGCCCTACCGCGTCCGCGATCGGCAGGTTGTGAATGGAGATGACGCCGTAGATGGCCTCAACCTGATACTGCTCCAGCGTTCTGGCGATGGCGTCGCCGACGGTTATCATTTCGCTCATTGCTCACCCTTTCTCAGTCGCACCAGTGGTTGACGCTGTTACCCGTCGCCAGATAAATGCTCTTTTGCTGCATCCAGGCTTTCAGCCCCTGAATGCCCTTTTCGCGGCCCAGACCGCTCTCTTTAAAGCCCCCGAACGGGGTCGAAATCGCAAAAACTTTGTAGGTGTTGATCCACACCGTACCGGCCTCCAGCTGCTCGCTCAGGCGCAGCGCCCGCCCGGTATCGCGGGTCCAGATCCCTGCCGCCAGGCCGTAAGCCGAGTCGTTCGCCTCGCGGATCAACGCCGCTTCATCGCGAAACGGCATCGCCACCAGCACCGGGCCGAAGATCTCCTCCTGGCAGGCGCGGGCGCCGTTCGTCAGCCCTTCGATAATGGTCGGCTGGAAGAAGCTGCCGTTTGCGAGGTCAGGATCCGCCGGGATCTCCCCGCCGCACAGCACCCGGCCCCCCTCGCGCTTCGCCAGCTCGACGTATTCCTGTACGCTCTGGCGATGTTTCTCATTGATCAGCGGCCCAACGTGAACGCCGTCGGTGAAGGGGTGCCCTACGCGCAACCCGCGAGTTAATTCCAGCAGCCGCGCCATCAGCGGCGCGTACAGGCTTTCGTGGATAAACAGCCGGGACCCGGCGATGCACGCCTGCCCTGCTGAGCTGAAAATGCCGTAGCAGATCCCGCGCGCGGCCTGCTCAACGTCGGCATCCTCCAGCACGATGGTCGGGGATTTACCGCCCAGCTCCAGCGACGCCGGGATCAGCTTTTCCGCAGCCACGTGCGCCAGATGGCGGCCCGTGGCGGTGCCGCCGGTAAAGGAAATTTTTCGCACGCGGGGATGGCGCGCCAGCGCGTCGCCAATCACCGAGCCTTTGCCCGGCAGCACGCTCAGCAGCCCGGCGGGCAGCCCGGCCTGTTCAAAAATGCGCGCCAGCTCCAGCGCCATCAGCGACGTGGCTTCGGCAGGCTTGAGGATCACCGCGTTCCCGGCGGCGATGGCCGGGGCGACCTTCTGCATCTCGCTTGCAATGGGCGAGTTCCACGGCGTGATGGCCGCCACCACGCCGAGCGGCTCATAGCGGCTTAGCGTCAGCAGATCCGGCTGGCGCGGCGTGGGTAGCTCCCCTTCCAGCAGCTCGCAGGCGGCGGCGAAGTAGCGGGCCGTTCCCGCCGCGCTCATCACCAGCCCGCGCGCCTCCGCCAGCGGCTTGCCGTTATCCCGGCTCTGCATCTGCGCCAGCTCGTCAGCGCGGGACTCAATCAGATCCGCCACCTTGTGCAGGATCTTCGCCCGCATGTGCGGCAGGCTGTTGCGCCAGACGGGATCGCGCCACGCGCGCTCGCCGGCCTCGATCGCGTCGTGCAGATCGTCAAGGTTTGCCGCGTTCAGCGTCGCATTGATCGACCCGTCAGCCGGGAAGTGGCTCTGCATCGGGTTACCGCCGCCGCGTCGCCACTGGCCGCCGATAAAAATCTTCAGATCGTCCATCATCACTCCTCAGCTCAGGGCCAGTTCGCGGCAGGCGCGCACCGCGCTGAGTGCCGCCAGGGTGGAGGTTTTAGGGTTAGACGCCAGCGGCAGCCCGCTCAGCTCCAGATGGAATTCGCCAAACAGCCCTTCTACGTGCAGCGTGTGGGTGTTACGTTTCGTTGCCGGGTCAACCATCAGCTGTACGCGGGTTTCATCCATCCCGACGCCACCGAGCGCCACGGTCGCCGCCACGTTGGCGTTCGCCGGGAACAGGCGCGCCGCCTCGCGGGCGCTGCCTTCAAAAAAGACCTGCGCCTCTCTGACTGCGTTAAGGTCGATAAGCTGCTCGGCGTAGCTGCCGCGCCAGCTGGCCGGGCTTTTACGCGACTGATAGGTGACGCGCTCAAGCCCGCCCTCCTTCGCCGCCGCCAGCCCGTCGATGCCGGCCACCGCCCCGGAAAGCAGGGTCAGTTTCCCGCCCGCCGCGAGCAGGCGCTGCTCCAGCGCGCTGTCCGCCAGCGCGCCGGTGGAAATGACCGCCAGATGCCAGCCGCGACCCAGAATCGCTTCGCCGTACTGCGCAACCGCCTGCTGGCTGGCGCACTCCAGCACCAGATCGGGCGTTTGTGCGCACGCCATCGGCGAGGTCAGCGCCTCGACCGCATCGCCAAACTGGTCGCGAATGGCGGCATGGTGAGACGCGCGCGCCACGATCCAGCCGATAGCCACGCCAGCGGGCAGACGCTCAATCACCGCCTGCGCCATGGCGCCATAACCAATCAACATTACCTTTTTCATGATGCGTCCTTACAGATGACGGCAAAAGCCGCCGGAAACGTCCAGCGCCGCGCCGGTGGTAAACGAGGACAGCGGCGAGGCGAGGAACAGCAGCGCCTGCGCGGGCTCCTGCGGCTTGCCGAGACGCGCCATCGGGATGCCGCGCTTGCGCGCGATCTCCGCCGTCCACTCCGGCCAGCTCTGGCTTTTGTCCGCCCGGCTTTCGAAGCGGCGCTGCCACTGGCCGGACTCGACCATGCCAAGCAGTATGGAATTGACGCGAATCCCTTTGCCTACCAGCTCTTTCGAGAGCGTGAGCGTCATGTTCAGCAGCGCGGCGCGGGCGGCAGAGGTGGCGATCATGTGCTCCTCCGGCTGCAGCGCCAGCAGGGAGTTCACGCAGGTAATAGAGGCGATATCGGACCGTTCCAGCAGAGGCTGGAACGCCTGCACTGGATTGATGACGCCAAACAGCTTCAGCTCGGCTTCGTGGAGCCACGCCTCGCGCGGCGTCTCCTGGAAGTGCGCCACGTAGCCCTGACCGGCGTTGTTGATCAGCATATCCGCCGCGCCAAAGCGCGCCTGCACCGCATCCGCGAAGGCCTGCATCTCGTCGGCATTCAGCACGTCGCAGCGGTAAGAGAAAATCTCCCCGTCGGGGTATTCGTTGTGCAGCGCCGCATGGGCGCTGGCGAGCCGGTCCGGGTCGCGGCCACAGAAGGCGACTTTCGCCCCTTCGCCCAGCAGCAGGCGCAGCGTTTCAAAGCCAATGCCGGACGAACCGCCGGTAACGACCGCTACGCGGCCGTCAATGTGTGCATTCATCGCGCACCTCTTCGTTAATGCGTAAAAGCTGTTGGTTAAAAAACGCGTCGTTATCGAGATAGCAGGCGTGCCCGGCCTGTGGAATCGCGGTAAACGGCATGCCGTAGCGCAGCGCCAGCCCCTGCACCAGCTCGGGCTGGGTGATGGCATCCTGCTCGCCGCACCAGACTTCAAAATTACCGGCGTAGCGCTCAAGCCAGCCGTGAATGTCGTCATGCGCCAGCATCCACGCGGCGGCGAGATAGCCTTCCGGGCGCAGGGCTCGCATGCCCGTCGCAACGGTCGCGATGTCCTCCGGGCGCGCGCCGGGGCGCAGCAGCTTCGCGGCGCGGGTCTGCGCGAGGATGTCGCCACCGAGCGCCATCTGCTGCTCGCGATTACGCCAGACCTGCTCTCGCTGCGCCGGCGCGGCATTACCGTAGCCCTGCGCGGCGTCCGCCAGCACCAGATGAATGACGCGTTCAGGGAACTTCGCCGCAAACGCGCTGGCCACCAGCGCCCCCAGGGAATGGCCCACCAGTACCGCCTGCCAGACGCCTGCGCGGTCGAGCATCGCCGCCAGCGCGTCGGCGTAATCTCCCGCGTTCGCCCGCTCAACCGCCAGCATCGGGCTTTCGCCGTAACCGGGCATGTCCCACGCCAGCACGCGAAAACCGTTAAGCGCCATCTGCTTATGCCAGGACGCAGCGCCAGAGCTGATCCCGTGCAGCAACATCAGCGGGATGCCACTTCCCTGTTCACGAAAAGCCGTCATGTCGCCCCCTTAGTTCCGCTTCACTTTTGAGAGCGGATGATCGGAGGGGTAGGTCGGGATTTCCGGCTTGTTGGTTCCCAGCATGACGCACATCAGCGCCTCTTCTTCCCCGTGGTTAAACAGGCCGCGATAGATGCCCGGCGGGACGGAGATCAGGTCACGCTCGCGCAGCACGGTTTCGGTGTAGTTGTCGCCGTCCTGGATCATCAGCGTGATCTGCCCTTTGAGCATGAAGAACACCTCCTCCACGTCGTCGTGCAGGTGCAGCGGCCCTTCGCACTTCGACGGCAGCACCATGGTGGAGAAGGTAAAATGGTCCGCCTGCACGGTATTGGTGTCGTTCGCCACGCCGGTTGCCCCGGTGCCGATGTAGCGCATCTGCGCCCGGCGGTATTTCGGGTCAAAATCGGCCTGGAACTTCAGCGCGTTCCAGTCGTATTTACGGCCTTCGAAGCGCGCGATGCGCGACTCGACCCACTCTTCCATCGTCAGGTGGTCAGGTTTGATGCCTGTTTTGTTGGTTACGGTTGAATCAGTCATGACACTCTCCTCAGTAACGTCTCAGCAGCGGCAGTAACAGGACGCAGCCCACCGCCGCCATCACCGCCAGAAAAATCAGCCCGGAATCCATGCTGTGGGTGAAGGCGATCAGCGCGCCCATCACCGCCGGCGACAGCGCGCCCGCAAAGTTTCCCAGCCCGTTGAAAATGCCGCCCGCCGTGGCGCTCACCCGGGGATGGGTGGCCTTCGCCAGCAGGGCGAAAATGTTGGGGGCGCCGGTGCCCCACATAAAGGTGCTGAAGCTCATCGCCGCGATGATGGCAAGCGGGGTATCAAGGTGCATCACCGCCGCCAGCCCGACGGCTGCCCCTGCCATCGAGATAAAGCAGGCCGCCGCGCGCTTATCGACCCGGTCAGAGAGCCACGCGCCAATCACCTCTCCCGCCAGCATGGCGATGAACGGCATCGACGACAGCCAGCCCGCGTGCTCCAGGTGGATGCCTTTGCCCTTAATTAAGTAGCCAGGCAGCCAGCCGTTGATGCCCCACAGGTAGGTCAGGAACGCGATGTTAAAGATGCAGATGATCCAGAAGTGCGGGCTGACAAACAGCTCGCGCCGCGCCGCGCGCCGCTCGTCCTGAGATGCCTGCGAGGTGCCAGGTTTTGCCTCCAGCCGGATCCCCCGCAGGCCAACGCGCACAAAGATAAGCACCGGCACGGTCAGCATCGCCATCACAAAGAAGGTGCTCTGCCAGCCGAAGGTGTTCAGCAGCCAGAGGGAGAGCGGGAAGCCAATCGCCGCGCCGACCGGCGTGCCCAGCAGCCACAGCATGGTGGCACGCGCCTGCAGATGCTGCGGGAAGTTGTGGCGCACGATGGCGAAAGCCAGCGGGAACAGCGGCCCTTCCGCCACGCCCAGCAGGATGCGCAGAACGATCATCAGCGTGTAGTTATGGGTAAAGCCCATCGCCACCATCAGCACGCACCAGATCGCCATCATCCCGGTGAGCAGGCGCAGCGGCGCGATTTTGTCGCCTAAACCGCTCAAAAATACCGACGAAAAACCGTAGCTCAGCAGGAAGGCGCTCATCAGAATGCCGAGGCGCGTGGTGTCAAAATCGATGCCCATCGCCTGCTGGAAATGGCCGTCGGAAAAGAGCGCCGCGATGCTGATTTTGTCGAAAAACGCCAGCAGCACGCAGGCCAGCAGCGACAGCGGGATGGCCCAGCGCACCGCTTTTTCAGGCGTGCGGGTTCCCTCACCGCTCGCCTCGACGGGCGCGGTGTTGGTCTCTAATGTAGTCATGTCTCCCCCTACGGGTGCGGGTTAGCTATCGCAATGACATCAGTGAAAAAGCCGGGTCGGCGAGCGGTACGTCCGACAGGTCCCGCCCCGCCGCCATCCAGCGCTTCGCCAGCTTGACGGTGCGCGCATCGTTGAACGCCACCAGCTGCGTTAGCCGACCGTTGTCGTCCAGCGAGAAGTACAGCGCCTCTTCACGCACTATCGTTCGGCTGCACGGCTGCGGAATGCCGAGGATCTGGATGTTGTGCTGATATTGATCCGACCACAGCCACGGCGCGTCGTCATAGCCTGGCGCATCGGGGTTAAGCATGGCTTTCGCCGTCGCCACCGCCTGGTTCTGGGCGAAGGCCCAGGACTGAATGCACAGGCCGTAGTGATGGTGCTGCGCCACGTCGCCTGCGGCAAAGATGAACGGATCGGACGTGCGTCCCTGGGCGTCCACCACGATCCCCCGCTCGGTGCGAAGTCCCGCATCGCGCGCCAGCTCAAGATTGAGATCGACACCGATCCCCACCACGACCGCGTCAAAGGTTTCGCGCTGGCCGTCGCAGTGCATGGCCGGCAGGCCGTTATCGTCCTCCAGCTCCAGCGCGCCGCAGCCGGTACGGATCTCCACCCCCTGCTCGCGATGGATAGCCTCTAAGCGCTGCGACACCTCGCCGGTCACCGAGCGCATGCACAGCGCGGGCTGCTGCTCGAACAGCGTGACCGCCACGCCGCTTTTGCGCGCGGAAGCGGCAATCTCAAGGCCGATCCAGCCGCCGCCGACAATCGCCAGTTTTTTACTTTCCGCCAGGCGCGCCTTCAGGCGCTGCGCATCCTGCCAGTGGCGCAGAGTGTAGACCTGCGGGTGCGCCGCCCAAGCCTGCGAAGGCAGGCGCGCCCGCCCGCCGGTGGCCATTAAAAGAATGTTGTAACTAAGACGTTCGCCGTTACTTAAACGCACGGTTTTCGCTTCACGATCGACTGATTCAGCACGCAGCGGGCGGTACCAGATCAGGTTCAGCGCCTGCTGTGCTTCTTCGCTAAACAGCCGCGGGAGCGCCGCGTCCGGCTCCAGCAGAGACGCTTTCGACAGCGGCGGACGTTCGTAGAAATCCCACTCCTCTTCCGCCACTACGCAGATCTCGCCGTCGAAGCCCTCGTCGCGCAGGGTTTTCGCCGCCCAGCCGCCCGCCTGACCGCCGCCGATAATGACAATGCGTGACGTCATACCGCCTCCGGCTTTTTCTGCTGGCGGCGCGTGTCGTGGTCAATCCCGCCTTCTACCGCCCATTCGGTAAAGGAGACCAGGGAGTGCTCCAGCTCGCGCGGCTGCCAGTTTTCCGTCAGATAGTCGTCATTGGTGTAATACTCAAACGCGCCGCCGGTCGGGCTATTGACGTACCAGAAATAGGCCGACGACACCGGATGGCGGCCCGGCCCGATAAAGGTGCTCCATTCATTTTTATTCATCGCGATACCGCCGCCGATCACCTCGTGGATGTCGCGCACGGTGAAGGCCACGTGGTTGAGGCCGCGCTTGCGGTTCGGCAGTTGCAGCAGGAACAGGTTGTGATGTCCGCCGCGCGCCCCGCAGCGCAGGAACACGGCGCGGTTGATGTAGCGGTCCGAAACCTGGAAGCCGAGCACCTCGCGGTAGAATTTCTCCACCGCCGCCAGCTCCTCCACGAAGAACACCACGTGCCCGACGTTGATCGGCTGCGCGCGATCGTAAACCGGGCTGGGCGTGTCGATACGGCGGGCATCGCCCCACTGGTTGATCGGCTCAACGTTCAGCTCCACGTCGGTCTGCTGGCTGACCTGCACGCGCAGGGTCATGCCGTTCGGATCGAGGCATTCCAGCGCGTCGCCCACTTCGCGAAAGCCGGGCTGCTGCGCAAGCTTCGGGCGCAGCGCGTCGAGATCGGACTGTGTGGCAACCGCCCAGGTCATGCGGCGCAGGGTGTTGCCCGCTTCAAACGCCGGCGGCAGGTCGGGACTGTCGATGGGGTTCAGCTCCACGCGCGCGCCGCTCAGGGTGGTAAAACGCTGGCCGCTGGCATCGCCCGTCAGGCCAAAATCACGCATAAATTTGGCGCAGTGCGTCAGGTCTTCCACGCCAAATTCCAGCTTTTCAATTCCGGTTACACTCATCGTTCGTTGCCTCATCTGGCCCAAACTGGGCGTAAAACATGCCCGACGCAGTCAAGCGCCTGACGTTAACTCACTGATTTAGCTGGCCTGTGACAAATACCCTAAGAAGCCAGAAATTTTATCCGCCGCGAGGCGAACCTCGTTTTGCAGCCGCTTGCGGTCGGTCTGCGGGATCTCCTCCGACGGCACCAGAATGCTGACCACCGCCGCCACGCGTCCGCTTCGGTCATACACCGGGTAGACGATGGAGGAGATGCCGTGGCGGAAGAAGGATTCGCCGATGACAAACCCGCGGGCTTTGTCCTGTTGCACCATCTGCCACAGGGCCTCGCGGTCGTGAAGCTGCCCCGGCGTGTTGCCCGGCAGGCGCTCGTGCGGGAACAACTGTTCGAAATCGGCGCGGGAAATATCGGTCAGCAGCATGCGGCCCAGCGAGGTGCAGTGCACCGGCAGGCGGGTGCCAATGCTGACCTGGTTGATGCGCGACCCGGCGGCGCTGACGCGGGCGATGTAGATAATGTCGCGCCCGTCGCGGATCGCCAGATGGCTGCTGCACTGGCTCACGTCGCGCAGCTGCTCGATCACCGGCTGGCCGACCTGCGCCACGTCCAGCGAGGCGATGTACTCAAAGCCGAGACGCAGCACGTTCATGCCCAGCGAAAAGGTATTGGTGCGCGCGTTGCGCTCCAGAAAGCCCATGTACTCCAGCGTCTGCACCACGCGATAGGCGGTCGCCTTCGGCATATCCACCAGCCGGTGCAGCTCGGCAAAGGTCAGATCGCGATGCTGCTCGCCAAAGGCCAACAGCAGCTGTAAACCGCGCTCCAGCCCCGGCACCAGATACTTCACTTCCTGATCGTTTGCCATAATCGCCACACCTTAGTTAAAAACAAAACCGCCGTTGACCGGGATCAGCTGCCCGGTGATAAACCGCGACAGATCGCTTAACAGCCAGACTACGCTGCCGGTGACGTCTTCCGGCTGCTGCGCGCCGGTTAACGCGCGGCCATTCTCGTAAAGCTGATGGCGCTCGGCCGGAACATATTCGGTCGCCTCGACGCGGGTTAACCCCGGCGCGATGGCATTAATGCGTATACGCTTTTCGCCCAGTTCACGCGCCATTGAGCGGGTCATGGCGATCACGGCGCCCTTGCTGGCGACGTAGGCCATCAGGCGCGGCGCGCCCCACAGCGCGGTGTCGGACGCAACGTTCACGATACCCGCGCCCTCGCGCAGCAGCGGCACCGAAGCGCGCGTCACCAGCCAGGTGCCTTTGACGTTAACGCTCATCACCCGATCCCAGAGATCCGGATCGTAATCGAGCATATTTTTGCCGCCGACGCCCGTCGCCATCGCCGCGTTGTTCACCAGGCCATCAATCTGACCCTGCTCGCCAATCGCGCTGAACACCTGCTCAATGGACTGTGGATCGGCCAGATCGATAACGTGCGGTTCGATCGCATAGCCCCGCTCGCTCAGGGCGTGGGCGCTCTCGGCCAGCTCGCCCTTGAGGATGTCGCACATCACCACCGCCGCGCCCTGCTCCGCGCAGGCTTTGGCAAAGTGAAAGCCCAGCCCGCGCGCGGCGCCGGTTATGACGATGCGTTTGCCGCTCAGCAGCCCGTTCATCAGGCGGCTCCCTGCTGTTCTTCGCGCATCGCCAGCTGCTCTTTGGCGGCCTTTTGCATCATGCGGCGCAGGCGCGAGAGGCCGACGTCGTGCTGATACAGGTATTCATGGTCGCGGGCGTTTGGCGCCAGGCTTTCCAGCACTACGCGGTCCTGCTCCAGCACTTCCCAGTGCAGTTTTTCCAGACGGTTGCGGTACATGAAGCGCCACATGTCGCGCTGCCAGCCCTGCACCCGGCGAATGCGCCAGAAGAAGACGCGGCAGTTGTCGTTATCTTCCGGCACCACCATGCCGACGATAAAGAAGTGGCCGCCCGGCCCGAAGCGCTTCTTGTACGGAATGGAGAGGCGCATCCAGCAGGTGCCGCTGTTGCCCAGCTCCACCCAGTCAAAGTTGACGCCGCTCTGCCCTTTCTTCTCGAAGATAAAGCCGGTTTTTGTCGGCTGGAGCACCATGTCGGCCTTGCGATCCCCTTCCGCCATCGAGTGCGACGAGGAGTGCAGATAGGTGCCGTGCATCGGGTCCATCACGTTTTCCAGCGCGTACTGGTAATTGCATTTCCACGCGGCGGTGCAGAGGAAGTTGCTGAAGCTGTCCGTATCGGCGAGCTCGTCCGGGAAGGTCAGCTCGTCCGGCTGCTGGTCTGCGGTAACGCCAAACCACAGAAAGATTGCGCCGTGCGCCTCCTGCACGTTGTAGCTGCGCACGCACTGCTGGCCGACCAGCGGGCATTTGTCCACGGCGGGCACGTCTTTCACCTCGCCGTTGCCCGCGACCTCCACGCCGTGATACCAGCAGGCAATGCGGTCGCCCAGGTTCCAGCCCATCGACAGGCGTGCGCCGCGGTGCGGACAGCGGTCCTCCAGCGCCTGCACCTGGCCGTCTTTGTTGCGCCAGACCACAATCTGTTCGCCCAGGCGGGTAATGCCCACCGGTGCAGACTGCACCTCCCAGCTCGCCAGCACCGGATACCAGAGGCCGCGCAGACCTTTATCGAGATAGTGTTGTACGGTCGTCGTCATCGCGTTGCCCTCAGTAGCCGTTAACCTGTAAGAATGCCTGGAAGCTGGCCTCGCTCCACGGCTCGCCCTGCTGATCGTGCATGCGCACCGCGTTCAGCCCGTTCACCAGCTCCGGTAAGGTTTCAACCCCCTGCTCGAAGAGATCTTCCAGCGTGGCGATGAGGTTCACTTCCCAGCTTTCCGGCTCGCGGCTGCGGGTCTGCCAGATAAGGTTCTGGTAATCGCCCGGCTTATGGATCGCACCGTTACCGCCCTCAGCCGGTGGGGCAAACTGACGGCTTTCCGGCAGCGCCGGGTTGTAGTTCAGGGTGTCGCTCATGCCACGGTCTCCTCGACGAAGGTAATCTGAATCTGGTTTTCAAAAACCCGAACCGGGTAGCGGTTGAGGTTGCGCCCGCCGGGGCCGTGCAGGCACTGGCCGGTTTTGACGTCGAATACCGCCTCGTGCAGCGGGCATTCCACCTTGCCATCCTCCACGAAGCCCTGGCTCAGCAGGGCATAGGCGTGGGGGCATACGTCTTCCAGCGCGTAATATTCACCGTCAATCAAATACACGCCGATCTCTTTACCGTCGACGTTGCCGCTAAAAGGGAAATCTTCCTGTACTTGTTCTGCGTCACATACGCCTATCCAGCTCATCACGATCCTCCAGGCTTTTGTTTCATATATGAAACTCTGTTTCTTATTTAATACGGTCAATATAAAAGCGATGAATGTTTCGTCAAGCCGCAATGTGACGAATTTGTTAATCAAACGGTAATTAATTAACTAAGTGTGCAAAGGATCACGAAAAAATGCAGCGATATGAAATTTTCATTATTTCGGTGTGAAAGAATACGATTTATCGATGGCCTTAAATTTTAATAAACAGTGATTGACTTCTTTTCTTTTTGTTCCTTAAAAATAAAAGAAGTGAAAAACAGGGTGTTTCACCTGTGAAACTTAATTTTATTTTTTCTTTAATAAACAATTAGTTTCACAGGTAAACCATTTTACCCACGTGACAATCACGCGCATAAAAATAGAAATAAACGAAAACATAAGGCAGGCGTTATGACGGCAAGATGGCAAGGCACAGTGGCACTGTTATTACTGATTATTATTTCCTACGTTGACCGGGTGAATATTTCTGTCATGATTTTAAACCCGGAATTTGCTCAGCATTTTCAGCTAAATGAAAACAGAATGTTACAGGGAATGCTTATGACCTGTTTTCTGCTGGGTTATGGATTTTCAGCTTTATTATTAACTCCGGTTATTGAAAGCAAACTTCATTATCGACAGGGATTATTGAGCAGCATAGCGATGTGGGCAGCGGTATGCGCCATTTCCCCGCTGCTCGGATCGCTGATGGGCATGCTCGTCGCGCGCACGATCCTGGGGATCGCTGAGGGGCCGCTCTTTTCGCTGAAAACGCGCTTCATCAGCGATCACTTTAGCGCGCAAGAGATCGGCAAACCCAACGCCGTGACCGCGCTGGGCGTCTCGCTCGGGCTGGCCGTGGGCTTTCCGCTGGTAACGTGGCTGATGGCGCATCTCGGCTGGGCCGGGTCGTTTTATGCCCTGGCGGTATTAAATCTGGTGCTGGGCGGCGGCCTTGTCTGGCGCTTCCTGCCCGCGCCGCGGGGTGCGGAGAAAATCAAAAAACCGGGCTTCGCAGAGACGTTTTCGCTTGCCTGGCAGACGCCGCTGCTCGGGTGGAT
Source organism: Enterobacter cloacae complex sp. P47BA (assembly GCF_014930485.1). Lineage (NCBI taxonomy): Bacteria > Pseudomonadati > Pseudomonadota > Gammaproteobacteria > Enterobacterales > Enterobacteriaceae > Enterobacter > Enterobacter cloacae complex sp. P47BA. The sequence goes on along the minus strand of NZ_JADBRF010000012.1, from coordinate 20,905 downwards.
CCTGCTGGTGGAGATTGCCACCCTGAGCTATCTCTGGGGGAGCAGCGCCTGGCTGCCCGCGTGGCTGCGCGACGAGCATCATTTCTCGCTGCACGCCACGGGCATGCTTGCGGCCGTTCCCTTCCTGCTGAGCCTGGGCTCGAAGTTCCTCGGCGGGGTGCTGCTCGACAGAATGCGCCCGGAACAGGCACCAATGCTGTTTGTGGTGGGCGGCGCGCTGACGGCGCTGTCCGTGGTCGCGCTGATGCTCAGCCATCAGCCTGCCTGGCTGGCGCTGTTTATGCTCTCGGCGAATATCTTCTGGGGGCTACAGGGGGCGGCTATTCCGGCGGTGATCCAGCATCACGCCGCGCGGGAGGCGGTGGGCAGCGCTTACGGCATTATCAACGGGATCGGCAATATCTGCGCGGCGTTTATTCCGCTGCTGATGGGGATGGTGATGAGGTCGGTAGGGTCGGTCAGCTCAGGCTTTTCGGTGCTGGTCGTCTCGCAGGTAATCACCCTGCTTGCCGGGGGAATGTTGCTGCTGCGCATGCGTCGCGCAGCAGCAATCAGCGCGTAAGGCTTATTCGCCTTTTTTCGCGGCCTGGATGTAGAGCATTTCCAGCGCCAGGGTCGCCGCGGCAAGCGCGGTGATCTCGGACTGGTCATAGGCTGGCGCCACTTCCACCACGTCCATCCCAACGATGTTCAGATCCTTCAGGCCACGCACCAACTTGATGGCGCGGTCTGACGTCAGGCCGCCAATCACCGGCGTACCAGTACCCGGTGCAAACGCCGGATCCAGGCAGTCGATATCGAAGGTCAGGTATACAGGCATATCGCCGACGATCTGCTTAACCTGAGCCAGAATATCGTCCACGCCGCGATCGTTCACCTGGCCGGCGTCCAGCACGGTGAAACCGTTGTCTTTGTCGAACTCGGTACGGATGCCGATCTGCACGGAGTGGTTCGGATCGATCAGGCCTTCTTTCGGCGCGGTGTAGAACATGGTGCCGTGGTCGAACTCGCAGCCGTTCGCGTAGGTGTCGGTATGCGCATCGAAGTGCACCAGCGCCATTTTACCGAAGTGCTTCGCGTGGGCGCGCAGCAGCGGCAGAGTGACAAAGTGGTCACCGCCGAAGGAGAGCATGCGCTTACCGGCCGCCAGCAGTTTCTCTGCGTGCGCCTGCAATTTTTCGCTCATTTCGCGCGCGTCGCCGAAGGCGTACACCAGGTCACCGCAGTCCACCACGTTCAGGCGCTCGCGCATGTCGAAGTTCCACGGGAAGCGGTTGTGCTCCCAGGCCAGGTTGGTGGAAACCTGACGGATTGCCGCCGGGCCGTGACGTCCACCCGCACGACCGGAGGTTGCCATGTCGAACGGCACGCCGGTGATCACCCAGTCCGCATCGCTGTCGTACGGCTGGAAGTTCATTGGAAGGCGTAAAAAACCAAACGCGTTAGATACCAGAGAGTTATCGTACTGATGACCTAAAGTGCTCATGTCCTGACCTCTTTTAACGTCGATACATTAAAAACAGATGAAAAAAAATCCCCTCCGCGTCGTTAAACCCGACGAGGAAGGGATTGATTCGTAAATCGCATATTGGGGCGAATTATCGCCGGTAATTCATACGGGTTCAAGTGAGTATAGGGTATTGTGCGGTCTGATGCCCTCACCCCAACCCTCTCCCACCGGGAGAGGGAGGTTTTACTACTCGTCTTCCAGGTAGGTGTACCCGTACAGACCCGCTTCAAACTCTTCCAGGAACTGCTGCTGCAAGGCATCGTCCAGACCGGTGTTTTTCACCTGGTCGCGGAACTGGGTGAGCAGTTTTTTCGGATCCAGCTGCACGTATTCGAGCATGTCCGCCACGGTGTCCCCTTCGTCGGACAGCTCAACCTCGACGCTGCCGTCAGGGAAGACAAACACGTCAACCGCTTCGGTATCACCGAACAGGTTGTGCATGTTGCCGAGGATCTCCTGATACGCACCCACCATAAAGAAGCCCAGCATTGGCGGGTTCTCCGGATCGTACTCCGGCATTGGCATCGTCGTTGCGATACCGTCACCGTCAACGTAGTGGTCAATCGCGCCGTCAGAGTCACAGGTGATGTCCAGCAGCACCGCACGACGTTCCGGGGCGTGGTTCAGCCCTTCCAGCGGCAGAACCGGGAACAGCTGGTCGATACCCCAGGCATCCGGCATCGACTGGAACAGGGAGAAGTTGACGTACATTTTGTCCGCCATACGCTCCTGCAACTCGTCGATAATCGGACGATGCGCGCGGTTGCTCGGGTCGAGCTGTTTCTGCACTTCATGGCACATGTTCAGATAGAGCTGCTCCGCCCACGCGCGCTCCTGCAGGCTGAAGGTGCCTGACGAGTAGCCGACGTGGATATCGTGCAGATCCATCTGGCTGTCGTGCAGCCATTCGCGCAGGGAACGGCGCGTGCCCGGCTCGTGCATTTCCTGCCAGGTTTCCCACATGCTTTGCAGGGAACGCGGGGCATCATCTTGCGGAGGCGTCGCTTCGGTGATTTCGCTGCGCTCAACGCCAATGATATTAGACACCAGCACCGTATGGTGCGCGGTAACCGCGCGGCCAGATTCGGTAATCACCGTCGGGTGCGGCAGGCCGTGCTCTTCACAGGCATCGCCAATCGCCCAGATGATGTTGTTGGCGTATTCGTTCAGGCCGTAGTTCACCGAGCAGTCGGACTGCGAGCGGGTCCCTTCGTAGTCCACGCCCAGGCCGCCGCCCACGTCGAAGCACTGAATATTCACGCCAAGCTTGTGCAGCTCAACGTAGAAACGCGCGGATTCACGCACGCCGGTGGCGATGTCGCGAATATTGGCCATCTGCGAGCCGAGGTGGAAGTGCAGCAACTGAATGCTGTCCAGACGACCGCGCTCGCGCAGGATCTCCACAAGCTGCAGCACCTGGTTCGCCGCGAGGCCGAACTTGGATTTTTCACCGCCGGAAGACTGCCATTTACCGGAACCCTGCGACGCCAGACGCGCACGTACGCCAAGGCGCGGAATGACGTTCAGACGCTCGGCCTCTTCCAGCACGATGGCAATTTCGGTCATCTTCTCGATAACCAGATAGACCTTGTGGCCCATCTTCTCGCCAATCAGCGCCAGACGAATGTACTCGCGGTCTTTATAGCCGTTACAGACGATCACCGACCGGGTCATGCCCGCGTGCGCCAGAACCGCCATCAGCTCCGCTTTGGAGCCTGCTTCCAGTCCCAGCGGTTCGCCGGAGTGGATCAGGGATTCGATTACGCGGCGGTGCTGGTTCACCTTGATCGGGTAAACCAGGAAGTAGTCGCCGTTATAGCCGTAGGATTCACGCGCGCGCTTGAACGCGGCGTTAATGGAACGCAGGCGATGTTGCAGGATCTGCGGGAAGCAGAACAGTGCAGGCAAACGCTGGCCCTGCGCTTCACGGGCTTTCACCAGCTTAGCGAGATCCACGCGCGCTTCAGGGACGTCCGGGTCCGGGCAGACGCTGATGTGGCCCAGTTCGTTGACGTCGTAGTAGTTATTGCCCCACCAGGCAATATTGTAAGTGCGCAGCATCTTGCTGGCTTCCTGGGAGCTCATCGCAACCTCCTGCATAGAACGTAGTACACCCTGTTCGCCCGCTGACGAAGGCGAAAAAGAAGACATGTCGTCAGACATAGCGAACCTCAACTCTTTGTATTAAGTGTAAAACAGTTGACTACTATCGCAGCGTTATACGGCGATAACAACCCATAAACGGCTCCGTTTCCCAGCAGAGTATGCTGAAATCCAGACCGTGCGACCGGTTTCTTATTCATATCATTGTAAAACACGTATCCGAACTCTGTATGACAAGGTTCGGCGAAACCACGAGAAAACTCTTGTATTAACAAGAGCGCCCTTGTTCAGTTTTCACAGAGCGTAACCGGCCCTTGAATCCTGAGAAGCGCCGAGATGGGTATAACATCGGCAGGTTTGCAGACTAGAAATGCGGGTTGCGGGAATCAATGGCGCGCCAGAACGGCAGCGCTGAATTAGCGGAAAACGATGGTTCATTATCTCGTATCACCTCCACGGCCGCCTCTGATGAAACGGACCCCAAGCCAAAGCTAAAAGTTCACTGCTCAACCCGGCTGGAAGTGGCGACACGATGTATTCATCGAGCGCTGATTTTATATGAGCCGCGCGCCGCGTTTTATACCGAGAAGGGGGCTAAAAAGCAAAACAAAAATACGCGTGTTGCCAGCAGCGTCAGGAAAAATTTCCAGCAGCCATTTCAACGCAGTGAGAGATGAATCAAAAAAAACTGGAAATCGGGCGAAGAAGTGACCTAAAATAGCCATCCAGATGTTAATCCATCTATACTGATTAACACTCATACTGCCAGTGTCAAAAACCTGCAGGCCTTGGTAGAATTATCTCCTTTGGCTATTCCACACAGCAGCTTGAGCTAACCAAATTCCTCTTAGGTGAAATAAAACATGGCAAAACACCTGTTTACGTCCGAGTCCGTATCAGAAGGACATCCTGATAAAATTGCTGACCAAATCTCCGATGCGGTGCTGGATGCGATCCTGGCGCAGGATCCTAAAGCGCGCGTAGCGTGTGAAACCTATGTCAAAACCGGCATGGTTCTGGTTGGCGGTGAGATCACCACCAGCGCATGGGTTGATATCGAAGAGATCACCCGTAACACGGTGCGTGAGATCGGCTATGTGCATTCTGATATGGGCTTTGATGCCAATTCCTGCGCGGTACTGAGCGCGATTGGCAAACAGTCTCCGGACATCAACCAGGGCGTTGACCGTGCCGATCCGCTGGAACAGGGCGCGGGCGACCAGGGCCTGATGTTCGGTTATGCAACCAACGAAACCGATGTGCTGATGCCAGCACCTGTGACCTACGCACACCGTCTGGTGCAGCGTCAGGCTGAAGTGCGTAAAAACGGCACCCTGCCGTGGCTGCGCCCGGATGCGAAAAGCCAGGTCACCTTCCAGTACGACGACGGCAAAATCGTCGGTATTGACGCGGTGGTGCTGTCTACCCAGCATGCCGAAGAGATCGATCAGAAATCCCTGCAGGAAGCAGTGATGGAAGAGATCATCAAGCCGGTTCTGCCAACCGAATGGCTGAGCTCAGCAACCAAATTCTTCATCAACCCAACCGGACGCTTTGTTATCGGCGGCCCAATGGGCGACTGCGGCCTGACCGGTCGTAAAATCATCGTTGATACCTACGGCGGCATGGCGCGTCACGGTGGCGGCGCGTTCTCCGGTAAAGATCCGTCTAAAGTTGACCGTTCTGCCGCGTACGCTGCACGTTATGTGGCGAAAAACATCGTTGCTGCCGGCCTGGCCGACCGCTGTGAGATTCAGGTTTCCTACGCAATCGGCGTGGCTGAGCCAACCTCCATCATGGTGGAAACCTTCGGTACGGAGAAAGTGCCTTCAGAACAGCTGACCCTACTGGTGCGCGAGTTCTTCGACCTGCGTCCATACGGCCTGATTCAGATGCTGGATCTGCTGCACCCAATCTACCAGGAAACCGCTGCATACGGTCACTTTGGTCGTGAACATTTCCCATGGGAAAAAACCGACAAAGCCGCTCTGCTGCGTGAGGCTGCCGGTCTGAAATAATCGACAGCCGAGAATATTAAACAGGCCAGCCTTTGTGCTGGCTTTTTTTATGTCGGGTGGCGGCTAAAGCCGCACAACTGAAAGCGATTACACCGCACCGGCACCACTCCGCTTTCAGAATAATCTCTTTGCATGATCGCCTTTCTTCTGCTGTTACATTTCCTTTCAGTTAAGTCTGAAATTCAAACAAACGCGATGCGCATCACCTCGTTTACCTCTATATTTTCAAAGCTTTAATAATTTTTACGGTTGCACGTTAGTGTAACCGATTACACCATTGTGATTAATCTCACATATTTTTACGGGTCGCTCACCTACCCTTATCATCAATAAAACTGATAACCCAACTGGAGGGCATAATGCCTGACAATAAAAAACAGGGGCGTACGTCCAACAAGGCGATGACTTTCTTCGTCTGCTTCCTCGCCGCCCTGGCAGGATTACTCTTTGGCCTGGATATCGGCGTCATTGCCGGCGCTCTTCCCTTCATCGCAGACGAATTCCAGATTAACGCGCATACCCAGGAATGGGTGGTTAGCTCCATGATGTTCGGTGCGGCCGTTGGGGCCGTCGGCAGCGGCTGGCTCTCCTTCAAGCTCGGACGCAAAAAGAGCCTGATGATCGGTGCGATCCTCTTCGTCGCCGGTTCGCTCTTCTCCGCTGCCGCCCCTAACGTTGAAGTGCTTATTCTTTCCCGCGTGCTGCTGGGCCTTGCGGTGGGCGTGGCGTCTTACACCGCCCCGCTCTACCTCTCCGAAATTGCGCCGGAGAAAATCCGCGGCAGTATGATTTCCATGTACCAGCTGATGATCACCATCGGTATTCTCGGCGCTTACCTGTCCGATACCGCGTTCAGCTACAGCGGCGCATGGCGCTGGATGCTCGGCGTGATCATCATCCCGGCCATTCTGCTGCTGATTGGCGTCTTCTTCCTGCCGGACAGCCCGCGCTGGTTTGCCGCCAAACGCCGCTTCGTTGATGCCGAACGCGTGCTGCTCCGCCTGCGCGATACCAGCGCGGAAGCGAAAAACGAGCTGGAAGAGATCCGCGAAAGCCTGAAGGTAAAACAGTCCGGCTGGGCGTTGTTTAAAGAGAACAGCAACTTCCGTCGGGCGGTGTTTCTCGGCGTGCTGCTGCAGGTGATGCAGCAGTTCACCGGGATGAACGTCATCATGTACTACGCGCCAAAAATCTTTGAACTGGCGGGCTACACCAACACCACCGAGCAGATGTGGGGCACCGTCATCGTGGGCCTGACCAACGTGCTGGCGACCTTTATCGCCATCGGCCTGGTGGACCGCTGGGGTCGTAAGCCAACCCTGACACTGGGCTTCCTGGTGATGGCGACGGGTATGGGCGTTCTCGGTACGATGATGCATGTGGGCATCCACTCCCCAACCGCCCAGTACTTCGCGGTGGGCATGCTGCTGATGTTTATCGTCGGGTTTGCGATGAGCGCCGGTCCGCTGATTTGGGTACTGTGCTCTGAAATCCAGCCGCTGAAAGGGCGTGATTTTGGTATCACCTGCTCTACCGCAACCAACTGGATTGCCAACATGATCGTCGGCGCAACGTTCCTGACCATGCTCAACACCCTGGGCAATGCCAACACCTTCTGGGTCTACGCCGGTCTGAATATCTTCTTTATTGTGCTGACCGTCTGGCTGGTTCCAGAAACCAAACATGTTTCTCTGGAACATATTGAACGTAACCTGATGAAAGGTCGTCCGCTGCGCGAAATCGGCGCCCACGACTAATCCTCTTGCGGGAGGCGCCTCTTGCGCCTCCCCGCTTCCCGCTTTATGCTCTGCCCCTATGAAAGCTCCCCGTCTCCCCATCGCCATTCAGCAAGCCGTTATGCGCAGCCTGCGGGAAAAACTTGCCCAGGCGAATCTGAAACTCGGCCGCAATTACCCTGAACCGAAGCTGGTCTATCAGCAGCGCGGCACCGCAGCCGGCACCGCCTGGCTGGAATCGTACGAGATCCGCCTGAACCCGGTGCTGATGATGGAAAACCAGCAGGCGTTTATTGAAGAAGTGGTGCCGCACGAGCTGGCGCACCTTCTGGTATGGAAGCATTTTGGCCGCGTCGCGCCGCACGGCAAAGAGTGGAAGTGGATGATGGAAGCGGTGCTCGGCGTTCCGGCGCGCCGTACCCATCAGTTCGAGCTGGAATCGGTACGCCGCAATACCTTCCCCTATCGCTGCCAGTGTCAGCAGCACCAGCTTACCGTCCGCCGCCATAACCGCGTGGTGCGCGGCGAGGCGACCTACCGCTGCGTCAAATGCGGCGAACCGCTGATTGCGGAGTAATCACCTGAACTTTCAGGAACTTTCCTGATCTGACTGATTGCATACAGGAACAACATTCGTTACGTTGCGGGCTCGTTTTGACACGGAGTGTAAGATGTCCCGTAATGTTTCTCTCGCGGTCGCTTTTCTGGCGACGGCGCTTTCCGGTCAGGCCCTGGCCGACGGTATCAACAGTTTTTCCCAGGCCAAGGCAGCAGGCGTGAAGGTGAACGCCGATGTGCCGGGCGATTTCTACTGCGGCTGCAAAATTAACTGGCAGGGCAAAAAAGGGGTCGTTGACCTCGAATCCTGCGGCTATAAGGTGCGTAAAAATGAAAACCGCGCCAGCCGCATCGAGTGGGAGCATGTCGTTCCGGCCTGGCAGTTTGGTCACCAGCGCCAGTGCTGGCAGGACGGCGGACGTAAAAATTGCGCCAAAGATCCGGTTTATCGCCAGATGGAAAGCGACATGCATAACCTGCAGCCTGCGGTTGGTGAAGTGAACGGCGACCGCGGCAATTTCATGTACAGCCAGTGGAACGGTGGCGAAGGCCAGTACGGCCAGTGCGGTATGAAGGTAGATTTCAAAGAGAAAGTCGCCGAGCCCCCTGCCCGCGCGCGCGGCAGCATCGCCCGCACCTACTTCTACATGCGTGACCGTTATGACCTCAACCTTTCACGCCAGCAGACGCAGTTGTTCAATGCCTGGGATAAGCAGTATCCGGTGACGGAATGGGAATGCCAGCGCGACGAACGTATCGCCAGAGTCCAGGGGAATCATAACCCGTACGTCCAGCGGGCTTGCCAGGCGCAAAAGAGCTAACCTACACTACGGCAATTCGCTTATACCGCATGACATATGGAATTTTTGACTATGCGCATTCCCCGCATTTACCACCCTGAACTGATTACCGCAGGCCGCGAAATCGCCCTGTCTGACGACGCCGCCAACCACGTTGGCCGCGTGCTGCGCATGGGGGCTGGCCAGGCAATACAGCTGTTCGACGGCTCTAATCAGGTTTTCGACGCGGAAATCACGCGGGCGGATAAAAAAAGCGTGCATGTGAATGTCTTGCGCGGCGAAGTGGACGACCGTGAATCGCCGCTGCACATCCACCTTGGGCAGGTGATGTCGCGCGGAGAAAAGATGGAATTCACCATTCAAAAATCCATTGAGCTGGGTGTAAGCCTCATTACGCCACTTTTTTCCGAGCGCTGTGGCGTTAAACTGGATGCGGAACGTCTGAACAAAAAGATCCAGCAGTGGCAGAAAATCGCCATTGCGGCCTGCGAACAGAGCGGCCGCAACCGTATTCCGGAGATCCGCCCGGCGATGGATCTGGAGGACTGGTGTGCAGAAGAGGATAGCGGGCTGAAGCTCAATCTTCATCCGCGCGCCAGCGCCAGCATCAATACGCTGCCGCTGCCCGTTGAGCGCGTACGCCTGCTGATTGGCCCCGAAGGCGGCCTGTCGGCGGACGAAATTGCGATGACGGCGCGCTACCAGTTTACTGATATTCTGTTGGGACCTCGCGTTCTGCGCACTGAGACAACGGCACTCACGGCCATAACCGCGCTACAGGTACGGTTTGGCGATCTGGGTTGAAGTATTAACGGAGAAGAACATGATAAAGCTCGGCATCGTGATGGATCCCATCGCAAACATTAACATCAAGAAAGACTCCAGCTTCGCCATGCTGCTGGAAGCGCAGCGTCGTGGCTATGAGCTCCACTATATGGAGATGAACGATCTTTATCTGATCAACGGTGAAGCCCGCGCACGCACCCGCATCGTTAACGTCGAGCAGAACTACGACAAATGGTACGAATTCGGCACCGAGCAGGACATTGCCCTGGCCGACCTCAACGTCATCCTGATGCGTAAAGATCCGCCGTTTGACACCGAATACATCTATAGCACCTACATCCTTGAGCGTGCCGAAGAGAAAGGGACGCTGATCGTCAACAAGCCGCAGAGCCTGCGCGACTGCAACGAGAAGCTTTACACCGCCTGGTTCTCTGACCTGACGCCGGAAACGCTGGTCACCCGCAGCAAAACGCAGCTGAAAGAATTCTGGCAGAAGCACGGCGACATCATCATGAAGCCGCTGGACGGCATGGGCGGCGCGTCTATTTTCCGCGTGAAGGAAGGCGACCCGAACATTGGCGTGATTGCCGAAACGCTGACCGAGCTGGGCACGCGTTACTGCATGGCGCAAAACTATATTCCAGCGATCAAAGATGGCGATAAGCGCGTGCTGGTCGTGGACGGTGAGCCGGTGCCTTACTGCCTGGCGCGTATCCCACAGGGTGGCGAAACCCGCGGTAACCTTGCGGCAGGTGGCCGCGGCGAGCCGCGTCCGCTAACCGAAAGCGACTGGGAAATTGCCCGCCGCGTTGGCCCAACGCTGAAAGCCAAAGGCCTGATCTTCGTTGGCCTGGATATCATCGGCGATCGCCTGACCGAAGTTAACGTCACCAGCCCAACCTGCATTCGCGAAATCGAAGCGGAGTTCCCGATCTCGATCACCGGAATGCTGATGGACGCTATCGAAAAACGTTTACAGAAATAAACTGTGACAGCGCCTGGGTTTATCCCCATACTGGGCGCTGTCGCTTTTTAAACCAGGAAACAGTACCTCTGACAATGAATTTACAGCATCACTTTCTTATTGCCATGCCTGCTCTCCAGGATCCGATTTTTCGCCGCGCCGTGGTTTATATTTGTGAATACAATGAAGACGGCGCGATGGGTATTATCATCAACAAACCGCTGGAAAACCTGCAGGTTGAAGGGATTCTGGACAAGCTGAAAATCTCGGCTGAAGCGCGCCTGCCGGAAATCCGGCTTGATAAACCGGTGATGCTGGGTGGACCTCTTGCCGAAGATCGCGGCTTTATCCTGCATACCCCGCCGGTATTCTCTTCCAGCATTCGCATCTCCGATAACACCGTGATCACTACCTCGCGCGACGTGCTTGAAACGCTGGGCACCGCTGAGCAGCCTTCCGAAGTGCTGGTGGCGCTGGGCTATTCGTCGTGGGAGAAAGGCCAGCTTGAGCAAGAGATCCTCGATAACGCCTGGCTTACCGCACCTGCGGACATGAATATTCTGTTTAAAACCCCTATTGCCGATCGCTGGCGTGACGCGGCAAAACTGATTGGCATTGATATTCTGACCATGCCTGGCGTAGCGGGGCACGCGTAATGAGCGGCACCCTTCTCGCCTTCGACTTCGGCACCAAAAGCATCGGCGTCGCCGTGGGTCAACGGATCACCGGCACCGCCCGCCCGCTCACGGCGCTGAAAGCTAACGACGGCACGCCGGACTGGAACCTTATTGAGCGCCTGCTCAAAGAGTGGCAGCCGGACGACGTGATTGTCGGCCTGCCGCTGAACATGGACGGCACCGAGCAACCGCTTACCGCCCGCGCGCGTAAATTCGCCAATAAAATCCATGGCCGCTTTGGCGTCTCCGTGAAGCTTCACGACGAGCGTCTCAGCACCGTCGAAGCGCGTGCAGGCCTGTTTGAACACGGTGGCTTCCGGGCGCTCAACAAAGGCAGCGTAGACTCCGCTTCAGCCGTTATCATCCTCGAAAGCTACTTCGAACAGGGCTTTTAACGCAGGGGCCTACAGCCGCCCCTGTGCCCGTCTCTCCGCCAGGCTCTGGTCAAAGTTCTGCATTCCCGCCTGCTGGCCGGTTTGAATGATGCCGGGCAGCTGCCAGGTCTTCCCCTCACGAATCAGATTCGCCGCCGCCGCGGTGTTTACCAGCAGCTCGTACAGCGCGACGCGCCCGCCCTGAAGATCGGGAAGCAGCTTTTGCGCCAGCACTGCCCGCAGGCTGCCGGCCAGCTGGTTACGCACCGGATCTTTCTCCTGCGCCGGGAACGTATCGACCAGCCGTTCAATCGCCTGTGCTGCCCCGCGCGTGTGCAGCGTCGCCAGCACCAGATGCCCGGTCTCCGCCGCCGTCAGCGCCAGGCGGATCGTTTCGCTGTCGCGCAGCTCCCCCAGCAAAATAATGTCCGGGTCCTCGCGTAACGCACTGCGCAGCGCCTCTGCAAATGACGGGCTGTGCTGGCCTATCTCCCGCTGCTGAATCAGGCAACGTTCACTCTGGTACATAAACTCCACCGGATCTTCAAGCGTGAGGATATGGCCGTCAGTATGGCGGTTGAGGAAGTCGACCATTGCGGCCAGCGTGGTGGATTTACCGCTACCGGTCGCTCCCGTTACCAGAATCAACCCGTTGTCGCTGGACAACAGTTCGGGAATAGCGCGCGGCACCCCAAGCGAAGGGAGCTGCGGACAGGAACGCGGCAACAGCCGCAGGGTAACGGAGATGCCCTTCATCTGCTTAAACGCACTGCCGCGCAGACGCTGGTCTCCTGCGACCGTCACGGCAAAATCGACCTGCCCGTTTGCCCACCATGCGCCCTGCTGTTCGTCGTTGAGCCACGCCTTTAGCAACGCCCCGACGTCCGGCGGCGGAAACGGGGCCGGCTCAAGGCGGCCCAATCTGCGCCAGCGCGGTGGTGAATCACTGCACAGGTGTAGATCGGAGACGTTATGCTTTACACTAAGGGCCACAATTTCTTCCACATCCATAGACTACTCCTCGGAAAATGAACGACATTGCGCATAACCTGGCACAGGTCCGGGACAAAATCTCAGCTGCTGCAACGCGTTGCGGCCGTGCTTCAGAAGAAATTACGCTACTTGCAGTCAGCAAAACCAAGCCTGCGAGCGCCATCGCAGAAGCGATTGCTGCAGGTCACCGGGCGTTTGGCGAAAACTACGTGCAGGAAGGTGTGGATAAAATTCGCTACTTCCAGGAGCAGGAGACGTCCGATCTGCAATGGCACTTTATTGGTCCCCTGCAGTCGAACAAAAGCCGTCTGGTGGCAGAGCACTTTGACTGGTGCCATACCATCGACCGTCTGCGTATTGCTTCCCGTCTGAGCGACCAGCGCCCGGCGGAGATGCCTGCGCTTAACGTGCTGATTCAAATCAACATCAGTGATGAAAACAGCAAGTCCGGCATTGCGCTGAACGAGCTGGATGCGCTGGCCGCAGAGGTGGCCGCCCTGCCGCGCTTAACCCTGCGCGGACTGATGGCCATTCCGGCACCTGAGTCAAGTTATGAAAGGCAGTTTGCCGTGGCACAGCAAATGGCTGTAGCATTTGAGGCGCTTAAAGCGCGCTATGAAACGGTAGACACGCTTTCACTGGGCATGTCGGATGATATGGAAGCCGCCATCGCGGCAGGCAGCACTATGGTGCGCATCGGCACAGCCATTTTCGGTGCGCGCGACTACACCAAATAATAAGGAAACCTGAGGAACGCCATGAAGACGTTGACTTTCCTGCTCTCAACGGTCATTGAGCTGTACACGATGGCGCTTTTGCTGCGCGTCTGGATGCAGTGGGCCCGCTGTGACTTTTACAATCCGTTCTCCCAGTTTGTCGTGAAAATCACGCAACCTGTTGTCGGACCGCTGCGCCGTATTATCCCGGCCATGGGCCCCATCGACAGCGCTTCGCTGCTGGTGGCGTTTATTCTGAGCGTGCTCAAAGCCATCGTGCTGTTTATGGTCATCACCTTCCAGCCGATTATCTGGATTGCCGCCGTTCTGATTCTGATCAAAACCGTCGGTTTGCTGATCTTCTGGGTACTGCTGGTGATGGCGATCATGAGCTGGGTAAGCCAGGGGCGTAGCCCGGTAGAGTACGCCTTGATTCAGTTGGCCGAGCCGCTGCTGCGTCCGATCCGTAACCTGCTTCCGTCCATGGGCGGCATCGACTTCTCCCCGATGATCCTGGTGCTGCTGCTCTATGTGATCAACATGGGGATCGCCGAACTGCTCCAGTCTACGGGCGATATGCTGCTGCCGGGGCTGTGGATGGCGCTATGAGTGCAGTAAGCACCTGCGCCGACGGGCTGGTTTTACGGCTGTATATTCAGCCGAAAGCCAGCCGCGACAGTATTGTTGGGCTGCATGGCGACGAGCTAAAGGTCGCCATCACCGCCCCACCGGTCGATGGCCAGGCGAACGCGCATCTGACCAAATATCTGGCAAAACAGTTTCGCGTCGCCAAAAGCCAGGTCATCATTGAAAAAGGTGAACTTGGGCGGCATAAACAGGTAAAAATCCTTAATCCGCAATCTATCCCGACGGAAGTCGCGGCTCTGACAGAACAGGACTAAACCATGCAGAAAGTTGTTCTCGCGACCGGTAACGCCGGTAAAGTGCGCGAGCTGGCCTCGCTATTAAATGATTTTGGGCTGGACGTGGTGGCTCAGACCGAGCTGGGCGTGGAGTCCGCCGAAGAGACGGGCCTGACGTTTATCGAAAACGCCATTCTGAAAGCGCGCCATGCGGCGCAGGTAACCGGCCTGCCCGCGATTGCCGACGACTCCGGTCTGGCCGTGGATTTTCTCGGCGGCGCGCCGGGAATTTACTCCGCGCGCTATTCCGGGGTGGACGCCACCGACCAGCAGAATCTGGAAAAGCTGCTCGTGGCCCTGAAGGACGTTCCCGACGAACAGCGTACCGCGCAGTTCCACTGCGTGCTGGTCTACATGCGTCATGCAGAAGACCCGACGCCGATCGTCTGTCACGGCAGCTGGCCGGGCGTGATTACCCGTGAAGCGGCGGGCAACGGCGGCTTTGGCTACGACCCGATTTTCTTTGTCCCGACCGAGGGCAAAACCGCTGCGGAACTGACCCGCGAAGAGAAAAGTGCGATTTCCCACCGTGGACGCGCGCTGAAACTATTACTGGAAGCACTACGTAATGGCTAATTTGCCGCCTCTGAGTCTTTATATTCATATCCCGTGGTGCGTGCAGAAATGCCCGTACTGCGATTTCAATTCGCACGCGCTGAAGGGCGAAGTGCCGCACGATGACTACGTCGCGCATCTGCTGGCCGACCTGGACGCCGATGTGCCGTACGCACAGGGACGTGAAGTTAAGACCATTTTCATTGGTGGCGGTACGCCGAGCCTGCTGTCAGGCCCGGCAATGCAGACGCTGCTGGACGGCGTGCGTGCGCGCCTGAACCTGGCGGCGGATGCAGAAATTACGATGGAAGCCAACCCCGGCACCGTTGAGGCCGACCGTTTTGTCGAGTATCAGCGCGCGGGCGTGAACCGCATCTCCATCGGCGTGCAGAGCTTTAGCGAGCCGAAGCTGAAGCGTCTGGGGCGCATTCACGGCCCGGAAGAGGCGAAGCGCGCGGCGAACCTGGCAACGGGGCTTGGGCTGCGCAGCTTTAACCTCGATTTGATGCATGGCCTGCCGGATCAGTCGCTGGAAGAGGCGCTGGACGATCTGCGCCAGGCCATTGCGCTGAATCCACCGCACCTGTCGTGGTATCAGCTCACCATTGAGCCAAACACGCTGTTCGGCTCGCGCCCGCCGGTGCTGCCGGATGACGACGCGCTGTGGGATATCTTCGAGCAGGGCCACAAGCTTTTGACCGCTGCCGGGTATCAGCAGTATGAAACGTCCGCCTACGCGAAGCCGGGCTTCCAGTGTCAGCACAACCTGAACTACTGGCGTTTTGGTGATTATCTGGGGATTGGCTGCGGCGCCCACGGCAAGGTGACCTTCCCGGATGGTCGCATTCTGCGTACCGCCAAAACCCGCCACCCGCGCGGGTATATGGAAGGCCGCTACCTGGAGCGTCAGCACGACGTTGAGGCGGCGGATAAGCCGTTTGAGTTCTTTATGAACCGTTTCCGCCTGCTGGAAGCCGCGCCGCGCGCGGAGTTTTCGCTGTACACTGGCCTGGCGGAATCGGTGATTCGTCCGCAGATTGACGAAGCGCTGGCAAAGGGGTATCTCACCGAGAGTGAGGAATGCTGGCAGATCACCGAGCACGGCAAGCTGTTCTTAAACTCCCTTCTTGAGCTGTTCCTCGCCGAAGATTCCTGAAGGCTGATTCAGGATTTCGCATCCCGTTCTGCCAGCTAAGGGAAAGGCTGGCAGAGTATGGGGATGGAAAAATCAAAACAACTCCGTAAACAAATGACGCCCGAAGAGTTACGCCTCTGGTATTTACTCAGGGGACGCCGCTTCTTTGGCTATAAGTTTCGCCGCCAGATGCCGATTGGTGCATATATCGTGGATTTTGCCTGTTTTAAGGCAAAGCTGATTATCGAGCTGGACGGTGGCCAACATCAGAATAACGAAACCTATGATTCACGTCGTACTGAATTTTTGAATGCGAACGGCTGGGAAATACTACGGTTCTGGAATAACGAATTCAGGACAAACGAGGAGGAGGTGTTAATGGCTATCAGGCAACGACTGCGCTGCCTGATGCCCTCACCCTGACCCTCTCCCACAGGGAGAGGGAACAATTACACCCTCTCCCCTGGGGAGAGGGACCCAGCGCGCAGAGAACTTACTTCAGCGTCCCCACCAGCGCCTTCCGGCTGTCTTCCAGCGACACCACGCGTTTACACACGTCTTTGCCGAACTGCTGGAAATCATCTTCCTGGTTCTTCCACTCGTTCTGAATGGAAGTCTGCAAGCCGCCCAGGCTGCCCAGCACGCCCTGCAGCGGGTTACCGCCGCCTTTCAGCACGGCTTTCGCCCCCATCTCGTTAATGCTGTCCTGCAGGATGCCGCCCATCGCCTGGTTCACCAGCTGCTGGCCGTCAGCGCGGACCTGATCGATCGCCTTATAGTGGAACGTCAGGCCATCAGAGCGCGTCTCGATAATGCGGTTCATCTGCTCTTTGAGCTGCTTGTCGAGCTTCGTAAGGCGGGAGCGCATATTACTGCTCTCCCCCACCTCTTTAGTGATGATTTTGTCCAGCGCGACGCGGCTCTTTTCGACGCGCGTCAGGGCACCTTCATTAATCCATGGCAGCGCGGTACGCAAATCGGCCTGATAATCTTTCGCCTGCTCACGCTGTGCGGCAGTCAGGTTGTACTGTTTGCCGTTAAAGGTGACGTTTCCTTCCGGCGTAATCACCAGATTGCCGTTCTCGCCTTTGACCTGCACGGTTTGCGGGCTTAACACCACGTCATCACGCGGGGTGACGCTACATTGATAATCCGCATGGGCGGTGAATCCGGTTGCCATCAAAGCAACAGCCAGCAACGTTTTGCGCATCTTAAACACTCCCTCAGACAAAATGGGCCAGCTAATGCTGGCCCGCTTACTGCTTTATTAGTCCCACCAAACGTCGAAAAGTTCGCTCACGCGGACATCTTCCAGCTTGTGCTCTTCGAGCCATTTGCGAACCAGGGCCTGATGTTCTTCGGTGCATTTGCCCACTTCCTGGGTGCAGATCAGACCTTCCCATGCCAGGTAGCCGCTACCGTCGAAGGCCAGCTTGTTTGGCTCGATTACCTCGTTGATGAACGCATCAACGTCCTGGTCGATCTGCTCAACGCTGGTGCCTTCCGGGAAACGCCAGGCAACGGAGAAGCCCACTTCCTGGAATTCTTCGATGTGCATCTTTTTACGCAGACGACGGCTACGATTCTTTGCCATTATTTCACCCTCTCGAACATTAAGTCCCATACGCCGTGACCAAGACGATGGCCACGCTGTTCAAATTTTGTCACCGGACGCGATTCCGGACGCGGTACGTAGTCGTTGCTCTCGGACTGATTTTTGTACCCGTCCAGAGACGACATCACTTCCAGCATGTGTTCCGCATAAGGTTCCCAGTCGGTCGCCATGTGGAAAACGCCGCCCAGCTTGAGCTTGCTTTTCACCAGCTCGGCAAACGGTGCCTGAACGATACGGCGTTTATTATGACGCGCTTTGTGCCATGGGTCAGGGAAAAAGAGCTGAACCATGTTCAAAGAATTGTCAGGAATCATTTTGTGCAGCACTTCCACCGCGTCGTGACACATCACGCGCAGGTTCTCAACGCCCTCTTCGTGGGCCGTAGCCAGGCACGCGCCGACGCCCGGCGAGTGTACTTCAATGCCGAGGAAGTTCTGCTCCGGGCGCGCTTTCGCCATAGTGACCAGCGAGGTGCCCATACCAAACCCGATCTCCAGCGTGACGGGCGCGTCGCGGCCAAACAGCTCGGTAAAGTCGAGCGGCTGCTCGCTGAACTCAACGCCCATCACCGGCCAGTAGTTGTCCAGCGCGTGTTGCTGCCCTTTTGTCAGGCGGCCCTGACGGCGGACAAAGCTGCGAATACGGCGCAGCGGGCGACCGTTTTCATCAAATTCCGGTGAAATGACGTCGTTTTTCATAAAAGAGTTGTCTGCTTGTGAGAATGTTCGGGAAACGGGCATTATCCAAAGTTAAGGCTTCTATGCAAGCATGGGAAAGATCCGGTTTACAGCAGATGGACGCTGTGCTGCAATCTGCGTCCCTGATTATGCGAATCGATGACCATGCAAGCCTCTCAATTTTCAGCCCAGGTGCTGGACTGGTACGACAAATACGGGCGTAAAACCCTGCCCTGGCAAATTGAAAAAACGCCCTACAAAGTATGGCTCTCCGAGGTGATGTTGCAACAAACGCAGGTCGCCACCGTGATCCCTTACTTCGAGCGTTTTATGGCACGCTTCCCGACGGTCACCGACCTGGCAAACGCGCCGCTGGACGAAGTGCTGCACCTGTGGACCGGGCTGGGCTATTACGCCCGCGCGCGCAACCTGCACAAGGCCGCGCAGCAGGTCGCCACCCGCCACAACGGTAAATTCCCGGAAACCTTCGACGAGGTGGCCGATTTACCCGGCGTCGGACGTTCAACCGCAGGCGCGATCCTCTCCCTTTCATTAGGCAAGCATTTCCCGATCCTCGACGGCAACGTGAAGCGCGTGCTCGCACGCTGCTACGCCGTTGACGGCTGGCCGGGTAAGAAAGACGTTGAAAAACGCCTGTGGGAGATCGCTGAAGCGGTCACCCCGGTGAATGGCGTAGAGCGTTTTAACCAGGCGATGATGGATCTTGGCGCGATGGTCTGCACGCGCTCAAAACCAAAGTGCGAACTCTGCCCGGTGAACAACCTCTGCGTGGCGTATGCCAACCAGTCATGGGCGCAGTATCCGGGTAAGAAACCTAAACAGACGCTGCCGGAGCGCACCGGCTATATGCTGCTGATGCAGCACGGTGACGAGGTCTTCCTCGCCCAGCGTCCGCCGAGCGGTCTGTGGGGTGGTCTATACTGCTTCCCACAGTTTGAAGATGAAGACTTGCTGCGTGAATGGCTTAAACAGCGCGGCATTGCGGCAGATACCCTGACGCAGCTGACCGCGTTTCGCCACACCTTCAGCCATTTCCATCTGGATATAGTACCAATGTGGCTTCCCGTGTCCTCATTCACCTCCTGCATGGATGAAGGCACCGCTCTCTGGTATAACTTAGCGCAACCGCCATCAGTCGGGCTGGCGGCTCCCGTGGAGCGCCTGTTACAGCAATTACGTGCCGGTGCAATGGTTTAGCATCGGCAACACAAAGAGGAATACGTATGGCCAGAACCATTTTTTGTACTTTCCTGCAGCGCGACGCTGAAGGCCAGGATTTCCAGCTCTACCCGGGCGACCTGGGCAAGCGCATCTATAACGAGATCTCCAAAGAAGCCTGGGGACAGTGGCAGAAAAAACAGACTATGCTGATCAACGAGAAAAAGCTCAGCATGATGAACCCGGAGCACCGCAAGCTGCTGGAGCAGGAGATGGTGAGCTTCCTGTTCGAGGGCAAAGACGTCCACATCGAAGGCTATACGCCGCCGGAAAAATAACAGCGTGCGGGTGAAACCCCGCCGTAAAAGCAAACACAACACGCACTCCCGGAATGATGAAAAAACTTTTAGCGCTAGCCCTTGTTGCGCCGTTGCTGGTCTCGTGCTCGTCCAAAAAAGGCGATGATTACAATGAAGCCTGGGTCAAGGACACCAACGGTTTTGACATTTTGATGGGGCAGTTTGCCCATAACATCGAGAACATATGGGGATTTAACGAAGTTCTTATTGCCGGACCGAAGGACTACGTTAAGTACACCGACGCCTATCTGACCCGTAGCCACATCAACTTTGATGAGGGTACGATCACCATTGAGACCATCGCAGGCACCGACCCTGCGGCACGGCTGCGTCAGGCGATCGTCAAAACCCTGCTGATGGGTGACGATCCGGGATCTATCGATCTCTACTCCGATGCGGACGACATCACCATTTCGAAAGAGCCGTTCCTGTACGGTCAGGTTGTCGACCAGACCGGACAGCCGATCCGCTGGGAAGGTCGCGCCACGAAATTTGCCGACTACCTGCTGCAGACGCGCCTGAAGAGCCGCTCTAACGGCCTGAAGATTATCTACAGCGTTACCATTAACCTTGTCCCGAACCACCTCGACAAGCGTGCGCATAAGTATCTGGGCATGGTGCGTCAGGCGTCGCGTAAGTATGGCGTGGACGAGTCGCTGATCCTGGCGATTATGCAGACCGAATCCTCGTTCAACCCGTACGCGGTCAGCCGTTCCGACGCGCTGGGGCTGATGCAGGTTGTCCAGCACAGCGCCGGTAAAGACGTCTTCCGCTCGCAGGGGAAATCCGGCACGCCGAGCCGCAGCTATCTGTTCGATCCGCAAAGCAACATTGATACCGGCACGGCCTATCTGGCGATGCTGAACAATGTCTATCTCGGCGGAATTGATAACCCGACGTCGCGTCGCTACGCGGTGATCACCGCCTATAACGGCGGCGCGGGCAGCGTGCTGCGCGTCTTCTCGAATGACAAAGTGCAGGCTGCGAACATCATCAACAGCATGACGCCGGGGGATGTTTACTCCACCCTCACCACCCGCCACCCGTCTGCGGAATCCCGCCGGTACCTGTATAAGGTGAATACGGCGCAGAAAAACTATCGTCGTCGATAATCAACACACCTTCTCCAGCAAGGAGAAGGTGTTCTGCTTCCCCTCTCCCTGTGGGCTGAGGGATCCCCAGTAATATGGTCATGCCTCCATGACCATATTACTGTACTCTTTTCCC
>NZ_JADBRF010000011.1:0-179508 GCF_014930485.1 Enterobacter cloacae complex sp. P47BA | reverse complement strand
AAAAGCGCCCTAAAGGCGCTTTTTTGCTATCTGCGATCTGGATGATTCGAACCTGCAGCAGGTTCGAGCCGAACGTAGTGAGGCACCGGAGCCGTTTACGGCGACGGCCCGAAGGGCGAGCGAAGCGAGTCATCCTGCACGACCCACCAGTGTAGAAAGGCGCCCTAAAGGCGCCTTTTTGCTATCTGCCGTACAACAAATGCTCCGCCCATCTATTCCCGGTGACTTTTCACTCCAGATTCGCTATCTTGTTTAGTATATAAAACACAATTGCCCTGCGTTTTGCTTTGTCAGGCAAAAGAAAGGCAATATTGTTAAGCCAGTAAAACGAGAAGCCATAATGAGCGTGATGTTCGATCCTGAAGCCGCAATCTATCCGTTTCCGCCAAAGCCTGTGCCATTAAGCCAGGATGAAAAACAATTCTACCGCGAGAAGATCAAACGGCTTCTCAAAGAGCGCGATGCGGTGATGGTGGCCCATTACTACACCGATCCGGAAATCCAGCAGCTGGCGGAAGAGACCGGGGGCTGTATTTCTGATTCACTGGAGATGGCCCGCTTCGGTGCAAAACATCCCGCTTCCACGCTGCTGGTTGCAGGCGTGCGTTTTATGGGCGAAACGGCAAAGATCCTCAGCCCGGAAAAAACCATTCTGATGCCGACGCTCAATGCGGAGTGTTCGCTCGATCTCGGCTGCCCGATTGACGAATTCAACGCCTTCTGCGACGCCCATCCTGACCGGACCGTGGTTGTTTACGCCAACACCTCTGCGGCGGTAAAAGCGCGCGCAGACTGGGTGGTCACGTCGAGCATCGCCGTTGAGCTGATTGAGCATCTGGACAGCCTGGGTGAAAAAATTATCTGGGCCCCTGACCGCCATCTTGGCAATTACGTTCAGAAGCAGACCGGCGCTGACGTTCTCTGCTGGCAGGGCGCCTGCATTGTGCACGACGAATTCAAGACCCAGGCGCTGTCCCGTATGAAGGCGCTTTATCCTGACGCGGCCATTCTTGTTCATCCTGAATCACCGCAGTCGATTGTTGATATGGCCGATGCGGTTGGCTCAACCAGCCAGCTTATCAACGCGGCCAGGATGCTGCCGCACAAGCAGCTCATCGTCGCGACCGATCGCGGTATCTTCTATAAGATGCAGCAGGCCGTACCGGAGAAAGAGCTGCTGGAAGCACCAACGGCAGGTGAGGGCGCGACGTGCCGCAGCTGCGCGCATTGCCCGTGGATGGCGATGAACGGCCTGAAGGCCATTGCCGAAGGGCTCGAGACAGGCGGTGCAGCGCATGAAATTCATGTGGATGCCGCTCTGCGTGAAGGTGCGTTAATTCCGCTTAACCGCATGCTGGATTTTGCGGCTACACTACGTACTTAATTCAAAAACGCCCTGGGGAAAAGATGGATTTTTTTAGCACGCAAAACATTCTGGTTCATATACCGATTGGTGCAGGTGGCTATGACCTGTCATGGATTGAAGCCGTAGGCACGCTGGCGGGGTTGCTGTGTATCTGGCTGGCAAGCCTGGAGAAGATCAGCAACTACGCGTTCGGGCTGATTAACGTCACGCTGTTTGCGATTATCTTCTTCCAGATCCAGCTGTACGCCAGCCTGCTTTTACAGCTGTTTTTCTTCGCCGCCAATATTTACGGCTGGTACGCCTGGTCCCGGCAGAACAGCCAGCAGGAGGCTGAGCTGCAGATCCGCTGGCTGCCCTTACCGAAAGCCATCGCCTGGTTTGTCGCCTGCGTCGTCGCCGTTGGTTTGATGACCGTCTACATCAACCCGGTGTTTGCGTTCCTGACCCGCGTTGCCGTTTCGGTCATGTCCGCGATTGGCCTCAACGTGACGATGCCGGAGCTTCAGCCGGATGCCTTCCCGTTCTGGGATTCCTGCATGATGGTGCTGTCGATCGCGGCGATGGTCCTGATGACCCGTAAATACGTTGAGAACTGGCTGCTGTGGGTCATCATCAACGTCATCAGCGTGGTGATTTTTGCCCTTCAGGGCGTCTATGCCATGTCGCTGGAGTATCTGCTGCTGACCTTCATTGCCCTGAACGGCAGCCGGATGTGGATCAAGAGCGCGCGTGAGCGTGGCTCACACGCGCTTTCAAGCTAGTGGTGATGATGTGAATGGTCGGGCTGCGCCTCGTTAAGGTGGCAGTCCGGCCCGCTACAGGGCTGATACTCCATCTGGATGGTGGCGTGACCAATCTCATAGTGATGTTCAAGAAAGTGCTGGATGCGTTCAAGCAGCGCGTCGTGGTCGTGGGGCGGGATGACCTGGACGTGCAGCGTCATGACCGGCTTCTCGCCTACCAGCCAGACGTGCACGTGATGAACGTTACGCACTTCCGGGACAGTACGGCGCAGGTTTCGTTTCAGCTCGTCAATGTCCATTGATGCCGGCGCTCCTTCCAGCAGTTCATTGACGCTCTCCTTCAGTAGCCGCCAGGCGCTGCGCAAGACCAGACACGATACCAGCACGGAGAGAATGGGGTCGACAGGCGTCCAGCCGGTATAGAGGATCACCAGCGCGGCGACAATCGCCCCGACTGAGCCGAGCAAATCCCCCAGCACATGCAGAGCCGCAGCGCGAACGTTGAGGTTCTTTTCCCCGCTGCCGCGATGCAAAATCCAGAACGCCAGAATATTTGCCAGCAACCCCGCCACGGCAATCACCATCATTGTCGTCCCGGCGATGGGCTGCGGGTGCCTGAAACGCTGTACGGCCTCCCAGACGATAAGAACAGTAATAACCACCAGCGCGATGGCGTTAACAAACGCGGCAAGGGTGGTCAGCCTCAGCCAGCCGAAGGTATGACGCGCGTTGGGCGGGCGGCGAGCAAACTGCACCGCCAGCAGGGCGAAAAGCAGCGCTGCGGCATCGGTTAGCATATGTCCGGCATCAGCCAGCAGTGCCAGCGAGCCGGAAACCAGGCCGCCAATGACCTCGATAACCATAAACGTGGCCGTAACGCCAAAGGCCAGCATAAGTCGTTTTGCGTTGTCGTTGCCGGGAGAAGATGGGTGTGAGTGGGTGTGCGCCATGTCTGCTTTCCTGATTCGTTATTATTTTAGTGTAGCGTTTTTAATAGGTTACTCCAAAAAGAAAGGAGAGCCTGGGCTCTCCTTTCACATTTGAAGCATCAGGAATTACTGGGTTGTGCCATCAGTTTTGGTATTGGCGTCGTTACCCACTTTGTCGTTCGGATCGGGACATTTGCCGTCCTTGCACATCGAGTTCTTATGAACCTCATTCGAGCTCATGTTGTCATGATTCATGGTGTCGGAAGCACTACCGTTCGGATGCAGCATAGTACCGCCGGTGTTGGTATTGCCGGTATTGATCTGGCTGTTATCGACATTATTCGGGGCGATATTCTGTTTCGCATCAGGCGCAACCTGGCCTGCCGCTGCTGCCGCATTGGCATCACCGTTGCTGTCTGAAGCCCCCGTTTCTGCGGCCAGGACGCTGCCGCTGGCAAGGGTGAGTGTGGCAGTCAGGAAGAGGGTGGTCAGTTTTGTCATTTTCATGATGGTGCTCCTGTTCTTGTCGTTACGCTGGATAACATTCTCCAACAGTGCATCTTTTTATAGGCGAAAGATTCCGCCTTACGGACTTACGTCAGTAGGGAATCGCGTTTAAGCGTTTAAAAATGGTTGTTACAGTTAAAAAGCTTAGGTTAGATCTCATTTTTCGCTATTTTGTGGCGATTTTTAGGCGAATTCCAGGAATTATCTGCGTGAAGTGTAAAACCGTGTTTACACTTCCTGGTCGACAAGATAGATTGAAAGGATTGCTTTCATTACTAAAGATATGGCAGAGCTGGAAAGAAGATGAATTATCAGAACGACGATTTACGCATTAAAGAGATCAATGAGTTATTACCTCCTGTAGCACTCCTTGAGAAATTCCCCGCCACTGAAAATGCCGCAAATACGGTTTCTCATGCTCGTAAAGCGATCCACAAGATCCTGAAAGGTAATGACGATCGTCTTCTGGTGGTTATTGGC
The DNA here is from genome assembly GCF_014930485.1 of Enterobacter cloacae complex sp. P47BA. NCBI lineage: Bacteria > Pseudomonadati > Pseudomonadota > Gammaproteobacteria > Enterobacterales > Enterobacteriaceae > Enterobacter > Enterobacter cloacae complex sp. P47BA. The sequence continues at coordinate 175,483 of NZ_JADBRF010000011.1, read as the reverse complement.
CCGTGCTCCATTCACGATCCTGCCGCTGCGAAAGAGTATGCTGCGCGTCTGCTCACCCTGCGTGAAGAGTTAAAGGATGAGCTGGAAATCGTCATGCGCGTCTATTTTGAAAAACCGCGCACGACCGTGGGCTGGAAAGGGCTGATTAACGATCCGCACATGGATAATAGCTTCCAGATCAACGACGGCCTGCGCATTGCGCGCAAGCTGCTGCTGGAGATCAACGACAGCGGCCTGCCTGCTGCCGGCGAGTTCCTGGATATGATTACGCCACAATACCTGGCAGACCTGATGAGCTGGGGCGCCATTGGTGCCCGTACCACTGAATCTCAGGTTCACCGCGAGCTGGCTTCCGGTCTCTCATGTCCGGTGGGCTTCAAAAACGGTACTGATGGCACCATCAAAGTGGCTATCGATGCCATCAACGCCGCGGGTGCGCCGCACTGCTTCCTGTCCGTGACCAAATGGGGTCACTCCGCCATCGTCAACACCAGCGGTAACGGTGATTGCCATATCATTCTGCGCGGCGGTAAAGAGCCAAACTACAGTGCAAAACACGTGGCAGAGGTGAAGGCCGGGCTGGAAAAAGCCGGGCTGCCACCGCAGGTGATGATCGACTTCAGCCACGCCAACTCCAGCAAGCAGTTCAAAAAGCAGATGGAAGTGGGGGCAGACGTCTGTCAGCAGATCGCCAACGGTGAGAAGGCGGTAATTGGGGTGATGATCGAAAGCCATCTGGTTGAAGGTAACCAGAACCTGGAAGGCAGCGAGCCGCTGGTGTATGGCAAAAGCGTCACCGATGCCTGCATTGGCTGGGACGATACCGATGCCATCCTGCGTCAGCTGGCGAATGCGGTAAAAGCGCGCCGCGGCTGAGTCCTCATGCACAAATAAAAAAGCGCGGAAGGCTCCGCGCTTTTTTTACGTCTGGCGAAAATTACTTCGCTTTACCCTGGTTCGCGACAGCCGCTGCTTTCGCTGCGATCTCGTCCGCGTTACCCAGGTAGTAATGTTTGATTGGCTTAAAGTTTTCGTCGAACTCATATACCAGCGGTACGCCAGTTGGGATGTTCAGTTCGAGGATCTCGTCTTCGCCCATGTTGTCCAGATATTTCACCAGCGCGCGCAGGGAGTTACCGTGAGCAGCGATGATCACGCGCTCACCGCTTTTCAGGCGTGGCAGAATGGTTTCGTTCCAGTAAGGCACAACGCGGTCGATGGTCAGCGCCAGGCTCTCGGTGGTTGGCAGCTCAGCGTCGGTCAGTTTCGCGTAGCGCGGGTCGTGGCCCGGATAGCGCTCGTCATCTTTGGTCAGCTCTGGTGGGGTGACCGCGAAGCCGCGACGCCACTGTTTAACCTGCTCGTCACCGTATTTCTCAGCGGTTTCCGCTTTGTTCAGACCCTGCAGCGCACCGTAGTGACGCTCGTTCAGTTTCCAGGATTTCTCAACCGGCAGCCAGGCCTGATCCAGTTCGTCCAGCACGTTCCACAGGGTGTGGATGGCACGTTTCAGCACAGAGGTGTAAGCAAAATCAAAGCTGAAGCCTTCTTCCTTCAGCAGTTTACCTGCTGCTTTTGCTTCGCTTACGCCTTTCTCGGACAGATCAACGTCGTACCAACCGGTAAAGCGGTTTTCGTTGTTCCACTGGCTTTCGCCGTGACGCACCAGGACCAGCTTAGTAATAGCCATCTCTTACTCCTCAAGCATTTTTAGAATGATAACAATTCTCATTATATTGCTGTGGCCGTGCCAGCAGCAACGCTTAACCCTAACCATAGCGAAAATAGTCTCTGAGTGTAAGATGCTTGTGAATCCAGGGTTAGGATTTTGTCAGCGATCGGCGCTATTTTCAGCAAGACGCGCAGAAAAAAGCCCTCCGATGGGAGGGCTGGAAATCATTTCGGAATAAAATGGTATTCCGTCACGCTAATGTACTCTTCACCGGGGCGCAGCACGCAGTCCGGCTGCGGCCATTCCTGATGATTGGGGCTGTCCGGCAGGAACTCGCTCTCAAGCGCAAGTCCTTGCCAGTCGCTGTACTCATTGTGTTCGCGCGCCGTCGTGCCGCCGAGGTAGTTGCCCGAGTAGAATTGCAGGGCAGGGGCGGTGGTATACACCGTCATCTGCAGTTTCTCATCGCTGGACCAGACCTGCGCGGCAGGCTGCTTCACATCACCTTTGGCGTGCAGCAGGAACGCGTGATCGTAGCCTTTCACCTTGCGCTGATCGTCATCGCTCAGGAAATCCTGGGCGATAACTTTCGCGCTGCGGAAATCAAAGCTGGTCCCGCTCACGTCTTTCAGGCCCTGATACGGAATGCCCATCTCGTCAACCGGCAGATACGCGTCCGCCAGGATCTGCAGCTTGTGGTTACGCACGTCGCACTGGTTGCCGTCGAGATTGAAGTAGGCATGGTTAGTCAGGTTAACCGGACACGGCTTGTCGACCGTCGCACGGTATTCAATGGCGATACGGTTGTCGTCCGTCAGTGTAAAGCGCGCGGACGCGGTAAGGTTCCCCGGGAAGCCCTGATCGCCATCAAGCGAATCCAGCGAGAACAGCACTTCGCCGTCGTTTTGACGAACTATTTTCCAGCGGCGTTTATCAAACCCGTCCGGACCGCCGTGAAGCTGGTTCTCGCCCTGGCTTGGCAGCAGCCGGTACTGCATGCCGTCGAGCTCAAAACGGCTCTTCGCGATGCGGTTGGCATAGCGCCCGACGGACGCACCCAGATAGGCAGACTGATTAACGTACTGCTCGGGTGAGGCGCAGCCCAGCAGGGTTTCGCGCACGCTGCCGTCCGGCATCGGTACGCGGGCAGAAAGCAGGGTCGCACCCCAGTCCATCAGCGTAACCACCATCCCCGCGCTGTTGCGCAGGGTTAACAGGCGATACGGCAGACCATCCGGTGCGAGGGTAGGTGTTTCGTTTAGCACTGTCCGGCTCCTTGTGATGCTTTACATACATAGAACGTTTCTTTGATGCCCGTTTGCGCTTCGTACTGCTTCGCCACGGCGTCCTGGACGGCAGGGACCAGCTCTTCCGGCACCAGCGCGACGATGCAGCCGCCAAAGCCGCCGCCCGTCATGCGCACGCCGCCTTTATCGCCAATAACCGCTTTGACGATGTCCACCAGGGTGTCGATCTGCGGCACGGTGATTTCAAAATCATCGCGCATGGAGGCGTGAGATTCCGCCATCAGCTCACCCATGCGCTTCAGGTCACCTTTCGCCAGCGCGGAGGCGGCTTCAACGGTACGGGCATTTTCGGTCAGCACGTGACGCACGCGTCTGGCGACGACAGGATCCAGCTCGTGCGCCACTTTGTTAAATTCATCGAGCGTCACGTCGCGCAGGGCAGGCTGCTGGAAGAAGCGCGCGCCGGTTTCGCACTGTTCGCGGCGGGTGTTGTACTCGCTGCCCACCAGCGTGCGTTTAAAGTTACTGTTGATAATCACGACGGCCGCGCCTTTTGGCAGGGGAACGGCTTTGGTGCCAAGCGAGCGGCAGTCGATCAGTAAAGCATGCTCTTTTTTGCCCAGCGCGGAGATCAGCTGGTCCATGATGCCGCAGTTGCAGCCCACGAACTGGTTTTCCGCTTCCTGACCGTTCAGGGCAATTTGCGCCCCGTCCAGCGGCAGATGATACAGCTGCTGGAAGACGGTTCCCACGGCCACTTCGAGCGAGGCCGACGAGCTTAAGCCCGCACCCTGCGGCACGTTGCCGCTGATGACTAAATCGGCGCCGCCGAAGTTCTTGTTGCGTTTCTGCAGATGCTTCACCACGCCGCGCACGTAGTTAGACCACTGCTGGCTGTCGTGCGTCACAATCGGGGCATCAAGGGAAAACTCGTCCGTCTCATTACCGTAATCCGCCGCAATGACGCGAACCTGGCGGTCGTCGCGCTTCGCACAGCTGATAACCGTCTGGTAATCGATGGCGCACGGCAGCACGAAGCCGTCGTTGTAGTCGGTGTGCTCGCCGATCAGGTTGACGCGACCAGGCGCCTGAATTACGTGGGTGGCAGGGTAGCCAAATTTCTCAGCAAACAGGGATTGTGTTTTATCTTTCAGACTCATTTTTAGACTCCTGATTCGCGATAGTGGACGTCGCTGACGGCACGCAGACGCTCTGCCGCCTGTTCCGCCGTCAGGTCACGCTGGGTTTCCGCCAGCATTTCATAGCCCACCATAAATTTACGCACCGTTGCAGAGCGCAGCAGCGGCGGATAGAAATGGGCGTGCAGCTGCCAGTGCTGATTCTCTTCGCCGTTAAACGGCGCGCCGTGCCAGCCCATGGAGTACGGGAAGGAGCACTGGAACAGGTTGTCGTAACGGCTGGTCAGCTTTTTCAGCGCCAGCGCCAGGTCGTCGCGCTGCGCGTCGCTGAGATCGGTAATGCGCTGAACGTGCGCTTTCGGCAGCAGCAGCGTCTCAAACGGCCAGGCGGCCCAGTAAGGCACGACCGCCAGCCAGTGTTCGGTTTCCACTACGGTACGGCTGCCGTCGGCCAGCTCGCGCTGGGTGTAGTCCACCAGCATGGGTGAGCCGTTTTCTGCGAAATAGTCCTTCTGGAGACGGTCTTCACGCTCGGCTTCGTTGGGCAGGAAGCTGTTCGCCCAGATCTGGCCGTGCGGATGCGGGTTAGAGCAGCCCATCGCCGCGCCTTTGTTTTCGAACACCTGCACCCACGGATAGCTCTGCCCCAGCTCAGCGGTTTGCGCCTGCCAGGTGCTGACCACCTCTTTCAGCGCGTCCACGCTCAGCTCCGGCAGCGTTTTGCTGTGATCGGGCGAGAAGCAGATCACGCGGCTGGTACCGCGCGCGCTTTCGCAGCGCATCAGCGGGTCGTGGCTCGCGGGGGCATCCGGGGTGTCGGTCATCAGGGCGGCAAAATCGTTGGTAAACACGAAGGTGCCTTTGTAGTCCGGGTTTTTATCCCCGGTCACGCGCGTGTTGCCCGGACAGAGGAAGCAATCCGGGTCGTGCTGCGGCAGGGTCTGTTTTGCAGGCGTCTCCTGCGCCCCTTGCCAGGGACGCTTGGCGCGATGCGGAGAGACCAAAATCCATTGCCCGCTTAGCGGGTTAAAACGACGATGCGGATGATCGACGGGATTAAACGAAGTCATGACGGATCCTTAGTCCGGATAACCCTGCGGGTGGCGTGACTGCCAGTGCCAGGTATCCTGTGCCATTTCATCAAGCGTGCGGGTGACACGCCAGTTAAGTTCTTTATCGGCTTTGGTGGCATCGGCCCAGTAAGCAGGCAGGTCGCCATCACGACGCGGAGCGAAGTGGTAGTTCACCGGCTTACCGCAGGCTTTGCTGAAGGCGTTAACCACGTCCAGCACGCTGCTGCCGACCCCGGCACCGAGGTTATAAATATGCACGCCCGGTTTGTCAGCCAGCTGCTGCATGGCTGCAACGTGGCCGTCTGCTAAATCCATCACGTGGATATAGTCACGCACGCCGGTGCCGTCTTCGGTCGGGTAGTCATTGCCAAAAATGGCCAGCGACTCGCGACGGCCTACCGCCACCTGGGCGATGTACGGCATCAGGTTGTTCGGGATACCCTGCGGATCTTCACCCATATCGCCAGACGGATGGGCGCCGACCGGGTTGAAGTAGCGCAGCAATGCGATGCTCCACTCCGGCTGGGCTTTTTGCAGGTCGGTCAGGATCTGCTCTACCATCAGCTTGCTTTTGCCGTATGGGCTTTGCGGCGTACCGGTCGGGAAGCTTTCAACGTAAGGAATTTTTGGCTGATCGCCATAGACGGTGGCGGAGGAGCTAAAGATAAAGTTTTTGACGTTTGCCGCGCGCATGGCGGAGATCAGACGCAGGGTACCGTTGACGTTGTTGTCGTAATACTCAAGCGGTTTCGCAACGGATTCACCGACCGCTTTCAGCCCCGCGAAGTGGATCACCGCTTCGATGGCGTGGTCGTGAAGGATCTCGGTCATCAGCGCTTCGTTGCGGATGTCGCCTTCTACGAAAGTCGGCTGTTTACCGCCAAGACGTTCAATCACCGGCAGCACGCTGCGCTTACTATTGCACAGGTTGTCGAGGATGATCACATCGTGACCATTTTGCAGCAGCTGCACACAGGTATGACTTCCGATGTAACCGCTACCACCTGTTACCAGAACTCGCATAATTCGCTCCATTGGGCCTATGGTATGTAATAACCATAGCATAACAGAGACGCAAAAAGTGTGACATGGGATAAAATAGTGGAATCGTTTACACTCGTTTTCACACTCGCTTTTTCGATGACGTAGAGCATTCTAGATCAAAGAGATAGCGATGTATTGATGCAAGTTATCTGAAAAGAGGAGGGCGGTGCCCTCCGCGGTTAATTTACGTTGCTGAGAAGATAGCGATAACCCTCACCGTCCGCGACAAACTCGAGGCGGTGGGTGATGCAGGAGGGGGCATCTTCGGCATGGTGTGAAACGAACAGCAGCTGCGTTTCACCTTCGCTAATCAGCACGTCCACAAAGCGGCGGACCAGCTGTCGGTTAAGCGGATCCAGCCCCTGCAGCGGCTCGTCGAGGATCAGGAGCGTAGGGTGTTTTACCAGCGCGCGAACGATCAGTGCCAGGCGCTGCTGCCCCCACGACAGGCTATGAAACGGCGCGTCAGCCACCCGGTTATCCATCCCCAGAATATCCAGCCACTGCTGGGCCAGCTTGTGCTGTTTATCTGACACCGCCTGATAAATGCCGATGGAATCAAAATAGCCGGAAAGGATCACGTTGCGTACCGTGGTACTGACCCGGTAATCCAGATGCAGGCTGCTGCTAACGTAGCCAATGTGCTTTTTGATATCCCAGATGGTTTCGCCGCTGCCGCGACGGCGGCCAAACAGCGTCAGATCGTTACTGTAGCCCTGCGGGTGATCGCCGGTTATCAGGCTCAGCAGCGTGGATTTCCCCGCGCCGTTGGGACCGACAATCTGCCAGTGTTCGCCAGGATTGACCGTCCAGCTGAGGTGATTCAGGATCGGTCGTTCGTCATAGGAGACTACGCCATCGCGCAGGACGATAAGCGGCTGCCTGGGGTCGAGACCGTGGCGTGCTGCCGGCGCGTCGGGATCCGGCAGCGCAATGCCCGCCAGCTTTTCGCTGTGCGCAAGCTGGGCAATCAGCGCCTGTCGGAGCAGCGCGGATTTTTCTCCGGTTTCGATCAGGCTACAGTCTGCCAGCACGCCCGCGTTTTGCACGAAGTCAGGAATTTCATCGAAGCGGTTCAGCACCAGTACGATCGTATAGCCTTCCTGATTCAGAGAGTCCAGCAGGGCAGCCAGCTGGGCGCGGGAGTGGACATCCAGCCCGTCAAAGGGCTCATCCAGAATCAGCAGCTCCGGCTGGCTCATGAGCGCCTGGCACAGCAGCGTTTTCCGCGTCTCGCCGGTAGAGAGGTACTTAAAGCGCCGGTTCAGCAGCGCGGAAATGCCAAACTGTTCCGCCAGATGCTGACAGCGGGCGGGATCTTTCACCTCATCCTGAATAATTTCCGCCGCCGTGCGGCCGGTATCTTCTTCGCCAGGACTGAGTAAATCGGTATTGTTGCGCTGCCACTCGTCGCTGACCAGCTTCTGCAGCTGTTCAAAGGACAGGCGCGTCAGGCGCGTGAAATCGCTCCGGCATTCGCCTTTGAGAAGGGTAAGCTCTCCGGCCAGCGCGCGGGCCAGCGCGGATTTACCGCTGCCGTTAGTGCCGACAAACGCCCAGCTTTCACCCGCGCGTATTGTCAGATCGGCAATCGTCAGCGTTCGGGTATCGCTAAGACGAAACGTACCTTGCGAAATATGCAATGATGACATGATATATCCCATTTTTTGCAGCAATAGATATCAGGGATACGCACTGTCGTCACGATTGTCAATGCGCTCAGCACAATGTGGCGATAATCACACGGTCCGCGTTGAAATATGCGGTGACGACAGCACCTTCTTCTAAATCGTTCGCCTCGCTGAGCGGGACCGTGGCGCAAAGCGCCTGTCCGTCTGCCAGGGGCATCAGCACTTCGCACTGCTCCTTGCCGCGTTCGATATGGCTGATGGTACCCCGCAGCTGGTTATCAGCCGCCTTTGCCTTGTCCGGATCGCGTGTGATATTGACCCAGGGTGCTTTCAGCAACACCAGCACCTCTTTACCTTCATCCAGGTCAAGGCGCTCTGCGCTCTGGGCCGTTATCGCCGCTTTCAGACGGGTGACACCATCGGCAAGCAGGATCTCAACATGCTGCTGTACCTGGAGATTATCGCGCGCCGTCACCGTACCAAACCACTGGTTGCGGGCGCTGGTCTGCAACGAGAAGCGGGAAATGGCTGCCAGCAAGCTGTCCAGCGGAACGTTGTCGTCGTCACTCAATACATCGAACGCTTTTTGCTGAATCTGGCCCAGGAGATCGTAGAGCTGAATCAGGCGCAGGCCGTAGCGTGTGACGACAGCACCTCCACCGCCTTTGCCCCCTGTGGCTCTGTCCACCAGCGGATGCTCGCTCAGGGTGTTCATGTCATTGATGGCATCCCAGGCGCTTTTATAGCTAATCCCGGCGTTCTTAGCGCCCTGGCTAATTGAGCCGGTTTGTTCTATCTGTTTAAGCAGGGCAATACGTCGGGGATCGGCGAAAAGCTTTTGCTGAAGTCGGAGAGTAAGAAGAATTTCGGCCTGCATAACAGTGTCCTGGCAAAAAGAATATTGTGACCCAAATGGTGCAGGGCGCAAAGGGCACCGCACAAAAGGGGATGTTTTTCTTACTTTTCAGGGTAGAATAGCCCATTCACAAAATCTGGAGAAAACCATGTTAGAGTTGTTGAAAAGTCTGGTATTCGCCGTGATCATGGTACCAGTAGTGATGGCCATCATCCTCGGTGCCATCTACGGCCTGGGTGAAGTGTTCAACATCTTTTCGAATATCGGTCACAGAGACCGTGCGAAAAAGCAGCATTAATTTCCCACAAAACGCCCGGCTTGCCCGGGCGTTTTGCTCTCAAGCTTTTCTTACTTTCGCCGATATAATTTAACGTAACACACCGTGTTACCCCTTGAGCGGTACGAATTACCGCTGGGATCTCCCTGATGATACCGTTATATTAATATGTATATAACGCTACTCACAGGAGTTACAGATGGCACGTTCATGGGTACGCCTTTTCGCAGGGGCAACGCTGACGCTTTCACTTACCGGACACGCGCTGGCGGACGAAGGTAAAATCACGGTCTTTGCGGCGGCGTCGTTGACCAACGCGCTGCAGGATATTGCGGCGGCGTATAAAAAAGAGAAAAACGTCGAGGTAGTCTCCTCTTTTGCCTCTTCCTCTACGCTGGCACGGCAGATAGAAGCGGGCGCTCCGGCAGATCTGTTTATCTCTGCTGACCAGAAGTGGATGGACTACGCGGTGGAGAAGAAATCGATTGATGCGGCGACCCGCGAAACGCTGCTGGGCAATAGCCTTGTTGTGGTTGCACCGAAGGCCAGCGCGCAGGGTGAAATCACCATCAATAAAGAGACAAACTGGACCCGCCTGCTGAACGGTGGCCGTCTGGCGGTGGGTGACCCGGAACACGTTCCGGCCGGGATTTACGCCAAAGAAGCGCTGCAAAAGCTGGGCGCGTGGGAGACCCTGTCACCAAAACTGGCCCCGGCGGAAGATGTGCGCGGCGCGCTGGCGCTGGTGGAGCGTAACGAAGCTCCGCTGGGCATTGTGTATGGTTCCGATGCCGTTGCCAGCAAGGGCGTAAAAGTGGTTGGCGCCTTCCCGGAAGACTCCCACAAGAAAGTGGAATATCCTGTGGCGATTGTTGATGGACATAAAAATGCGACCGTAACGGCCTTCCGCGATTATCTGAAGGGGCCGGAGGCGTCCGCAATCTTTAAACGTTATGGATTTACGACTCACTGATGATACTGACCGATCCTGAATGGCAGGCTGTTCTGCTGAGCCTTAAAGTCTCTTCCCTGGCGGTTGCGCTGAGTTTGCCCTTTGGGATCTTTTTTGCCTGGCTACTGGTTCGCTGTCGGTTCCCCGGCAAAGCGCTGCTCGACAGCGTCCTTCATCTTCCCCTGGTTTTACCGCCCGTGGTGGTCGGTTATCTGCTGCTGATTTCGATGGGGCGACGCGGTTTTATCGGCGAAAAGCTCTACGACTGGTTCGGAATCACCTTTGCCTTTAGCTGGCGCGGTGCGGTACTGGCGGCGGCGGTGATGTCATTCCCGCTGATGGTCAGAGCGATCCGCCTCGCGCTGGAAGGCGTGGATATGAAGCTCGAACAGGCAGCCCGCACGCTCGGTGCCGGGCGCTGGCGCGTCTTTTTTACCATCACGCTTCCGCTTACGCTGCCGGGCATCATTGTCGGGACGGTGCTGGCGTTCGCCCGCTCGCTGGGCGAGTTTGGTGCGACCATCACCTTTGTGTCGAACATTCCCGGCGAGACGCGGACCATCCCATCGGCCATGTATACCCTGATTCAGACGCCAGGGGGAGAGAGTGCCGCAGCGCGGCTGTGCATCATCTCTATCGTATTAGCCCTGGTTTCGCTGCTGGTTTCTGAATGGCTGGCACGGCTAAGCCGCGAACGGATGGGGAAATAACGATGCTGGAACTGAATTTCACCCAGACGCTGGGAAACCATACTCTGACGCTTAACGAGACGCTGCCTGCAAGCGGCATCACCGCCGTCTTCGGCGTGTCGGGCGCGGGTAAAACGTCTCTGATTAACGCCATCAGCGGCCTGACGCGCCCGCAGTCAGGGCGCATTGTCCTGAACAACCGCGTCCTGAATGACGTGGAGAACAAGATTTACCTTTCGCCGGATAAACGCCGCATCGGCTATGTTTTTCAGGACGCGCGCTTATTCCCGCACTACAGCGTGCGCGGCAACCTGCGCTACGGCATGGCGAAAAGCATGGCCGGGCAGTTTGATAAGCTGGTGACGCTTTTAGGCATTGAACCCCTGCTCGACAGGCTGCCGTCCTCGCTCTCCGGCGGGGAGAAACAGCGTGTGGCTATAGGCCGCGCGTTGCTGACCGCCCCCGAACTGCTGCTGCTCGACGAGCCGCTGGCCTCGCTGGATATACCGCGCAAGCGCGAGCTTTTGCCTTACCTGCAGCGTCTGACCCGCGAAATTAATATTCCGATGCTCTACGTCAGCCATTCGCTGGATGAGATCCTGCATCTGGCCGACAAAGTGCTGGTGCTGGAAGAGGGCAGCGTGAAGGCCTTCGGCAACCTGGAAGAGGTGTGGGGCAGTAGCGTGATGCACCCCTGGTTACCCAGGGAGCAGCAGAGCAGCATCCTGAAGGTGAGCGTTCTGGAGCATCATCCGCACTACGCGATGACCGCCCTGGCGCTGGGCGACCAGCATCTTTGGGTCAATAAGATCGACAAACCGTTGCAGTCCGCGCTGCGGATCCGCATCCAGGCGTCGGACGTCTCGCTGGTGCTGCAGCCGCCGCTGCAAACCAGTATTCGAAATATTCTGCGCGCCAAAGTGGCGGAGTGTTTTGATGATAACGGGCAGGTAGAGGTGAAGCTCGACGTGGGCAGCAGGACGCTCTGGGCGCGCATCAGCCCGTGGGCCAGGGATGAGTTAGCAATCAAGCCCGGCCTGTGGCTTTACGCGCAAATCAAGAGCGTTTCGATCACCGCCTGATTACAGCAGGTGGGTATAGATGTACTGCGCGATGCTGTCGGTGGTGTTGTCGCCAATTACCACGTTAGCGCGCGCTTTTACCGCGTCGTCGGCATTGCCCATCGCCACGCCCGTACCGACGGCTTCCAGCATGCTGATGTCGTTGTAGTTGTCGCCGAAGGCGATCGCGTCCTGCATTGACCAGCCCTGCGATTCCACGTACTGCGTCAGACGCTTGCCTTTGCTGTTGCCTTTGCGGGCAATATCCACCTGATCGTGCCAGGACCATTCGCACTCCAGCCCCAGCGTGTCCTCGACGTGTTTCGCGAAGGTATTCAGTTTGGTGGTGTCTTCATCCGTCAGGGCAAACTTCCAGATAGCCTCAACGTCCTGGGCCGCCTGACGCAGAGAGGATACCTGGGTAAAGACCGGACGCTGCGCTTCTGGCAGGGACAACGCCCAGTTGCTGGTGCGTACCACATGGCCGGTTGGGCGCTCGTACACCATCGCGTTATCCACATACATCAGGCCGTGAACATTATGCTCATCCAGCAGATCGATCAGCTGCAGCGCCTGGGGAACCGGCAGCGGGTCGGAGGCTAAAACCTTTTTTGCCTGATAATCATACAAATAAGTGCCATTACAACAAATTGCAGGTGTATCCAGCGCCAGTGCCTGATAAAAAGGGTGAATGGCTACGTGATGTCGACCCGTTACGATAAGGAGTTGATATCCCACTTCCTGCGCGCGTTTAAGCGCTTCAAGGGAGGAGGGGAGCAGGGTTTTCTGAGGGGTAAGTAATGTTCCGTCTAAATCCAGTGCAATCACACGCGAGGTCATTTGTTCTTCCGGGTTAATGTTGAATTTTAGGTCTCAGGGGATGTTACACCGAGAGTAAATCGCTGCAAAATTCCTGGCTAAAATTCAGCATTCACCGTTAAAAATAATCACTTTCACGTGCAGTGAGGAAAGGAGTATTCATGAAACAAACCGTTTATACCGCCAGTCCTGAAAGTCAGCAGATCCACGTCTGGCGCTTGAATGCAGAAGGTTCGCTCACGCTGGTTCAGGTTGTTGATGTGCCGGGCCAGGTGCAACCGATGGTCGTCAGCCCGGATAAACGTTTCTTATACGTGGGTGTGCGCCCGGAGTTTCGCGTGCTGGCCTACCGCATCTCTCCTGACGACGGCGCGCTGACCTACACCGCTGAAGCGCCACTGCCGGGCAGCCCAACCCACATCTCGACCGATCGTAAAGGCCGCTTCATTTTTAGCGGTTCTTACAATGCCGGTTGCGTCAGCGTGACCCGTCTTGACGATGGTATTCCGGTAGAAACTGTCGACGTGGTGGAAGGGCTGGAAGGCTGCCATTCGGCGAATATCTCCCCGGACAACCGCACGCTGTGGGTGCCTGCGCTGAAGCAGGATCGAATCTGCCTGTTCACCCTGAGCGACGATGGTCACCTGGTGGCGCAGAATCCGGCTGAAATCACCACCGTTGAGGGCGCAGGTCCTCGCCATATGGTCTTCCACCCGAACCAGCAATATGCCTACGTCGTTAACGAACTGAACAGCTCGGTGGACGTATGGGCGCTGAAAGATCCAAACGGCCAGATTGAGTGCGTGCAGACGCTGGATATGATGCCATCTGATTTCTCCGACACCCGCTGGGCGGCAGATATCCACATTACGCCAGATGGCCGTCATCTGTACGCCTGTGACCGTACCTCCAGCCTGATTACCGTGTTTAGCGTTTCCGAAGACGGCAGCGTGCTGGCGGTTGAAGGCTTCCAACCGACGGAAACTCAGCCGCGCGGCTTTAATATCGATCACAGCGGTAAATACCTGATTGCGGCGGGGCAGAAATCCCACCACATCGCGCTGTATGAAATCAAAGGCGAGCAGGGCCTGCTGGAAGAGAAAGGACGCTATGCGGTAGGTCAGGGGCCAATGTGGGTGGTGGTTAACGCGCACTAAGCGGCTTAAAACAAAAAACCTCGCGAATGCGAGGTTTTTTTATGCCCGGTGGTAGCCGGGTGAGCACATCAAAACGTAACCAACAGGATCATCATAATGTCGACTCAAGGCGATGTAAATTCATCGTCAACGAACAAAGGAGAACACGGAATGATCAGTGAATAGTATATAAATAATAATCAGTCACTTAAGTGCTTTTGCTTTATAAATTCCTAAATTGGTTTTAACTGTTTTTATGTACAGTGGTGATTTGATATCATTCTGTGCGTTGGTTCGATGTGTTGCAGTTCCGCGATTCAGGATCCTTTTTAAGTCCTGGCTGTCGGGTGGTGCCGACGGTGCCTAAACTGCGGAGCACATCAAAACATAACCAACACACCTCTGGTGACAGGCAGCGGAAAGGTAAACCAGAGGAGAAGTGCTCTATACCAAAGGAGTGGCGTATGAGCGGTGTGGAATGGGCAATTCTGTTCCTGCAACTCATGGTTGCGATTATGCAACTATTGGATGCGTATCTTAAGTTTGGAGCCTGACGCATTCAGTCGCAGTAAAAAGGGGGATTAAACTCCCCCTTTTACTCTCATCTCGTTACTGCTTCGGCTCAGCAACCACGTTGCTGCCCAGACCGCGGTTGTTGTATTCCCACATGCGGTTGAAGTTCGCGTCGTTCAGGTTGCGCTGCACGTTTCCTTTATCGTCCACCGCACCGGTGTTGCCGGAGAACGGACGTTTGGAGACAGCCGCATCAGCCCACGGCTTCGCCACGTTAAAGCCTTCGTTGATCACGCTGTCGCGGATAACGACCTGGCCGTTGGTCGCAGAGTCCACGTCCAGGGAGCGTCCCAGCTGCGCCACGCCGTCACCGGCCGCGTTAAAGCGGCTGTTCACGGCCAGGAAGCCGTAAAACAGGTTAGACTGGGTTGCCGGAGCAAACACATAGCCTTCCTGCTGGGTACGGGAATTCACCACGCGGAAATCGGTGTTATCAAACACTACCGCGCCGCGACCGGACACCAGATCAACGTCACCTTCAACATAGCTGTTGGTCACCAGCGTACGGGTCAGACGGTTGTTCTGCAGCGTGTTCTGTACGCCGCTGTTGGTCACGAAGAAGGTGTTCTGACGGCCCAGAATATTGACGTTGTTAATCTGCACCTTATCGCCGTCGCTACGCAGCGCAACGGCCTGGTGGTTACCGGCATCCACGCTGTCACCCAGGGTATTCTGAATGGTCAGGTTCTGCAGTTGCAGGCCATTATTCTGCGACCAGAACACCGCCGAGCACATCACGCCAATGGTGGCGGAACGCTTGCTCTGGCAGTTATCGAACATATACCACGCCGGTTTGCCCGGCATATATTTGCCTGCCGGGTTTACCAGGTGACGCCAGGCGGTGCTGTCGATTTCGGAATCAATCGCCAGGCCAATTTTTACGTCGATGGCTTTTTCACCCAGACCGTAAATCGTAATGCTGCCAGGAGCCGCCGGAACATACACGGTGCCTTCGTATTCACCCGGCAGGATCGCGATGTACTGGCGAGACGCGCTGTGTTTAGTGATTGCCGCGTCAACCGCTGCCTGGATAGTGGTATGCGTTACGCCCTGCGCGCCAGCCGGGCCAACAACGAAGTCAGGCTGTTTAGGCAGGTTAATAGAAGACGGTGTCCACGGCGCGGCGTTAGGATCCATCGCCGAGAAGTAATGGGCGCGGTCGAAATTCTTCGCTTCATCCGCGGACAAAATCGGGCGGGAGGCGGTACCGGGCGCTACCTGCTCAGAAGGACGCTGATCCGGTGGTGTAGAACTGCATGCGGATAATGTCACGCCAAAGGCGAGCGCTAACGCCAGACGGGAAATCCTGGAAATGTTCAAGGTGAAGCTCCTGGGTATGCAAGTCTTTACGGGATAGACGAAATAGCCTGCTTTTTTATACTAAGTTGAGCGAAACGGGAAGATAAAAAGGGTAAAAGTTGCATTTTTTGCCCGGAGGTGACGGGAAAGTCATCACAAATAAATAACATTTTCCCTTAAGGCGGTTGACAGCAGACGATGGATGCAAATAAATGTCTATACAACCCATGACAAGTGGAATGCCCATGCAGCTTCAACCTGACGATGTTATATGGCGAAATGCGCGCCTGGCAACAATGGTTCCCGATACATCCGCGCCTTATGGCCTGAAAGAGCAGCACGCGCTGGTCGTGCGCGGCCAAACTATCCTTGGCGTGCTTCCTGAATCTGACCTTCCTTCCGGACACCGTCACGTCATCGATCTTGAGGGACGTCTGGTCACGCCTGGCCTGATTGACTGCCATACCCATCTGGTATTTGGCGGCGACCGCGCGGCGGAGTGGGAACAGCGTCTGAACGGCGTCTCTTACCAGACCATCAGCGCTCAGGGGGGCGGGATTAACGCCACCGTGACGGCAACGCGCAGCAGTTCCCTGGAAACCCTGCTGAAACTTGCGCAGCAGCGGCTCCAGCGTCTGATGAATGAAGGCGTCACCACGGTTGAAATCAAATCGGGATACGGACTCAACGCCGAGGCCGAAGAGAAGATGCTGCAGGTTGCCCGCCAGTTGAGCCTCAATAATCCGGTTGATATCAGCCCAACGCTGCTGGCGGCCCATGCGGTTCCGGCAGAATATCGACAGGATCCAGATGCGTACCTCACGCTGGTTTGCGAGCAGATACTGCCCACGCTGTGGCAAAAAGAGTTATATGAAGCAGTAGACGTGTTTTGTGAAAACGTCGGCTTTACCCCGTCGCAAACCGAGCGCCTCTTTAAGGCGGCGACCGCGCTCGGTATCCCGGTGAAAGGGCATGTTGAACAGCTGTCGAATCAGGGCGGAGCGGCGCTGGTCAGCCAATATAACGGACTGTCGGCCGATCATATCGAATATCTCGACGACGCGGGCGTTCAGGCGATGGCGCAAAGCGGTACGGTTGCGGTACTGCTCCCCGGCGCGTTCTATTTTCTGCAGGAGCGCCAGCGTCCGCCGGTTGATCAGCTCCGAAAACGTGGTGTGCCGATGGCCGTCGCCACCGACTATAACCCCGGCACCAGCCCGTTTGCCAGCCTGCACCTGGCGATGAATATGGCCTGCGTCCAGTTTGGCCTCACCCCCGAAGAGGCCTGGGCTGGCGTCACGCGGCATGCGGCGCAGGCGCTGGGCCGCGGCGCAACGCACGGGCAGCTGCAGTCGGGGTTTGTCGCTGATTTTATCGTCTGGGATGCTCACCATCCTGTAGAGATGGTCTACGAGCCGGGACGCAATCCGCTGTATCAAAGTATTTTCCGTGGGGAGGCAGTATGAAGTTATGGCGGCCCGTCGCCGAAACGGTCTGGCAGGGGCGAGACGACAGTGCCGAAGCCAGCAATGCAACGCGCATTTTCCAGACGATACAACAGCAGGCGCTGTTCACGCCGCTTTCATCCGGCATCGCGCTGATAGGATTTGAATGCGATGCAGGGGTTAAACGCAATCAGGGCAGGCCCGGCGCCGCGCAGGCCCCTGATATTCTGCGCAAAGCACTGGCGAATATGGCAAGCCATCAGGGACACGAACGGCTGGCGGATATGGGCTCGGTGTACGTTGAAAGCGATGAGCTTGAACCCGCGCAGCGGGCGTTAAGCGATGCCGTGACGGCCTGCCAGCAGTCCGGGATGCGCACCCTGGTGTTTGGCGGCGGGCATGAAACCGCCTGGGCGCACGGTCGGGGTGTTCTGGATGCGTTCCCCGGCGAGCGCGTGGCGGTGATAAACCTGGATGCGCATCTCGACCTGCGCAAGGCCGACCGGGCGACGTCCGGTACGCCGTTTCGTCAGCTGGCTCAATACTGCGATGAATGCGGGCGCGAGTTTCGCTACGCCTGCTTTGGCGTCAGCCGCGCGGCGAACACCCAGGCACTGTGGGATGAGGCCGAACGCCTGAACGTCACGCTGGTGGAGGATCTTCATTTCAGACGCGAGGCATTATCGGCCTTGGAAAAGGTGCTGGCGCAGGCCGATCGTATCTATCTGACGATCGATCTGGACGTCCTGCCCGCGGGCGAAATGCCCGCCGTTTCCGCCCCTGCGGCGTTAGGCGTCCCGGCAATGGATCTAATGCCGGTTATTGAACAAATCTGCCGCAGCGGTAAGCTGCAGGCCGCCGATCTGGTAGAGTTTAACCCGCAGTACGATCGGGACGGGCAGGGCGCAAAGCTCGCCGCCCGTCTGGCCTGGCAAATTGCTCACTGGTGGGCATAACACTATTAAAGGAGTCACGATGTTTTCACGCTCACCCCTGCCGCAACCGAGCCCGCCCGCGCCTTTCTATGAAAAGGTGAAGCAGGCGATCAGCGAAAAAATCGCCACCGGCGTCTGGCGCCCGCACGATCGCATTCCGTCGGAGGCCGAGCTGGTGGCGCAGTTCGGTTTTAGCCGGATGACCGTCAACCGGGCGCTGCGCGAGCTGACCGACGAAGGGCTTCTGGTGCGTCTGCAGGGCGTCGGGACGTTTGTGGCGGAACCGAAAGGGCAATCCGCCCTGTTTGAAATCCGCAGTATTGCGGACGAAATTGCCGCGCGTAATCATCAGCACCGCTGTGAAGTGCTGGTGCTCGAAGAGACCCAGGCCAGCGCCGAGCAGGCGGCAGAGCTGAATGTCAAAGAGGGAAACCGCATCTTCCACTCCGTGATGGTGCATTTCGAAAACGATATTCCGGTGCAGATTGAAGATCGCTGCGTGAACGCCGAACGGATACCGGACTATCTGAACCAGGATTACACCCAGACCACCCCGCACGCCTATCTGTCGCTTGTCGCACCGCTGACGGAAGGGGAGCACATTGTGGAGGCCGTGCGCGCCACGCCGCAGGAGTGCGAGCGGCTGCGCATTAAAGAGCACGACCCGTGCCTGCTGATCCGCCGTCGAACCTGGTCCTCGTCGCACATTGTGTCGCATGCCCGGCTGCTTTTCCCGGGGAACCGTTACCGGCTGCAGGGCCACTTTATGTCATAAGTTTTATAAGCGTGATCGCTAACGCAATATAACAAAATTGTATCTTTTTTGTTAAATCTGACCTTGTGTGTGCTTGTCTATACAAGTATATCTAAATGCATCATCTGTCCCGTATAGGAGCACACAATGTCGTCAGGTAAATACCGCCAGCAGGATGTCCGCGCCGCGCGTGGCACCACGCTTACTGCCAAAAGCTGGCTCACCGAAGCCCCGCTGCGCATGTTGATGAACAACCTCGATCCTGAAGTGGCGGAAAACCCCCACGAACTGGTGGTCTACGGCGGCATAGGCCGTGCCGCACGCAACTGGGAATGCTATGACGCAATTGTAAAATCCCTGACCGAACTCGAACACGACGAAACCCTGCTGGTGCAGTCCGGCAAACCGGTTGGCGTATTCAAAACCCATAAGAACGCGCCGCGCGTGCTGATCGCCAACTCTAACCTCGTGCCACACTGGGCCACCTGGGAACACTTCAACGAGCTGGACGCGAAAGGGCTGGCGATGTATGGCCAGATGACCGCCGGGAGCTGGATCTACATCGGCAGCCAGGGGATTGTGCAGGGCACCTACGAAACCTTCGTGGAAGCGGGGCGCCAGCACTATAACGGCTCGCTGAAAGGCCGCTGGGTGCTTACCGCCGGTCTGGGCGGGATGGGCGGCGCGCAGCCGCTGGCCGCTACGCTGGCCGGCGCGTGCTCGCTGAACATTGAATGCCAGCAGAGCCGCATTGATTTCCGTCTGCGTACCCGTTACGTCGACGAACAGGCCGAGAATCTCGATGACGCGCTGGCGCGCATCAAAAAGTACACCGCTGAAGGCAAAGCGGTGTCGATTGCCCTGTGCGGCAACGCGGCGGATATTCTGCCGGAGCTGGTTGCCCGCGGCGTGCGTCCGGATCTCGTTACCGACCAGACCAGCGCCCATGACCCGCTGCACGGTTACCTGCCAAAAGGCTGGACGTGGGAAGACTACCAGCAAAAAGCGGAAACCGACCCTGAAGGCACGGTACTGGCGGCTAAGCGTTCGATGGCGGAACACGTCTCCGCGATGCTGGCCTTCAGCCAGTTGGGCATTCCAACCTTTGACTACGGCAACAACATCCGCCAGATGGCGAAAGAGATGGGCGTGAATAACGCCTTCGACTTTCCCGGCTTCGTGCCTGCCTATATCCGTCCGCTGTTCTGCCGCGGCATCGGCCCGTTCCGCTGGGTGGCCTTGTCCGGCGATCCGCAGGATATCTACAAAACTGACGCCAAAGTGAAGGAGATCGTCGCAGACGACGAACACCTGCACCACTGGCTGGATATGGCTCGCGAACGCATCAGCTTCCAGGGCTTGCCGGCGCGCATCTGCTGGGTAGGGCTGGAGTGGCGGCAAAAGCTGGGTCTGGCCTTCAACGAAATGGTGCGCAGCGGTGAAGTCTCCGCGCCTATCGTCATTGGCCGCGACCATCTGGACTCCGGCTCCGTCGCCAGCCCAAACCGTGAAACCGAAGCCATGCGCGACGGATCTGACGCGGTCTCCGACTGGCCATTGCTTAATGCCTTGCTGAATACCGCCAGCGGCGCCACCTGGGTCTCTCTGCACCACGGCGGCGGCGTCGGGATGGGCTTCTCTCAGCACTCAGGGATGGTCATCGTCTGTGACGGAACCGATGAAGCGGCTGCGCGCATCGCCCGCGTGCTGCACAACGACCCGGCAACCGGCGTGATGCGTCACGCGGATGCGGGTTACGAGATTGCCATTGACTGTGCCAAAGAGCAGGGACTGAACCTGCCGATGATCCCTGCCACACAAGGAAAGCATGCATGAACGCGTTAACACTCACTCCCGGCTCGCTGACGCTCAAACAGCTGCGTAACGTCTGGCGCCAGCCGGTCACCCTTTCACTTGATGAAAGCGCCCACGCCGCGATAAACGACAGCGTCGCCTGCGTAGAAGCGATTGTTGCCGAAGGGCGCACCGCCTACGGGATTAACACCGGCTTTGGCCTGCTGGCGCAGACCCGCATCGCCACGCACGATCTGGAAAACTTACAGCGTTCGCTGGTGCTGTCGCACGCGGCGGGCGTCGGCCAGCCGCTGGATGATGAGATTGTCCGTCTGATGATGGTGCTCAAAATCAACAGCCTGGCGCGCGGTTTCTCGGGCATTCGCCTGAGCGTGATCCAGGCGCTGATGGCCCTGGTGAATGCAGAAGTCTATCCGTGGATCCCGGCAAAAGGTTCCGTCGGCGCCTCCGGCGATCTCGCCCCGCTGGCGCACATGTCGCTGCTGCTGCTGGGTGAGGGCAAAGCGCGCTGGCAGGGCGAGTGGCTCCCTGCGAAAGAAGCGCTGGCAAAAGCCGGCTTAACGCCAATCACCCTCGCGGCAAAAGAGGGGCTGGCGCTGCTCAACGGCACGCAGGCGTCGACGGCCTTTGCGCTGCGCGGCCTGTTTGAAGCGGAAGATCTCTTTGCCTCCGCGGTGGTGTGCGGTGCGCTGACCACCGAGGCGGTGCTTGGCTCGCGTCGTCCGTTTGACGCGCGTATTCACGCGGTGCGCGGCCAGCGCGGGCAGATTGATGCCGCCGCCATGTACCGCCACGTGCTTACCGACACGAGTGATATTGCGGATTCACACCATAACTGCGAGAAGGTACAGGATCCGTATTCCCTGCGCTGTCAGCCGCAGGTGATGGGCGCGTGCCTGACGCAGCTGCGCCAGGCAGCAGAGGTGCTGCTGGTGGAGGCCAACGCGGTCTCCGACAACCCGCTGGTATTCGCCGAGGAAAACGAGGTGGTCTCCGGGGGCAACTTCCACGCCGAGCCGGTGGCGATGGCGGCGGATAATATCGCGCTGGCGATTGCCGAAGTCGGGGCGTTATCCGAGCGCCGCATCGCGCTGATGATGGATAAACACATGTCCCAGCTGCCACCGTTCCTGGTGCGTAACGGCGGGGTTAACTCAGGCTTTATGATCGCTCAGGTGACGGCCGCAGCGCTGGCAAGCGAAAACAAAGCGCTGTCGCACCCGCACAGCGTGGACAGCCTGCCAACCTCGGCGAACCAGGAAGATCACGTGTCGATGGCCCCGGCGGCCGGGCGTCGTCTGTGGGAGATGGCCTCCAACACCCGCGGCGTGCTGGCGGTGGAGTGGCTGGCGGCGTGTCAGGGTATCGATCTGCGCGAAGGGCTTAAATCCAGCCCGCTGCTGGAGCAGGCGCGCCATGTGCTGCGCGAGCACGTCACGCATTACGATGACGACCGCTTCTTTGCGCCGGATATTGATAAGGCGATGCAGCTTCTGGAAGAGGGACGCCTTGTGGGACTGCTACCTTCGGTGCTGTGATGTTTTGCCCGGTAGCGCTGCGCTTACCGGGCCAACGAATGCGAAATCCAGGCCGGGTAAGGCATAGCCGCCACCCGGCTTTTTTCAGGAATACATCGCCGTAATCGACGCGCTCCCCAGGGAATGGAAATGCACGTTAAACCCGACCATCGCGCCGCTCGCGCCTTCATCGACCTCAATCTTCTCCACATCCAGCGCGTGCACCGTGAAGATATAGCGGTGGGTTTCCCCTTTTGGTGGCGCTGCGCCGCCGTAGCCCGCTTTACCAAAGTCAGTGCGCGTCTGAATGGCACCTTCAGGCAGGGCAACCAGGTCTGAACCGGAACCCTGCGGCAGCACGCGCGTGTCGGCGGGCAGGTTCGCCACAACCCAGTGCCACCAGCCCGAGCCGGTCGGCGCGTCCGGGTCGTAGCAGGTCACGACAAAGCTTTTGGTTCCTGCAGGAACGTCGTCCCACGCCAGGTGCGGGGAGATATTATCCCCCTGATAGCCCATGCCGTTGAAAACGTGGCGTTCGGGGAGTTTTTCACCGTCGCGCAGATCTTTACTGATGATTTTCATACGGTTTACCCTCGTTATTCACTCGTTCAGGAAGTGTAACGCATGGGATTAAATCGCGAAATGCGCGGGAATGTTAACGGCTGTTACGACCGCGTCGGTTAATTTACGCAGCTGCTCCGGCGTGATGCTGTACGGCGGCATCAGGTAGATAAGCTTGCCGAAAGGCCGCACCCAGACGCCCTGCTCAACGAAGAAGCGCTGCAGCGCCGCCATGTTCACCGGGCGGGTGGTTTCAATCACCCCGATGGCACCCAGCACGCGCACGTCCGCCACAAAATTCGCCCCCGAGGCGGCGCTCAGCTCTCCTTTCAGCTGTGCCTCAATCGCCGCGACCTGCGTCTGCCACTCGCCGCTCTCCAGAATGGCGAGGCTTTCGCTTGCCACGGCGCAGGCCAGTGGGTTGCCCATAAACGTTGGGCCGTGCATAAAGCAGCCCGCCTCGCCGTCGCTGATGGTGTCGGCAACCTGACGAGTGGTGAGGGTGGCGGAGAGCGTCATGGTGCCGCCGGTCAGCGCTTTACCCAGACACAGAATATCCGGCGCAATGCCCGCGTGTTCGCAGGCAAACAGCTTGCCGGTGCGGCCAAAGCCGGTGGCAATTTCATCGGCAATCAGCAGAATGCCCTCGCGGTCGCACATCTTGCGAATGCGCCTCAGCCATTCCGGATGGTACATCCGCATTCCGCCCGCGCCCTGCACGATCGGCTCAAGAATAACGGCGGCTATCTCATGGCGATGCGCCGCCATCAGCCGCGCGAAGCCCACCATGTCCATCTCGTTCCACTCGCCGTCGAAGCGGCTCTGTGGCGCAGGGGCAAACAGGTTTTCCGGCAGATAGCCCTTCCACAGGCTGTGCATGGAGTTGTCCGGATCGCAGACCGACATCGCCCCGAAGGTATCCCCGTGATAGCCGTTGCGGAAGGTGAGGAACCGCTGGCGCGTTTCGCCCTTCGCATGCCAGTACTGCAGCGCCATCTTCATCGCCACTTCCACCGCCACCGAGCCGGAATCGGCCAGGAAAACGCACTCCAGTGAGTCAGGCGTCATCGCCACCAGGCGACGGCATAAATCCACCGCGGGCTGATGGGTGATTCCGCCAAACATCACGTGCGACATCTGGTCAATCTGGGCCTTCATCGCCGCGTTCAGGCGCGGATGGTTGTATCCGTGAATGGCCGCCCACCAGGAGGACATTCCGTCAACCAGCCGCTCGCCGCTGGCGAGATGCAGCTCGCAGCCGTGGGCAGAGGCCACCGGATAGACGGGAAGGGGGCGGGTCGTGGAGGTGTAAGGGTGCCAGATATGCTGCTTGTCGAAGGCGAGATCGTCCTGGGTCATAATCGACTTGTAAACCATTTTGAAAAGTTTTA
The DNA here is from genome assembly GCF_014930485.1 of Enterobacter cloacae complex sp. P47BA. Lineage (NCBI taxonomy): Bacteria > Pseudomonadati > Pseudomonadota > Gammaproteobacteria > Enterobacterales > Enterobacteriaceae > Enterobacter > Enterobacter cloacae complex sp. P47BA. The sequence continues at coordinate 151,597 of NZ_JADBRF010000011.1, read as the reverse complement.
GGTTTACGAGTATAAACCGAACCGAAAATTAACAAAACCCTTTGGAGAAGCCCCATGGCTCACCACGCACGCTGGACGATGTCGCAAGTTACTGAATTATTCAACAAACCTTTCCTTGAGCTGATGTTTGAAGCGCAACAGGTGCATCGTCAGCACTTCGATCCGCGTCATGTTCAGGTCAGCACGCTGCTGTCGATCAAGACCGGCGCCTGTCCTGAAGACTGCAAATATTGCCCGCAGAGCGCGCGCTACAAAACCGGTCTCGAATCCGAGCGTCTGATGGAAGTCGAGCAGGTCCTCGACTCCGCGCGCAAGGCGAAAAACGCCGGTTCAACCCGCTTCTGCATGGGCGCCGCGTGGAAGAATCCACATGACCGCGACATGCCCTATCTGGAGCAGATGGTGAAGGGCGTGAAGGAGATGGGCCTCGAAGCCTGCATGACCCTCGGTACGCTCAACGAGGAGCAGGCGCTGCGCCTCTCTGCCGCGGGGCTGGACTACTACAACCACAACCTCGACACCTCCCCGGAATTTTACGGCAACATCATCACCACGCGCACCTATCAGGAGCGCCTGGACACGCTGGACAAAGTGCGTGATGCAGGGATCAAGGTCTGCTCCGGCGGCATCGTGGGCTTAGGCGAAACGGTGAAAGACCGCGCGGGTCTGCTGCTGCAGCTGGCGAACCTGCCGACCCCGCCGGAAAGCGTGCCCATCAACATGCTGGTGAAGGTCAAGGGCACGCCGCTGGCGGATAACGAGGACGTGGATGCGTTTGATTTTATTCGCACTATCGCGGTGGCGCGCATCATGATGCCAACCTCTTACGTCCGCCTTTCTGCGGGCCGCGAGCAGATGAACGAGCAGACCCAGGCGATGTGCTTTATGGCCGGAGCCAACTCCATCTTCTACGGCTGCAAGCTGCTGACCACGCCGAACCCTGAAGAGGACAAAGACGTCCAGCTGTTCCGCAAGCTGGGGCTGAACCCGCACCAGACCGGGGTGCTGACGGGCGATAACGAGCAACAGCAGCAGCTGGAGCAGCAGATTTTCAACGCCGACACCGACCAATTCTACAACGCGGCAGCCGTATGACCTGGCAGGCACGGATTAATGCCGCGCTGGAAGAACGCCGGGCGGCAGAGGCGTTTCGCGTTCGCAGAGTGGTGGAAAACGGCGCGGGCCGTTTTCTGACCCGCGAGGAACGGCAGTTTTGTAATTTCTCCAGCAATGACTATCTCGGGCTGAGCCAGCATCCGGCCATCGTCCGCGCCTGGCAGCAGGGCGCGGAGCGGTTTGGCGTGGGCAGCGGTGGCTCGGGGCACGTCAGCGGATACACCACGGCGCATCAGGCGCTGGAGGAAGAACTGGCTGACTGGCTGGGCTACCCGCGTGCGCTGCTGTTTATCTCCGGGTTTGCCGCCAACCAGGCGGTCATCACGGCCCTGATGGGTAAAGAGGACCGCATTGTCGCCGACCGTTTAAGCCACGCCTCGCTGCTGGAGGCGGCAAACTTAAGTCCCGCCCAGCTGCGCCGCTTTGCCCATAACGATGCGTCACAGCTCGCCTCGCTGCTTGATAAACCCTGCGATGGGCAACAGCTGGCGGTCACGGAAGGGGTGTTCAGCATGGACGGCGACAGTGCGCCGCTTGCCGCGCTTCACGAGGCCGCAAAGCGGCAAAACGCCTGGCTGCTGGTCGATGATGCTCACGGCACTGGCGTGATGGGCGATGAAGGACGCGGCAGCGCCCATCAACAAAACGTGAAGCCGGAACTGCTGGTGGTTACCTTCGGCAAAGGCTTTGGCGTCAGCGGCGCTGCCGTGCTGTGCAGCGAATCTGTCGCCGACTATCTGCTGCAGTTTGCCCGACACCTCATCTACAGCACCAGCATGCCCCCGGCGCAGGCCGTGGCGCTGTCGGCGTCGCTGGCGGTGATCCGTAGCGCAGAAGGGGATGAACGCCGTCAGCAGCTGGCAGAGCACATCTCCTGCTTCCGTCAGGGACTGGCGGCGCTTCCCTTCCAGAGTCCCGATTCGCAGAGCGCCATCCAGCCCGTGATTGTCGGCGAAAACGGCCGCGCGCTGGCGCTGGCCCAGGCGCTGCGCGAGCGGGGGATGTGGGTAACGGCCATTCGTCCGCCAACCGTTCCGCCGGGCACCGCGCGTCTGCGCTTAACCCTGACGGCGGCGCATGAGGCGCAGGATATCCAGACGCTGCTGGAGGCGCTTCATGATGCCGGTGAATAAGCAGGCCGTTGCGGCGGCGTTTGGCCGGGCCGCGCGGAGCTATTCGCAGCACGATGAACTCCAGCGCCAGAGCGCGCAGGGGCTTCTGGCCGCGCTTGGCGAGAACCGCTTCCCGCAGGTGCTGGACGCCGGCTGTGGTCCCGGCAGCAACAGCCGCTACTGGCGCGAGGCGGGGAGCGAGGTGACGGCCATCGACCTGTCGCCCGCCATGCTGGACGAGGCGCGCCAGCAGCAGGCGGCGCACCACTATGTAGTGGCGGATATCGAGGCTATCCCGCTGGCGGACGCGCAGTTCGATCTGGTCTGGAGCCATCTGGCGGTGCAGTGGTGCAGCAGCCTGCCGCAGGCGTTACGCGAGCTTTATCGCGTCGCACGACCGGGCGGAAAGGTGGCCTTTACCACCTTGCTGGAAAGTTCGCTGCCGGAGCTGAATCAGGCGTGGAAAGCGGTGGATGAGCAGCCGCACGCGAACCGCTTTTTATCGTATGAGCAGGTGACGCAGGCGCTGGCTGGCTGGCGCTGTCGCAGCACGGTGCAAAACATCACGCTTAATTTTAGCGACGCGTTCAGCGCCATGCGCTCTCTGAAGGGCATCGGCGCCACGCACCTGCACGCCGGGCGGGAGAAAAAACCGCTGACCCGGGGGCAGCTGCAACGCCTGGAGCTGGCCTGGCCGCAGCAGCGGGGCCTTTTCCCGCTCTCTTATCAACTTTTTCATGGGATTATCGAACGTGACTGAACGTTATTTTGTTACCGGCACGGATACGGAAGTGGGCAAAACGGTTGCCAGCGCTGCGCTGCTGCAGGCGGCACGACTGCTCGGAAAAAACACCGCCGGATATAAGCCCGTGGCTTCCGGCAGCGAGATGACGGCGGAAGGGTTACGCAACACCGACGCGCTGGCGCTCCAGCGTAACAGTAGCCTTGAGCTTGCCTATTCGGCGGTGAATCCCTATACCTTTGCCGAGCCGACGTCGCCGCACATTATCAGCGCTGAGGAAGGCCGTCCGATTGATTTCGCCGTGCTGTCTGCCGGGTTACGGACGCTGGAAAGCCAGGCCGACTGGGTGCTGGTGGAAGGCGCGGGAGGCTGGTTTACGCCACTTTCGGACACGCAGACCTTTGCTGACTGGGTGCAGGCCGAGCGGCTTCCGGTCATTCTGGTCGTCGGCGTGAAGCTGGGCTGCATCAATCACGCCATGCTGACGGCGCAGGCCGTTCAGCAGGCAGGGCTGACGCTGGCAGGCTGGATAGCCAACGACGTGGTTGCGCCGGGCAGGCGGCATCAGGAGTATCTGGCGACCCTCAAGCGCGTGCTCCCGGCACCGTTCCTCGGGGAAATTCCCTGGATTGCTGGCGATGCTGAGCAGGCCGAAACCGGGCGTTATCTCGACCTCAGCGTCTTGCTTCCCGCGACATCCAGTGGGCGATAAGCTCATCGTTCAGCTCGCTAACGTGGCCCTGAGCCACGTTACGCCCGCGATAAAGCATGCAAAACCGATCCGCCACCCGGCGGATAAACGACAGCTGCTGCTCTGCCAGCAGCACCGTCATGCCTAACTCCCGGTTTAAGCGCACCAGCAGCTGCGCCAGCTTCTGGGCAAATCCGTGTCCTGCCCCATGCGTAGGCTCATCCAGAATCAGCATCCGCGGGCGGTTGACCAGTGCATTCGCCAGGGCAAGCTGATACTGATCCTCTGGCGAAAGGGCATTGCCCCGCGTCTGACGTCGCGCGTAGAGTTCCGGGAACAGATCGTATACGTCGCTTTTCGCCGCCGGGTCGGGTTTCCCCATCGCCCGCATGGCAATATGCAGATTCTCCTCAATCGTCAGTTGAGAAAAAATACGCCTGTCCTGCGGCACATAGCCTATTCCCGGCTCTGAACGTTGTTCCGGTGCCGGGCTGAGCAAATCACGCGGCGGTGCGCCCGCTTCATGCCAGATAATCGTGCCGCTTTCGACGGGGATGTTTCCGGTAATGCAGTTCATCAGGGTGGTTTTGCCCATCCCCGGCAGGCCTATGACGCCTGTACACATCCCTTGCGGAAAATCCAAATCCACGTTCCATAGCGTATGTTGGCTTCCGTAAAACTGATTCACTGCACGCAGACTCAACATCTTTCTCTCCTTAAAAATGCGTAGGGATAGGCCTGACGTGAAGCTGCAAAACGCTTGCCAGAAACCTGAAATCGATTAAAAAAACGACTTTTTTAGGAATAAGCCACAGGAGAGCAGGGTAAAAACGCGTGGCTTGCACATCGACGGTGCCGGCAATGATGAGTTGTGGTGCAGGACGAAAAATGGCTGAAATGTGAGCAGGATCGCATCTGTTGGTTATGAATGACTCAACTGTTTATCGTCAAAAAAGAGCTATAAAAATTTTTTGTTGCCGCCTCGTGGGAAAATCCGGGAATTTGCTGAGCGGCGGTCTACACGGGCTGGAAGCAGTTATCCACTATTCCTGTGGATAACCATGTGCATTAGAGTTAGAAAACACGCGATAAGCGAGAGAAGACGCGGCTTTCGCCCAAATTGACGCGAAACGCGGCTTTAGAAAATATCGTTTAAAATTTAATTGCTTAGATAAAAGCAATTACCGTAATGAAAGTGTCACTCGTTGCCATAAAACTATCATTACCTGGCTTGACAAATGTTAAAAAAGAAAAAGTTCTGGGGATAACCCAACCTGGCTGGTTTTTTATCTCGTCAGAGCCTAAATTTTGTCCGCTAACGCGCTAATGAATCCGCCGCTACGCTAAATATCCTGACACGCTACTGGTTTTTCATCCAGTGTTTTTTACTGGCATTCCTGGCAACAACGAGTAAAATTACTCACCTGCCGCTTTTAACGTCATCAGGTCGTCGCCCATGAGTAAACCGTTCAAACTGAATTCTGCTTTCCGCCCCTCTGGCGATCAGCCTGAGGCGATCCGTCGTCTTAAAGAGGGGCTGGAAGACGGGCTGGCGCACCAGACGCTGCTGGGGGTAACCGGCTCGGGCAAAACGTTTACTGTCGCCAACGTGATCGCTGACCTGCAGCGCCCCACGATGGTGCTTGCACCCAATAAAACCCTCGCGGCACAGCTTTACGGCGAGATGAAAGAGTTCTTCCCGGAAAACGCGGTGGAGTATTTTGTCTCCTACTACGATTACTACCAGCCGGAAGCCTATGTGCCGAGCTCTGATACCTTCATCGAGAAAGATGCTTCGGTGAACGAACACATCGAACAGATGCGACTGTCTGCGACCAAGGCGCTGCTTGAGCGACGCGATGTGGTTGTGGTCGCGTCTGTTTCGGCAATTTACGGCCTGGGCGATCCGGATCTCTATCTCAAGATGATGCTGCACCTGACGCAGGGGATGATCATCGATCAGCGCGCAATTTTGCGCCGTCTGGCCGAGCTGCAGTACACCCGTAATGACCAGGCCTTCCAGCGCGGGACGTTCCGCGTGCGCGGTGAGGTGATCGACATCTTCCCGGCGGAATCGGACGATATGGCGCTGCGCGTCGAGCTGTTTGACGAAGAGGTCGAGCGTTTGTCACTGTTCGACCCGCTGACCGGCCACGTTGAGTCGGTGATACAGCGTTTTACCATCTACCCTAAAACGCACTACGTGACGCCACGAGAGCGTATCGTGCAGGCGATGGAAGAGATCAAAGAGGAGCTTGCAGAGCGCCGTAAGGTGCTTCTGGCTAACAATAAGCTGCTGGAAGAGCAGCGCCTGAGCCAGCGCACCCAGTTCGATCTGGAGATGATGAACGAGCTGGGCTACTGCTCGGGTATCGAAAACTACTCGCGCTTCCTCTCCGGACGCGGGCCGGGCGAGCCACCGCCGACGCTGTTTGACTACCTTCCGGCCGACGGTCTGCTGGTGATCGACGAATCCCACGTCACGATCCCGCAGATCGGCGGGATGTACCGCGGTGACCGCGCGCGTAAAGAGACGCTGGTGGAGTACGGCTTCCGCCTGCCGTCAGCGCTGGATAACCGTCCGATGAAGTTTGAAGAGTTTGAGGCGCTGGCGCCGCAGACCATCTACGTGTCGGCTACGCCGGGCAACTACGAGCTGGAAAAATCGGGCGATGAGGTGATCGACCAGGTGGTCCGTCCGACCGGGCTGCTGGACCCGATTATCGAAGTGCGCCCGGTGGCGACCCAGGTGGACGATCTGCTCTCTGAGATCCGCGCCCGTTCCGCCATCAACGAGCGCGTGCTGGTGACGACGCTCACCAAGCGCATGGCGGAAGACCTGACCGAGTATCTTGAAGAACACGGTGAGAAGGTGCGCTATCTGCACTCGGATATCGACACCGTGGAGCGCATGGAGATTATCCGCGATCTGCGTCTGGGCGAGTTTGACGTGCTGGTGGGGATCAACCTGTTGCGAGAAGGTCTGGATATGCCGGAAGTTTCGCTGGTGGCGATTCTGGACGCCGATAAAGAGGGCTTCCTGCGCTCTGAACGCTCCCTGATCCAGACCATTGGCCGCGCCGCGCGTAACGTCAACGGGAAAGCGATTCTGTACGGCGACAAAATCACCCCGTCGATGGCGAAAGCGATTGGCGAAACGGAACGCCGACGCGAGAAGCAGCAGCGCTACAACGAAGAGCACGGCATTACGCCGCAGGGGTTGAACAAGAAGGTGGTGGATATTCTGGCACTGGGTCAGAACATTGCGAAGACCAAAGCGAAAGGCCGCGGCAAGGCGCGTTCAGTGGTGGAAGAAGATACCGTCGTACTGACGCCGAAAGCGCTGCAGCAGAAAATCCACGAGCTGGAAGGGCAGATGATGCAGCACGCCCAGAACCTGGAGTTCGAAGAGGCGGCGCAGATCCGCGACCAGCTGCATCAGCTGCGGGATCTGTTTATCGCGGCATCATAGGTAAAGCGGCGTGTATTCCCCCTCTCCCCGTGGGAGAGGGCTGGGGTGAGGGCATCAGGCCGCAGAAAGCGAACCTAACCCAATTCCTGAATCGCTTTCTCCAGCGCCTCGCGCAGCAGGTGGCGGTCGTGACGATATTTAATATCGCTGGCTTCCAGCGGCTCCTGCACCACCACGCGATCGCCAATCCCTGTCACATCCACTTTTGGCCCAACCACGACACCGTCGATAATTTTCTTACCGACGTACTGCTCCATCAGGCCCAGCTTGTCCGCCAGCGACAGGCTCGCCGCTGCCGGACTCAGCTCACGGCCCAGGTTACCGATATAGACCATCGGGGCAGGGGTGCGACGCAGCGCCTGCGCCAGCTCTTTTACCAGCAGAATGGGCATCAGGCTGGTATAAAAACTGCCTGGACCGATCAGGATAAGATCCGCTTCACCAATGGCCTCTACCGCTTCCCGCGTGGCGGGCACGCTCGGATAGGTCATCAACTCCGTTGGCGGCAGGAGGAGCTGGTCAATATTCACCTCGCCGTAAACTTCATGCCCTTCGGCATCGATTGCCATCAAGTCAACCGGTTGTTCAGACATGGGGATCAGGAATGCGTCCACCTTGAGCAGATTACGGATTAAGTTGATGGCTTCCAGAGGCCGTACGCTCAGGTGATCCAGCGCCTTTAACATCAGATTTCCGAGGTTATGCCCGGAAAGTTCGCCATTGCCGCCAAAACGGTACTCAAACATCGCCGACGCGACGCTCGGCTCGGTAATTAACTGGTTCAGGCAGTTGCGCATATCTCCCCAGGCAATGCCGCCTTCAGCCCGCCTGATCCGCCCGGTTGAGCCGCCGTTGTCGGTGGTTGTCACTATCCCTGTCAGCCGTGAGCCCAGTGACGACAAAGAGGACATGACGCGGCCCAGGCCGTGGCCTCCGCCAAGAGCGACCACTCGGTCAAGATCCGCAAAAGTGCGATTGCGCATACGTATTCCTTATCACGTTCGATCGCGTAACAGTAACCTAACTACCCCCAAAAGACGATGCCTCACCCAATGCAAAATGACGTATATCAATGCGAAAATGCGGTTTTTAGGTATTCTGTAGCGAAAATGCAGGACTGAATCGCTATATACATAATTATATAGCGAAAAGCGACAATGGCGGAGTGTCGATTTCCACGCTACTATCGCCATAACCACGTTTTCAAAACCGAAAACATACACTCTAGCCTTGGCGCCTGTGTCGAATGATATGGCGCCCTGGCCGTGGCGGATTTGCCACCAGGGTACAGAAAGAAATGACTGTGCCTCCCGATCTGGAAAGGTGTACATGGCTTCACAACTTACTGATGCTTTCGCGCGTAAGTTTTACTACTTGCGTCTGTCGATTACCGATGTGTGCAACTTCCGTTGCACCTACTGTCTGCCCGATGGCTACAAGCCGGGCAGCGTCACCAATAATGGCTTTCTCTCCGTGGATGAAGTGCGCCGCGTCACGCGTGCGTTTTCTGAGCTGGGTACCGAAAAAGTCCGTCTGACCGGTGGCGAACCCTCCCTGCGCCGCGATTTCCCCGACATCATTGCCGCCGTAAGCGAAAACGAACGCATCCGCCAGATCGCGGTGACCACCAACGGTTATCGCATGGCGCGTGACGTGGCCAACTGGCGCGACGCTGGCCTAACCGCGATCAACGTCAGCGTGGACAGCCTTGATGCCCGGCAGTTTCACGCCATTACCGGTCAGGACAAGTTCCGCCAGGTGATGGACGGCATCGATGCGGCGTTTACCGCCGGGTTCGAAAAAGTCAAAGTCAACACGGTGCTGATGCGCGACGTAAACCACCATCAGTTGGACACCTTCCTGGCGTGGATTAAATCCCGTCCCATTCAACTGCGTTTTATCGAGCTGATGGAAACGGGCGAGGGCAGCGAGCTGTTCCGCCGTCACCATATTTCCGGCATGGTGTTGCGCGACGCGCTGCTGAAACGCGGCTGGATCCACCAGATCCGCCAGCGCAGCGACGGCCCGGCACAGGTCTTTTGTCACCCGGATTACGAAGGCGAAATTGGGCTTATCATGCCCTATGAGAAAGACTTCTGCGCCAGCTGCAACCGCCTGCGCGTCTCTTCCGTCGGCAAACTCCATCTCTGCCTGTTTGGCGACGGTGGCGTGGATCTTCGCGATCTGCTGGAAGACGATGCGCAGCAGGCCGCGCTTGAAGCGCGCATTTCTGAAGCGCTGACGCACAAAAAGCAGACCCACTTCCTGCATCAGGGCAATACCGGCATTACTCAGAACCTGTCCTACATCGGCGGGTAATTAGTCTTTAGAAGGAACCAGAAGATGAGTCAGGTCAGCGCAGAATTTATCCCGACACGCATTGCTATTCTTACCGTTTCCGACCGCCGTGGAGAAGAGGATGATACCTCCGGCCACTGGCTGCGTGAGGCGGCCCATGACGCGGGGCATACCATCGTCGATAAAGCGATTGTGAAAGAGAACCGCTACGCCATTCGCGCGCAGGTCTCTCAGTGGATCGCCAGTGCTGAGGTGCAGGTGGTGCTGATCACCGGTGGCACCGGCTTTACCGCGGGCGATCAGGCCCCCGAGGCGCTGATCCCGCTGTTTGACCGCGAGGTGGAAGGCTTCGGCGAAGTGTTCCGCATGCTCTCCTTTGAAGAGATTGGCACCTCCACGCTGCAGTCGCGCGCGGTGGCCGGCGTGGCAAACAACACGCTGATTTTCGCCATGCCGGGCTCGACCAAAGCCTGCCGCACCGCGTGGGAAAATATTATTGCCCCGCAGCTGGATGCCCGTACTCGTCCGTGTAATTTTCATCCCCATTTGAAGAAGTAAACTATGTCACAACTGACCCACATTAACGCCGCTGGCGAAGCGCATATGGTGGATGTCTCCGCCAAGGCCGAAACGGTGCGCGAGGCGCGTGCTGAGGCATTCGTCACCATGCTGCCGGAGACGCTGGCGATGATTATCGACGGCAGCCACCATAAGGGCGACGTCTTTGCCACCGCCCGCATCGCCGGTATTCAGGCTGCAAAACGGACCTGGGACCTCATCCCGCTCTGCCATCCGCTGATGCTAAGCAAGGTGGAAGTGAACCTGCAGGCGCAGCCGGAGCACAACCTCGTGCGTATTGAGTCCCTCTGCCGCTTAACCGGCAAAACCGGCGTGGAGATGGAAGCCCTGACGGCGGCCTCCGTCGCCGCGCTGACCATCTACGACATGTGCAAAGCGGTGCAGAAAGATATGGTGATTGGCCCGGTTCGTCTGCTGGCGAAAAGCGGCGGCAAATCCGGTGATTTTAAGGTGGACAGCCATGATTAAGGTGCTCTTTTTCGCCCAGGTGCGTGAGCTGGTTAATACCGACAGCCTGACGCTGGACGGCTCTTTTGAAAACGTCGCCGCCCTGCGCGCGCACCTGGCGGCACAAAGCGACCGCTGGGCGCTGGCGCTCGACGAAGGCAAGCTGCTGGCGGCCGTTAACCAGACGCTGGTGGAGTTCACCCACCCGCTGAATGAAGGAGATGAAGTGGCCTTCTTCCCGCCGGTCACAGGGGGCTAAGATGGCTGAAACCCGAATTCTGGTCGGTCCCGAGCGCTTTAACGTCGGTACAGAATATGACTGGCTGGCGGAGCGCGATGAAGACGGCGCGGTCGTTACTTTCACCGGTAAAGTGCGTAACCACAATCTCGGCGACAGCGTAAAAGCGCTGACGCTGGAGCACTATCCGGGCATGACGGAGAAATCGCTGGCGGCAATTGTGGATGAAGCGCGAGGCCGCTGGCCGCTCGGGCGGGTCACGGTGATCCACCGCATCGGCGAGATGTGGCCCGGCGAAGAGATTGTCTTTGTCGGCGTGACCAGCGCGCACCGCGGTAGCGCCTTTGCGGCAGGGGAGTTCATTATGGATTACCTCAAAACCAAAGCGCCGTTCTGGAAGCGCGAAGCCACGCCGGAAGGCGACCGCTGGGTGGAATCTCGTGACAGCGATAAACAGGCCGCCAGCCGTTGGTAGTCGGTTTACGTGGATGTGTTACTCTTAACGTGTGTGTCTTCTTAACCTTAATCAGGAGTGAATCATGGACCGATTTCCGCGTTCCGATTCAATAGTACAGCAGGCCCGTAGCGGCCTGCAGACGTATATGGCTCAGGTGTACGGCTGGATGACGGTCGGCCTGCTGCTTACCGCGTTTATTGCGTGGTATGCGGCGAACACGCCTGAACTGATGATGTTTATCTTCTCCAGCAAAATCACCTTCTTTGGGCTGATTATCGCGCAGCTTGCGCTGGTGTTTGTGCTTTCTGGCCTGGTTCAAAAGCTGAGTGCCGGAATGGCGACCACGCTGTTTATGCTCTATTCGGCGCTGACCGGTTTGACGCTCTCCAGTATTTTCATCGTCTACACCTACTCCTCCATCGCCAGCACCTTCGTGGTGACCGGCGGGATGTTCGGCGTGATGAGCCTGTACGGTTACACCACCAAACGTGACCTGAGCGGCTTAGGTAATATGCTGTTTATGGGGTTGATCGGGATTGTGCTGGCATCGCTGGTGAACCTGTGGCTCAAGAGCGACGCGCTGATGTGGGCCGTGACCTATATCGGGGTGGTGGTCTTTGTCGGGCTGACGGCCTATGACACTCAGAAGCTGAAAAACATCGGCGAGCAGATTGACGTGCGCGACAGTTCCAACCTGCGCAAATACTCGATTCTGGGCGCGCTGACGCTGTATCTGGATTTCATCAACCTGTTCCTGATGCTGCTGCGGATTTTCGGTAACCGTCGCTGAGGTTGCTTTGCCGGGTGGCGGTGCGGTCTGGTGCCCTCACCCTGACCCTCTCCCACGGGAGAGGGAACAAACACTAAAAACGCAACAAAGTTGCCGTTTTGCTTTTATTTCGCCATTGCCTTCTCATTTTTCGCCCGTAACTTTTTCGCCCGGCTCTCCAGCACCAGATAACAGACCGTTGCCAGCGCCAGCGGCAGGAAGTAATAGAGCATGCGGTAGGCGAGCAGGGCGGCAATAATCGTCCCCTGTGAAACATGTTCTCCGGCCAGCAGCGCGATAAACACCGCCTCCAGCACACCAATTCCCGCCGGAATATGCACGATAACCCCGGCGATACTGCTCACCAGCAGCACGCCCAGCACGAAGAAGTAGTTCACGTCCTCGCCAATCAACAGCCAGATGATCGCCCCCATCGCCATCCAGTTGGCGCTGGATACCGCCATCTGCAGCACCGCGAACTTCCACGACGGCAGTACCAGTTTCTGCCCTTTAATGGTCATATGGCGGCGTTTGGCAAAGGCGCAGGCCCACAGATACACGGCGATGATCAGCAGCAGCACGATGCCGAGAATGCGCAGCGTGGCCTCGTCGATATACCAGTGCGCGGGCAGCTGCACCACGTCGATGGTGAAAATCACCCCGCCCAGCAGAATGTACCCCAGCCAGTTGGTGGTGATACTCAGCGAGAAAATGCGGGTGATGGTGCCACCCGGTAATCCGAGACGCGAGTACAGGCGATAGCGCATGCCGATGCCGCCCACCCAGGTGCTCAGCGTCAGGTTGAAGGCGTAGCAGATAAACGACACCAGCATCACCTGACGTTTAGCCAGCTTGTGGCCGCAGTAGGCGCGACCGAGCAGGTCGTAGCAGCCGTACATAAGGTAGCTGACGATAACCAGCCCTACGGCACCCAGCAGCACCAGCCGGTTATAGTTGCGGATAACCTTCCACACCTCTTCCCAGTCCACTTTCTGCGCGTAGACCACCAGCAGTACCGCGACCGCGATAAAAAATACCCAGGTGAGGATTTTTTTCGCCAGCCGCCAGCGAGGATGAGATTTTGACATCAGGGTTTGCCTCCATCTTCCGCTTCAACGCGGTCCTGGGTTTCCATTTCGGGTTGTACCGGCGGATCAACCTGCGCCAGCTTCGGCGTATGCGCCGGCAGCCAGCCGACCATCGCCGGGAAGTGGCGCAGGAAGTGGAACACCACCACGCCGATGCCAACGTTCCACCAGCTCCGTTTCGGCACCATGGACTCATCCACCCGTACGCAGTCCTTATGGATAAGCCCCTGAAGGTTATCCCGCAGGGTCTGGTTAAACTGACGGTCGTGGATGATCAGGTTCGCTTCCAGGTTCAGCGACAGGCTCAGCGGATCGAGGTTACTGGAGCCGACGGTTGCCCAGTGGTCATCCATGACGGCCACTTTGCCGTGCAGCGGGCGGCGGCGGTATTCATATATCTGCACGCCGCTTTTCACCAGGTAGCGGTAGAGCAGGCGCGCGCCCACCTTCACAATCGGCATATCCGGCTCGCCCTGCACAATCAGTTTAACGCTCACGCCGCGTCGGGCCGCGTTGCGCATGGCGTGCAGAATACGGTAGCCGGGGAAGAAATAGGCGTTGGCGATAATCACTTCGCGCTTCGCATTGGCCAGCATCTTCAGGTAATGACGTTCAATATCGTCCCGATGCTCCTCGTTGTCCCGCCAGACAAACAGCGCCTGCGCTTCGCCGGGCTTGCGGTTCTCTTCCGGGCGATGACGGCGTCGCCACCAGCGGCGAGCGGCCTCTTTACCGGGCAAGTTTTCCAGCACGAACAGCTGGATGTCCTGAACCACCGGTCCCTCAATGCGGATCGCGTAGTCCTGCTTGGCCTCCGGGCCGTAATCCGACATATGCTCGGCGGAGTAGTTAATGCCGCCCACGAACGCCACCGTTTCGTCCACTACGACGATTTTGCGGTGCATGCGGCGGAACAGGTTGGTGCGCATGCCGAACAGACGCGGACCGGGATCGTAATAGCGGAACACCACGCCGGCGGCGGTGAGCTCGTTAACAAATTCATCGCTAAGATCCGGCGAGCCATATCCATCGAGCAAGGCCTCGATTTTTATCCCGCGCCGGGCGGCATGCAGCAGTACGCTGTGCAGCTGCCTGCCAACGTCGTCTTCAAACCAGATAAACGTTTCAAGGTAGACTTTCTGCTGTGCGTGGCTAATCGCCTCAAAGACCGCCGGATAAAAGTTATCGCCGTTTTCCAGCAGCGTAATACGGTTACCTTCCTGCCAGGTGCATTTCATAAGTGGATCTCCGCGCTCAGCGGGGCATGGTCGGAAAGATGTCGCCAGTTCAGTAACGCCAGCGCCGTCGGGCTGCTGGCATGCGCATTTTTCACGTAGATGCGGTCCAGGCGCAGCAGGGGGAAGCGCACCGGAAACGTCCGTGCGGGACGACCATGTGCCCGGGTGAAAATTTCCTCCAGTCCCGCTTTGACCTTCAGCGGATGGTTGGCGCGCTGCCGCCAGTCGTTAAAATCCCCGGCGACCACCACGGGTTCGCCTTCCGGCAGCGCATTGGTCCAGTCCGCCAGCATCTGCAGCTGCGCCTGGCGGTGGGCTTCACGCAGTCCGAGGTGAACGCAGCCCACGTGAACCGGAACGTCAAGTTCCGGCGGCGTGATGCGGCAGTAAAGCAGCCCGCGCTTTTCGCTCTCCCCGACGGAAACGTCCCGGTTCTCATAATGTTCTATAGGAAAACGCGACAGCACCGCATTACCGTGATGGCCTTCCGGATAGACCGCGTTGCGGCCGTAAGCGTAATCGCTCCACATGGTGTCGGCCAGGAATTCATAGTGCGGCGTATCGGGCCAGTTTTCGAAATGCATGGGGTGTATCTCGTGCGCGCCCATCACCTCCTGCAGGCAGACAATGTCCGCGCTGACGGTGCGTACCGCGTCGCGCAGCTCCGGTAAAATGAAGCGGCGGTTAAATGCTGTGAAGCCCTTATGAATGTTTATCGTCAGCACCTTAAGCGAGAAATGCTGCGTTTTTTTGCTCATAAACACCTTCCTGGGTGACTATCCCGATGAAAATAAAGTGTAGTCGGCGTCACAAAAAGATGCGGCGTTACGGAATTTTCCGTAAAGTGCGGTAGTCTGATTAAGCAGAGAAAAATCCTTCAGGAGAGAAGCCATGAAGTGGCAACAACGTGTTCGTGTCGCAACGGGTTTGAGTTGCTGGCAGATAATGTTGCATTTACTGGTCGTGGCCGTACTGGTGATGGGCTTGATGAGCGGCACGCTGGTGCGTGTTGGCTTAGGGCTATGCGTCCTCTATGGCGTCACCGTGCTGTCGATGCTGTTCTTACAGCGCCACCATGACGCGCGCTGGCGCGAGGTGGGTGATGTGCTCGAAGAGCTCACCACCACCTGGTACTTTGGTGCCGCGATGATCGTGCTGTGGCTGCTGTCGCGCGTGCTGCAAAACAACCTGCTGCTGGCCCTCGCGGGTCTGGCAATCCTTGCAGGGCCAGCAGTAGTGTCGCTGCTCACTAAAGAGAAAAAGCTACGCAATGTTGCGTCTAAACATCGCATAGGCCACTGACCCCGTCGTGGCCGCTATGACCAGTAGCGGCCACAAACTTCCCCACACAATGTCCAGACTCGCATCCTTCAGATAGATCTGCTTGGTGATATCCGTAAAATGTCGAATCGGGTTTATCCACGTCAAATCCTGCAGCCACACCGGCATGTTCTCGACGGGGGAAACGTACCCGGAGAGCAGAATCGCCGGCATCATAAAGACGAATACCCCGATAAACGCCTGCTGCTGCGTGGAGCAGAGCGCTGAAATCAGCAGCCCAAACCCCACCAGCGACAGCCCGTAAATCACCATCGTGAAGTAAAACAGCGCCAGCGATCCGGCGAACGGGATCTCGTAGGCCCAAATTCCCACCCCCAGCACGATGGTGGCCTGGAAGGTGGCGACGATCAGCGCCGGCACCGCTTTGCCGACGAAAATCTGCCAGGTGGCGAGCGGGGAAACCAGCAACTGATCCAGCGTGCCCTGTTCGCGCTCGCGGGCCACGGACAGGGAGGTCACGATCATCACCCCGATGGTGGTGATCATGGCGATCAGCGACGGCACCACAAACCACTTGTAGTCCAGATTCGGGTTGTACCAGTTGCGCACCACCAGCTCGCTGTTATTGGGCTTCGGTTTGCCCTCCATCAGCTCCTGCTGATACTCCTTCACTATCTGCTGCAGGTAGTTGGCCGCTATCTGGGCGCTGTTGGAGTTGCGCCCGTCGAGGATCAGCTGCATTGGCGCGGTCTGGAAGGTATCCAGATTGCGGGAGAAATCCGCCGGGAAACGCACCAGCAGCAGCGCTTTTTGCGTGTCGATAGTGGGCTGGATCTCCTGCGGGCTTTTCAGCAGCAGGATGTGGGTAAAGGCCTTCGCCCGGGCAAAACGCTGCGTCAGCTCGACGGCGTGTTTGCCGTTGTCTCCATTATAAATGGCAATGGTGGCGTTAGTTACCTCAAGGGTGGCGGCAAACGGGAACAATAAAACCTGAAGCAGCACCGGCAGCACCAGAATGGCGCGGGTTTGCGGCTCGCGCAGCAGGGACTGCAGCTCTTTGCGGATCAATGTCCATAAGCGGTGAAACATGTGCGCTCCTTAATCCAGTCGCCGTTTGGTTTTCAGCCACGTCAACCCGATAAACATCACCGCCGACGCCAGCAAAAACAGGGTATTGATAATCAGCACCACCGGGATATTCCCCGCCAGAAACAGGCTCTGCAGCGTGCTCACGAAGTAGCGCGCCGGAATGATGTAGGTCACAGCGCGGATCACCGCAGGCATGCTGTCTATCTGGAAGATAAACCCGGAGAGCATAATCGATGGCAGGAAAGCGGCGTTCAGCGCCACCTGCGCGGCGTTAAACTGGTTGCGGGTGATGGTGGAGATGAGCAGCCCCATCCCCAGCGTGCTGAGCAAAAACAGGCTGGTAATAAAGAACAGTACCACCAGCGAGCCGCGGTACGGCACGCCAAGAATAAAGACCGCGACCAGCATGCAGAGCAGCATCGCCAGCATGCCGAGGAAGTAGTAGGGGATGAGCTTGCACAGCAGCAGCTCAACCCGCGTCACCTCGGTGGAGAGCAGCGCCTCCATGGTGCCGCGCTCCCACTCGCGGGCGATGACCAGCGAGGTGAGGATCGCGCCAATCACCGTCATAATGATGGTCACCGCCCCCGGAATAATAAAGTGCTGGCTGATGGCGGCGGGGTTAAACCAGTAGCGCGTCTGCACATCGATGAGCGGTTCAAACGTTTCGCCCCGGTCTTTGGCGCGCTGCATCTGCCAGAGCTGCCAGATCCCCTCCGCATAGCCCTGCACGAAGTTGGCGGTATTCGGCTCGCTGCCGTCGGTAATCACCTGAATCGGCGCATCGGCGCCAGGGCGCGCCATGTTGGCGGCGAAATCCACCGGGATGACGATCAGGCCGCGAATTTTCCCGGCCTGCATTTTCTGAATCAGTTCCTGCCGGTTGTCGCTGACGGTGGCGTCAATGTAGGGTGAGCCGGTCATGGCATGGGTGAAGTCCAGCGCCTCTTCGCTCTGCTGCTCCAGCAAAATACCGACCCGCAGCTTGCTGGAGTCGAGGTTAATGCCGTAGCCAAAAATAAACAGCAGCAGCAGGGGGATCACCACCGCAATCAGCCAACTGCTGGGATCGCGCACGATCTGCCGCGTCTCTTTGATGCACAGGGCGCGCACCCGGCGCCAGGAAAGGGCGTTACTGCGCATGAGCATTCTCCTTATCCCAGTCGTGGATGAGGGTGATAAACGCCTGCTCCATGGTCGGGTCTGGCTGTGCGTCGTCGGCGGCCTGCGCTTTCAGGTCATCCGGCGTACCGTGGGCAATCAGCTTGCCGCGATAGACCAGCCCGATGCGGTCGCAGTACTCCGCCTCATCCATAAAGTGGGTGGTGACCATCACGGTCACGCCTTTTTCCACCATGCTGTTGATGTGCAGCCAGAATTCACGGCGTGTGAGGGGGTCCACGCCTGACGTGGGTTCATCAAGAAACAGGATATCCGGCTCGTGCATCAACGAGCAGGCCAGCGCCAGCCGCTGCTTAAAGCCGAGCGGCAGCTCGTCGGTGGCGTGGGACGCAATATTCGTTAACCCGAAGGCGTCGCTCATGCGGCGGATTTTTTCATTCTGCGCCCGCCCGCGCAGGCCGTACACGCCGGAGAAAAAGCGCAGATTCTGCTCGACCGTCAGGTTGCCGTACAGCGAGAACTTCTGCGCCATATAGCCGAGATGCTGGCGCGCTTTGCCGGAGCTGACCTTGAGATCCATGTCCAGCACCAGCGCCTTGCCGGACGTCGGGACCAGCAGGCCGCACATCATCTTAAAGGTGGTGGATTTTCCCGCGCCGTTCGGCCCGAGCAGGCCAAATATCTCGCCGCGCTTCACCGCAAAGTTGACGTTGTCGGTGGCGGCGAAGTCCCCGAATTTTTTGGTGAGCGATTTTGCTTCGATCACCGTTTCGCCCGGCGTGCCTTCCACCGTGTGCAGGATTGCGCCAAGGGGCGATTCCGACGTGCCTGCACCGCCCAGCAGGTCGATAAACGCATCTTCAAAGCGCGGGGCGGTCTCGTCCATTTCAATCTCAGGCATGCCCGGCGCACGGCGAATATCGTCGACGGTGGCCTCTTTTTTGAGGATCACGCGCACCGAGCGGCCCTGAATCATCCCGTCGCTCACCTGCGGCAGCTTCAGCACCCGCTGCAGCAGCCTGCGGTTGGACTCCTGCGGGCTGTGCAGAAGAAAACTGCGCCCGGCCATGGTGTGCGTCAGCTCGGTCGGTTCGCCCTGATAGAGCAGTTCGCCCTCGTTCATCAGCAGCACGTCCCGGCACTGCTCCGCTTCGTCGAGGTAGGAGGTGCTCCAGAGGATCAGCATCCCGTCGCCCGCCAGCTCGTGCACCATCTGCCACAGCTCGCGGCGGGAGATCGGGTCCACGCCGACGCCGGGCTCATCGAGCAACAGCACCTTCGGCTCGCCCACCAGCGTACAGGCCAGCCCCAGCTTCTGCTTCATCCCGCCGGAAAGCTTGCCCGCCAGCCGGTCGGTGAACGGGCCGAGGGAGGTAAATTCGAGCAGTCGGGCAAAGGTTTTCTGCCGGGTTTCACCGGTGACGCTGCGCAGGTCGGCGTACAGATTGAGGTTCTCCATCACCGTTAAATCTTCGTACAGGCCAAACTTCTGCGGCATATAGCCGAGCATGGCGTGGAGCGCGCCGTCGTCTTTTATCGGGTCAAGGCCAAGCACGCTGGCCGAGCCTTCATCCGGCTTCAGCAGCCCCGCCAGCATCCGCATCAGCGTGGTTTTGCCCGCGCCGTCCGGGCCCACCAGTCCGGTCACGTAGCCTTTCTGAATGGTGCAGTTCAGCGGCGCGACCGCCGGTTTATCCATTCCGGGGAAGCGTTTGACCAGATTGTTGAGCTGGATAACCGCATCATTCATGTCGTTCCCCGTCGTTTAAGGTCACGGTAACAGGCATGCCCTGACGCAGCGCGTCGTCCGCGTCGGTGACGATGATGCGCAGACGGTACACGAGGTCGGTACGCAGATCCGGCGTTTCAACGGTTTTCGGCGTGAATTCGGCGGTAGGGGAGACAAAGCCCACTTTGCCGTGATACGGCTTGTCCGGGCGACCGTCGGTATAGAGCAGCAGCTCGCGGCCCGGCTGCATCTGGCCGAGATTCGGCTCATCAATGTAGGCCCGCACCCATACCGGACGGGTTAAGGACAGCGTCAAGACGGTGCTGCCCGCGCTGAGCATGCTGCCCGGCTCTACCGCGCGGGTCATCAGCGTGCCGTCAGACGGGGCAGTTAAGATAGTGTCGCGCAGATCCAGCTCCGCCTGAGCCAGCTGCGCCTGCGCCTGCTCGAGGCTGGCCTTCGCCTGGGCGATGTCCTGCTCGCGGTTACCGGAGCGGTACTGGCTTAATTTATCCTGCGCGGATTTCAGCGTCGCCTGCGCCTGGTCGCGGGATGAACGCGCGTTTTCCAGATCGTTGGCGGAAATGGTGCGGCTTTTCCACAGTCCCTGCTGGCGGTTATAGAAGTTCTGCGCGTAGTCGTAGGCGGCTTTGGCCTGCTTAACGGCGGCAGCGGCCTGGGCAATCTCCTCATCGCGATAGCCTGCCAGCATCAGGTCATACTGCGCCTGGGCGACGGAGACGCCGGCTTTTGCCTGCATCAGCGCGTTCTCAAAGGGGGCTTTATCCAGCACGCCCAGCGTCTGCCCGGCTTTGATGGCGTCGCCTTCGTCAACGCTCAGCGAGGCGAGACGTCCGCCGACGCGGAAGCTCATATTCACCGTGCGAATATCCACGTTACCGTACAGCGTCAGGCCCCGATCCTGCTGGCTCTGATACCACAGCCAGCCACCGATTCCCGCGGCAAGCAAAACAACAACCACCAGAACGATGGCGACAGGTTTTTTCATCACTTCAGGCTCCTTTGCGTTAAGCCTTGCAGGATCAGATCGAGATGACAGGTGATGACCTGGCTAATCTGCGCGGCTTTATCCTCATCGAATTGTGCCCAGCCCGTGCGTAACAGGATGGTTTCACGCCCCAGACGGAAGGCGAGAATTTCGCCCAGCAGGGCGTGGGTATGCAAAATGGTGTCGGTATCGCTGGCGTCCCGCCCAGTGTAGGCGGCAATCAGCCGGGTCAGATGGGTGTGCATCGGGGCAATCACCTGATCGTGTACCAGCTGATAAGCGGCAGTGGGGGAGAGCTGCTCGCGGGAGATAAATTTGCTCAGGTTGAGCGTATCGTCGTGCGTCAGCAGGCGGATCATATTGTGGCAGGCATTGAGGATAAGTTGCCTGATAGCGGTACGATCCGGCGTCGGCTGGCTCAGCAGCGCGCAGGCCTCCTCAACGTGCGGGCGAAAATTGTTGCCAATAAAATCGGCAATCCACTGGGCGCAGGCGAGGTATAAATCCTCTTTTGAGCCAAAATAGTAGGTAATGGCCGCGATGTTTTGCCCGGCCTGGGCGGCGATATCCCGCGTGGTGGCATGCAGGCCATACTCGCCAAACTGCGCCAGCGCGGCGGCGATAAGCTGGCTTTTGGCCTGTTCACCTTTGGTTGTCGTCGGTGTCGTATTCATGTCGGCATTAAAAATTAATCAATCGATTGATTAAAATTATACCTGAATCGCTAAATCGTCGAGGGATACGACAGGGATATTTTATGCGCCACGTCACAAAAGCTGCTACACTCCGCACCTTCGCGACATTGTGGTTTTTGTCCTTCTATTCGTGATATCTCCCTGAAAACTACACCTGTGATGGTCGGGGCGGTTCGGAGTTTTTATGTCTTTTGATTCCCTTGGCCTGAACCCGGAAATTCTGCGCGCGATCGCAGAGCAGGGCTACGTTGAGCCAACCCCTATCCAGCAGCAGGCTATTCCGGCCGTGCTTCAGGGCCGTGACCTGATGGCCAGCGCCCAGACCGGCACCGGTAAAACCGCGGGCTTTACCCTGCCGCTGTTAGAGTTGCTGGTAAAAAACCAGCCGCACGCCAAAGGCCGTCGTCCGGTGCGCGCGCTGATCCTCACCCCAACCCGCGAGCTGGCAGCCCAGATTGGCGAGAACGTGCGTGAGTACAGCCGCTATCTCAACATTCGCTCGCTGGTGGTTTTCGGTGGCGTGAGCATTAACCCGCAGATGATGAAGCTGCGCGGCGGCGTGGACGTGCTGGTGGCAACGCCGGGCCGTCTGCTGGATCTGGAACACCAGAACGCGGTGAAGCTCGACAGCATTGAAATTCTGGTGCTGGACGAAGCCGACCGCATGCTCGATATGGGCTTTATTCACGACATTCGCCGCGTGCTGGCCAAGCTGCCGCCGCGTCGCCAGAACCTGCTCTTCTCCGCGACCTTCTCTGATGAGATCAAGGCGCTGGCGGAAAAGCTGCTGCATAACCCGCTGGAAGTGGAAGTGGCGCGCCGCAACACCGCTTCCGAGCAGGTGACGCAGCACGTTCACTTTGTGGATAAAAAGCGCAAGCGGGAGCTGCTCTCCCAGATGATCGGTCAGGGCAACTGGCAGCAGGTGCTGGTCTTTACCCGCACCAAGCACGGCGCGAACCACCTGGCGGAACAGCTGAATAAAGACGGCATCCGCAGCGCGGCGATCCACGGTAACAAGAGCCAGGGCGCGCGTACCCGCGCGCTGGCGGACTTCAAGTCCGGCGACATCCGCGTGCTGGTGGCGACCGACATCGCTGCCCGTGGCCTCGATATTGAAGAGCTGCCGCACGTGGTGAACTACGAGCTGCCAAACGTCCCGGAAGATTACGTTCACCGTATCGGTCGTACCGGCCGTGCGGCAGCAACAGGTGAGGCGCTCTCTCTGGTCTGCGTGGACGAGCACAAGCTGCTGCGCGACATCGAACGCCTGCTGAAGAAAGAGATCCCGCGCATCGAAACCCCGGGCTATGAAGTGGACCCGTCCATCAAAGCGGAGCCGATTCAGAACGGTCGTCAGGGTGGTGGTCGCGGTCAGGGCGGCGGTGGTCGCGGCCAGCAGCCGCGTCGTGCAGAAGGTGGCGCGCCGAAGTCATCCGGCAAACCGCCGCGTCGTAATAACGACGGCAAGCCGGCCGGTGAAAGCCCGTGGCGCAGCGGCGAAGGGAAACCGGCAGGCGAGGGGCAGCGCCGACGCCGCCCGCGCAAGCCTGCTAACCCGCAGTAATCTGGAAGCCCGGTCGTAAAGCCGGGCTTTTCTTTTTGCGACGGCGAAGAGAAAGTGCCACAATAGTGGCTGTTTATACAGTATTTCAGGTTTTCCAATGGCTTTAACCGCGGCGCTGAAAGCGCAAATAGGCGCCTGGTATAAGGCGCTTCAGCAGCAGATCCCCGATTTTATCCCCCGAGCGCCGCAGCGGCAGATGATTGCCGACGTGGCAAAAACGCTCGCCGGGGACGACGGGCGACATCTGGCGATTGAAGCCCCGACCGGCGTCGGGAAAACCCTGTCGTATCTCATTCCCGGCATCGCTATTGCGCGGGAAGAGGACAAAACGCTGGTGGTCAGCACTGCGAACGTGGCCTTGCAGGATCAGATCTTCAGCAAAGATTTGCCGCTGCTGCGCAAAATCATCCCCGATCTCCGCTTCACCGCCGCCTTTGGGCGCGGGCGCTACGTCTGTCCGCGTAACCTGGCGGCGCTGGCCAGCAGCGAGCCCTCGCAGCAGGATCTGCTCGCCTTTCTGGATGACGAGCTGACGCCAAACAACAAAGCCGAGCAGGAGCAGTGCGCAAAGCTGAAAGCCGAGCTCGACGGCTATAAGTGGGACGGCCTGCGGGATCACACCAGCCTGGCGATTAGCGACGACCTGTGGCGCAGGCTCAGTACCGATAAAGCAAGCTGCCTGAACCGCAACTGTCACTACTACCGGGAATGCCCGTTCTTCGTCGCCCGGCGCGAGATCCAGGAGGCGGAGGTGGTTGTCGCCAACCACGCGCTGGTGATGGCGGCGCTGGAGAGCGAAGCGGTGCTGCCGGAGCCGAAAAACCTGTTGCTGGTGCTCGACGAAGGCCACCACCTGCCTGACGTGGCGCGGGACGCGCTGGAGATGAGCGCGGAAATCACCGCTCCGTGGTTCCGACTTCAGCTGGATCTGTTCTGCAAACTGGTGGCGACCTGCATGGAGCAGTTTCGCCCGAAAACCACGCCGCCGCTGGCGGTACCCGAGCGTCTGAGCGACCACTGCGAAGAGGTTTACAGCCTTATCTCGTCTCTGAACAACATCCTCAATCTTTATCTTCCGGCAGCCCAGGAGGCAGAACACCGCTTCGCGATGGGCGAGTTGCCGGAAGAGGTGATGGAGATCTGCCAGCAGCTGGCGAAGCATCTCGAAAAGCTGCGCGGGCTGGCGGAGATGTTCCTGAACGACCTCAGCGAGAAAACTGGCTCGCACGACGTGGTGCGGCTGCACCGCATCCTGCTGCAAATGAACCGCGCGCTGGGGATGTTTGAGGCGCAGAGCAAGCTCTGGCGGCTGGCCTCGATGGCGCAGGCGTCGGGCGCGCCGGTCACCAAATGGGCCACCCGCGAGGTGCGCGACGGGCAGGTTCACCTCTTTTTCCACTGCGTGGGCATCCGCGTGGCCGATCAGCTGGAAAAGCTGATCTGGCGCAGCGTGCCGCACGTGGTCGTTACCTCTGCGACGCTGCGCTCTCTGAACAGCTTTTCACGGTTGCAGGAGATGAGCGGCCTGAAAGAAAAAGCGGGCGATCGTTTTGTCGCGCTGGACTCGCCGTTCAACCACTGCGAGCAGGGCAAGCTGGTCATTCCACGCATGAAATACGAGCCGCTTATCGACAACGAAGAGCAGCACATTGCGGAAATGGCGGCCTACTTCCGCGAGCAGGTCGAAAGTAAAAAATATCCCGGCATGCTGGTGCTGTTTGCCAGCGGGCGGGCGATGCAGCGCTTCCTGGAGCACGTCACCGACCTGCGTTTACTCCTGCTGGTGCAGGGCGACCAGCCCCGTTACCGGCTGGTGGAAACGCACCGCAAACGTATTGATAACGGCGAGCGCAGCGTGCTGGTGGGGCTACAGTCCTTCGCGGAAGGGCTGGATTTGAAGGGGGATTACCTGACGCAGGTGCATATCCATAAGATCGCCTTCCCGCCTATCGACAGCCCGGTGGTGATCACCGAAGGCGAATGGCTGAAGAGCCTCAACCGCTATCCGTTTGAGGTGCAGAGCCTGCCTGCGGCGTCGTTTAACCTGATTCAGCAGGTCGGGCGCTTGATCCGTAGCCACGGATGCTGGGGCGAGGTGGTGATTTATGACAAACGTCTGCTCACCAAAAACTACGGCCAGCGGCTGCTGAATGCGCTGCCGATCTTCCCGATCGAGCAGCCGGACGTGCCGGAAGTAAAAAAACGCCCGGCAAAACTGGCTGCCGGGCGTCGAAAAAGCCTCCGTGCTAAGGGGCGCGGTCCTACTGGTAAGTGAATGTCACCTGAATCACGCTGCTGAACGTACCCGCGCTCACCGGCATGGAGGTGGCGTAATAACGTGCGGAAAGCGGAAACGTCGCCGTGTGGTCACTCGGATTAATGGCGACGTTAAAGGCGGCCTGTGGGGCAATGAGTATCTTGTCCTGACGGTCAGCCAGCTCCAGCGCCAGCCCTTTCGCGCTGCCTATATTGGCAAATTTTGTCGGGTGCGCGCTGTCTGCCTGGCCGTAGAAATAGGCGGTGGCGAGGGCAAGCGTGGCCGGACAATGCGACACCGAAAGGGAAAAGTCTTTCCACTCGCCAGTATCGCCTACATCTTTAAAATTGCCCGACACCGCCTGACCTAAATCTACCGTCAGGTTGCGGCTGGCACTGTCTACGACGCAAGTATTAGCGTAAATATTACCCGTCATCTGGATCTGGATATCATCCGCGTTAGCGTACGATGTCAGACCCAACAGCAGAATTATCAGTATTTTTTTCATGGCAGTTATTTATAGGCGAGAGTGAGGGTGGCGACCGTGTTCGCCGGGCCAGGGAGAACCGCCGGTTGCGTTTGCATGTAACGAACCTGGAACGGGATCTCCAGCGTTTCATTGGCTTCTGCCGGGCGCTGGGTGCTGACGTAGTTGTCGAAGGTGGCGATGTTGCCGTCAAACAGCATCCTGACGCCCACCCCTTTTGCCGCTCCGCTCTCGGGGGTCAGTTTTATCACCCCTTCAAATCCCTCTTCGTACCCGTTCGCACTGGTGATCTTCACTTCCGGCTGTACGGTAGTATTACAGTTCACGCTAACGTTGAATTCCTGAGCAGGTTGTGAGAGCGTGCCCACGCCAATAAAGTCGCTCACCGGGAAATCGCCCAGGTCGATGGTGAGGTTTTTTGGCAGCACAGAACATGTGACGGTTTGCAGGTTGATGTTTCCGGCGTAAGCGATATGGTTTGGCGAGCCGATCCCTTCATGGCCGAAGACGCCGATGCCAAACTCAGTTTGCGACTGCACCAGCGTACCGGACGTCACTTCGCTACTGGTTTTAACCAGTTCCAGCGTCACATCAAAATTGAAGGACAGTTGCCCGTCATCAGAGACATAGCCAATGGGCATGGCGCGCGAGTCGCACTGCACGCCACCGGCTCCGCTGATGCGTTGCCCTTTGTCGTTCATCAGCGCGATACCGATACCTGGAACACCGGAATCATAGACACCTTTCATGCCGGGGATTTCCGCACCGGTACCGTAATAGCAGGCGACGATTTCCAGCCCGCTGTCGATGGATTGATCGCAGTGCCCCGCAACATGCGCCGTCTGTTCAGTTCCGGGAATGGTTTCGCCCACCGCAAGCGTGGTCGGAACTGAAATCGAGGCGACGTTAATCATCTTCGGCATATCCGGCGTGGAACAGGTGGCCTTTGCATGCGGCATAAATAACGCGGCGGTTCCCAGAACCAGTACAAAAAAGCATTGTTTCATCATGTTCATAATCGTTAGCCTGAACGGTGGATCAGTGACACTGCGCGGCAGCGTTAATGATGCTGGTTTTCTCTTTCTCATCCGTTAGTACATAGTCAGCGATGCAGTGCTCGCTCGCGTCCTGTCCCCAGGAAACGGCGAGATGCCCCTGCTGCGGCAGACCCGAAAGATAGGTCTGGCCGTCATTACCCACAATAAACTCGCTGTCCTTATCCTCTGTGGTGACCGTCGCGCCGAACGGCAGCGGTTTGCCGTTGTGCGTCAGCGTCATCAGCACGCGGTTGCCCACGCGGGTGTTAAAGCTGGCGCGCACCACGGCCCCGCGAGTTGGGGTGACGACCTGCGCGGCGTGGGTGACGTCGGCATTGTCCGGCAGCGTTTCGGTATCCAGCGCAATGGTGTTGTGGCGATACGCGGTCACAAACGGGACAACGGTGTAGCCGCGGAAGTCGGTTTCAACGCCGGTCTGATTAGTGATATGCGTCCCGTGCGTGCCCGGCGCTTTCACCAGCGCGATGGTCTCACCGAGCGGCTGGCTCAGGGTGATGCCGTTCGCATGGGCAACCACGCCGCCCTGCAGGCCGACGTTCACGGTCTGCTGATATTTGTCCTGGCTGACGCCGCCGCTCAGTTCGCCGTACGTTGCTTTGTAATCGGCGTTGAGGCTGGTGGAGTTGCCGCTGCCGGTACTGCTCACCCCCTCCTGAATATTCCAGTTGAGGTTATCTTCTTTCAGCGCCGTGCCGTTCAGACCGATATTCTGCGTGGTGCCATCTTTGGTGTTGTTCAGGTTGTAGGTGGCCCAGGTGTTATGCATCCAGTGGTCCAGCGGCACCGAGACGCTCAGCGCGAACTGGTTGTCGTTCGTCACCTCATTGCCGTCTTCGTCGCTGTCGCGGGTGTTTTTGTTCATGCTGTAGCTGAGGCTGTAGCTCACGCCGTGCCAGCTGTTGTTGTAGCTGACGCTCACCGAGGTCATGTCCTGGCTCTGGGTCCAGTAGGTCTCTTTCACCAGGCTCAGGGTTAGGGAACCCCAGCCTTCCGGCAGCGTCTGGTCGACGGTGGCTTCGGTACGGGCGCGGCGCTGCTGCGGTTCAGACCAGTCGTCAGAGCGGGTATACGACTCCATGGTGTCTTCCAGGGTGTAAAACCCTTTGCTGTTATAGCGGTAGCCGGCCAGCGAGAAGTTGGTGCCTGACTGGGCGATATCTTTGCTGTAGCGCACGCGCCACGACTGGCCTTTGCTGGCCTGCTGTTTTTTCAGCAGGGCTTTGGCGCGAGTGACGTCAATGGAGAAGGCGCCTAAATCGCCCATGTTTTTCCCGACGCCCACCGCCTGAGACTGATAATGGCTGCTCTGCTGAACGCCGCCGTAGGCGGTGATACCGTAGGGTAAACCGTAGATGGCGCTGCCCTGGGCAAACGGGGTCTTTTCGACATCGT
Source organism: Enterobacter cloacae complex sp. P47BA (assembly GCF_014930485.1). Taxonomy (NCBI): domain Bacteria; kingdom Pseudomonadati; phylum Pseudomonadota; class Gammaproteobacteria; order Enterobacterales; family Enterobacteriaceae; genus Enterobacter; species Enterobacter cloacae complex sp. P47BA. Next base: position 123,664 of record NZ_JADBRF010000011.1, on the reverse strand, counting down.
TGTCATAGGAACGATAACGCCCGGCGGTCACGCTGTAGCGCAGGTTTTTTTCACGCTGCAAGACCGGCACGGAGGCAAACGGCACGACAAAATGGCTTTCGCTGCCGTCGGTCTCTTTCACGGTAACCTGCAGGTCGCCGCTACTGCCGGTGGGGTAGAGATCGTTAATTTCGAAGGCACCCGGCGCGACCGTGTTCTGATAAATGACGTAGCCGTTCTGGCGAACCACCACCAGCGCGTTGCTGTGTGCCGTGCCGCGGATAATCGGCGCATAGCCTTTCTCGCTGTCCGGCAGCATGTCGCTGTCGGATTTCAGCTCCACCCCGGTGTAGGGAACGCTGTCAAACACGTCGGCAGGGGATGAGCTCTGGCCGACGGTGATGTCGCTTTTCATTGCCACGATATCGCGTTGCGCATAGGTATAAACGGAGGTGAATTTCTGCTCCTCCTCATGGCCCGTGGTGCTGCGATTCCAGGTGGAATAGTTGCGAATGCGCCATGCGCCAACGTTCAGGCCTGGGCGCAGGTTTACGTACTGGCTGCTGTTATCCTGCTCACCGTGCTGTCGCGCGCGGCTGTGGCTGGCATTGGCGCTGTAATTAAGCAGGCCCGCAGTGATCCCTTCGTCAAACTCTTTCGGGTCAATGTAACCGCGAGGCACCTGGCCCAGCGCCGTTTGAGGGATGCTCATCAGCAGCTGCTGGTTGCGAACGCGAAAGGTGGCGGATGCCGCAGGAATGACATGTAAATCAGCACACTGGCCTTTGGCCATTAGCTGCGGAAATTTTTTGGTTTTGATGCCGAGGCTTTTTAATTCCTCAAGGCTAAAGCAAGGCTGCAGCGTGCTGTTGCCCTGCGAATCTTTCTGAAGCGTAAAGGTCACGTTGCGGGTATCAATTTTATTATTATTGATAAATACCGCGACCTCATATTTCCCCGGCGCCTGGCCGGGGCCTTTTTCATAGATGGACAGATCGGTTTTACCCTGCTGGGGATTATCAACATCCAGCAGGGCAGGGTTAAAATAATCATCAGCCATAACCTGCTGCGCAAAGATCGCCATTGCCAGGCCACAGAGAATGACCAGCAATGACGACAATCGGCAGGTGAACGGCTTTTTATGGCTGTACATAATTATTTTATTAACGGGAAAAAATTAATGAACGGATTTCGACCAGGTATGGCTGATGCTGCCGTAGTCGGTAATAATGGAATACGTCACGTCCGCGCCCCCGACATTACCCGGTAAGATAAAATGTGTTTCCGTTTTCGGAACAGCCCAGGTGGCTTTCGCGACTTTATGACCATTCAGCGTAACGGTCTGGAAATTCATATAGAACGGCGTGGGGTTATTCACCACCAGATCGTTCCCTTCGCGGCGCCATTCAAGTTTATCCGCCACATCTTCTGGTCTGCCTTTTACCGCAGACGGGCGATACAGTAATTTGATTCGAGTATTAATGGCGATTTGCAGCGTATTTACCCCCTCAACGTGTTTTGAGGAAGGGATTGCTTTAATGTTCAACCAGTACAGGGATTCCCTGTCTTCCGGTAAATTTCCGCCCGTACGCACCACGCGCAGAACGTTATCTTCGTGCGCATCCAGACGGAAAAGCGGCGGGGTGATCAGGAACGGGGCTTTGGCCTGGTTTTTACCACCGGAATCAACCCAGGACTGCACCAGATAATCCGTCGCATCTGGATTTGAAAGACCAAGAGAAGATTCCTTTTTATCTCCCTGATAGACCAGTCGGGTGCCGTTAATAATGACCCCAGCATGTGAAGCAGTTGCTACCAGTAAAAGCGTGCTCAGTAAATAACCGTGGCGCATAAAGATTTCTCAATGAACAGAGAAGATATTAATGCTCGCGAAAGCATTAATATCTCCGGATTGATAAGATCAGTTATAAATAACGGTGAAGGTTGAAACGGAGTTAGCAGGGCCTGCGGTAATTGCCGGGCCGGTTTGGATATAGCGTGCGCCGAACTCCAGATCGTTAACCGCCGTGCCGGAGGTTAACTGATACTGCTGAGACGGCGTATACAGGCTGACAGGCTGCTGCGAGGCATCCACCAGCTGAATCGCCACCCCTGTCGCCGCATCGGTATCTGGCGTTAAGGCAAGCGTTGAATTGTTATTCGCATCCGGTGTTCCGCCGAAGTTAATGGCGGCGGAGGTGACCGTGTCAGGACAATTCGTTAACTGAATATCAAACTTCGTTAAGGTGCTGGTAGAGCCTGCACCGGTAAATACCGTTTTAGACACTTTCCCCAGCTGTACATTTAATGGATTACTTAATCCATTTACGACCTGACAAGCAGAATCGATAATTTCGCCGGTGAAGTTTATTTGCCCTTCACCGTTCGTTGCCGCAAACGTGGATGCAGAACATCCCACCGCTGCGGCGATGATTAAACCTAAAGCAACCTTGTTCATAGCAAATCCTGATATGTTTCGGGTGAGAGCGTTGCCTGGACGTTTTCACCGTTGACCCTTAATGACTTTCCGCTGGTTATTTAATCAAAAAATGTATGAATACGAATCTGCTATAGAAATCACAAATAATTGAAAAAAAGCTTGTGTTTATTTTTTGCTATTAAAACAGAAGGTTGTCTTAAGGGATAAAAAACTAACGGATAGCCATTCATCAGGGCTATAGTGTTAACAAGATAGGCTGTCAGGAGGAATGTCGTGGATTATCGCAAAATTATCAAAGAGGTAGGACGTGGGAAAAACCACGCCCGCGACCTGGACCATGAAACCGCTCGCGCGCTTTACACCCGTATGCTCAACGGCGAGGTACCGGACCTGGAAATGGGCGGCATCCTGATTGCGCTGCGTATCAAAGGCGAAGGCGAAGCGGAGATGCGTGGTTTCTACGAGGCGATGCAGGCGCAAACGCTGCGCTTAACGCCGCCAGTGGCAAAACCGATGCCGATTGTGATCCCGAGCTATAACGGGGCGCGCAAGCAGGCAAACCTGACGCCGCTGCTGGCGATATTGTTACATAAGCTGGGGTTCCCTGTGGTGGTACATGGGGTCAGCGAAGATCCCACGCGCGTACTGACAGAAACCATCTTTGAACTGCTGGGCATTGAACCGACCCTCCATGCCGGCCAGGCGCAGGCAAAGCTGGAGGGGAACCAGCCGGTCTATATTCCCGTTCGTGCGCTCTGCCCGCCTTTGGAAAAGCAGCTGGACATGCGCTGGCGCATGGGCGTGCGTAACAGTGCGCACACCCTGGCGAAGCTGGCAACGCCGTTTGCTGAGGATGCCGCACTGCGCCTTTCCAGTGTTTCTCATCCGGAGTACGTGACGCGCGTCGGTCAGTTCTTTGCCGAAATCGGTGGACGCGCACTGCTGATGCACGGAACAGAAGGGGAGGTGTACGCCAACCCGCAGCGTTGCCCACAGCTGATGCTGATCGATTCTGTCGGTACGCGCGTTGTGCTTGAACGCGGGGAAGAAAACAGCGATGTGATTCTGCCGGAGTCAAAAGATCCGCAGGTTACCGCACACTGGATTACGCAGTGCCTGGCCGGAAACGTGCCGGTCCCACAGTCGATCAAACTGCAAATGGCCTGCTGCTTGCTGGCGACAGGGGAGGTAGAGACGGTGGAAGCGGGGTTACAGCGGGTGGCACAGTCGTTTTAAGCAAAAAAAAGCCCGTCCAGTGGCGGACGGGCAAGCAAGGGTAACAAACAACAGGGTCAATGAGGGTTGGAGCAGCTCACCAGAGGGTTTGGCGAGGATACAGCATTCATTTCAGGCGATTATTTGTAGATAACCGCAGTACCGCTCAGCTTGTTATTGGTGTTAGCGGAGGTGATGGTGTATCCGCTTGCACCGGCAGCAGCGGCTTTCTCAGCCAGCTTGGCTTCCAGGCCGTCCAGCGTGGTCGCGCCTTCTGCACTTACCACACCGATTTTATTCATGCTCTGGGCCTGAGTGGTTGAAACAGGCTCTACGGCGAATGCGCCAAAAGACAGAGCGGACAGGGCAACAGCAGCTACAGCATATTTGATGGTTTTCATAATTAATCTCTCGCAGGTGTTTTCTGTTAAGGGGACGATGTTCCGTCGATGTGATAAGTATCACGTTTTTTCCTGACGGATAAAATCGAAGAGAATTGACGTGGTCAGTCAAAAAAATTGAATGACAAATAACTTATTGAATATTAATAAATTCAAACCAGCGCTTTACACTTCTTGTGGATGCGCTTTACAGAAGAAAGATGAAGGGCACATTTTGCTACGCGGTTCGCTAAAAACCGTGAGCGTAAAGGTAAGTGCAGGCAGGGTTAACTTAGGTAAAGGAGAGTCAGCGTAACTGGCTATCTTTCGATCCTCTGCGATTATAACCTGAATGTGAGGCATTTTTTGAATCTTTATCCTGCTGGCAGGTAATGCATAAACTTACGCCTGGAATGGCTTTACGCCGTGCCTCCGGGATCGGCTCTCCGCATTCTTCGCACTCCTTCAAACTTTCGCCGCGCGGAATCTCACCGCGAGCGCGCGCAACCGCATCTTCAATGGTACTGTTGATCTGTTCGTTAACGGCGTCGTCATTCGCCCAACCGGAAGCCATGGCATCCTCCTGAAATCGGTTTATACCCTGCTTTTAATATGGGGTTAAAAAATGAACAATCAAGATAAAGCGGAAATGAACTGCATCCGGCAGGCAGATGCAGTCTTGTTGTGGAGGAAAAAAATTATTTATAGATGGTTGCTGTGCCGTACATATGGTTATCTCCGCCAGCGGAGTTCACGACAAAGCCTTTCGCACCTTCCTGGCGGGCTTTTTCGGCCAGTTTATTCTGCAGATCGTCCAGGTTACTTGCGCGACTTACCGAGACGGTGCCCGCCGGACGCAGCTGGCTAGTATCGGTACTTTCATTCAGTGACTGAACGGCCATCGCAGAAAATGAAGCCGTTGCCAGGGCGCCGGCGATAACAGCAAGGGTCAGGTACTTTTTCATAATCACATCCTCATGAGGAAACAACAGGTGATTCCCTTTAAGTTTAGAAGCCTGACGAGTGTGACTTAGCGCAAATATTTGATGATGATCTGCTTATTTTTTGAACGATAAAAACTGACAATTCGCTGACAGATCATAGACGTAGAGGTGTTTGATTTACGGTGTTTTTTTAAGCGCCGCAGAGAAAGATTTACCGCAGGGCCAGCACAGGGTATCTTACGCCGCTGTTTAAAGGAGAACGCCATGACTTCCCAAAAGCCGGGATTGCACCCACGAAATCGCCACCGCAGCCGCTACGACATGAACGCCCTGTGCCAGAGCTGCCCTGCGCTGCAGGACTATATTGTCCAGACCCCAGCGGGTGAGCCGACCGTCAATTTTGCCGATCCGCAGGCGGTGAAAACGCTGAACAAAGCCCTGCTGGCGCATTTTTACGGTGTGGCTCACTGGGATATTCCGGAAGGCTTTCTCTGCCCCCCTGTGCCGGGCCGCGCTGATTACGTTCATCACCTTGCCGATCTGCTTGCCGAAGATCGTGACGGCGCTGTACCGCAGCAGGCTTCCATCCTGGATATAGGCACCGGGGCAAACCTGATTTACCCGCTGATTGGCGTACATGAATATCACTGGCGCTTTACCGGGAGCGAAATCGGCGCCGAGGCCTTTGCCAGCGCGCAGGCGATTATCAGCGCGAACCCTGGCCTGAGCCGTTCCATTCGTCTGCGTCGTCAGAAAGAGGCGGCTTCCATCTTCAACGGCATAATTCATAAAAACGAAAGCTATGACGCTACGATGTGCAACCCGCCGTTTCATGATTCGGCGGCAGCGGCTCGCGCGGGCAGCGAACGTAAACGCCGCAACCTCGGTCAGGCGGAAGACGCCGCGCTGAACTTCGGCGGGCAGCAGCAGGAGCTGTGGTGCGAGGGCGGTGAAGTTGCCTTCATCCTGCGCATGATTGCGGAAAGCCAACAGTTTGGCCGTCAGGTGAAGTGGTTTACGACGCTGGTTTCCCGCGGGGATAACCTGCCGCCGCTCTACCGCGCGCTGAGCGAAGCGGGTGCCGTAAAAGTGGTGAAAAAAGAGATGGCGCAGGGCCAGAAGCAGAGCCGCTTTATCGCCTGGTCGTTTATGGACGATAACAAACGTCGCAAATAGTATCCCGCCCCAGGCCGGGTAGGGCAAAGCCGCCACCCGGCTCGGTTACAGCGTCGGCTCCTGCGGAGGGAGCGGCGAGGCGGGCGGCGACAATACCTGATACGTCTGCACCGGCGTTCGCACGTTCGCCAGATCGAAGTGCTTTTTCACCATGCTGTCGAGGGCAAAGCGCACCGTCCACTGCTTCAACGGCTGGGTGGTGAACGACACGCGCAGGGTGAACGCCGTGTTGGTCAGCCCAACGATGCCGGCAAACGACGGTTCGCCAATCACCAGCCCGCGAATATCCTCCATTTCCATCAGTTCACTGACCGCATCCCGCAGCGCCTGCTTCGCTTTGTCGGCATCTTCATGACGATCCACATCGTAGTTGGCCACAACGGAGCCAATGCCGCGCACAAAGTTGGCGAAGGTAGTGATCGATGACCAGGGAATGATGTGATATGCCCCGGTATCCTGACGCACGCCTACCGAGCGAATCGACATCCTCTCCACGGTACCGGTCAGCGGCCCGATGGTCACCAGATCCCCTGTGTTCATCCCGTTCTCAAACTGGATAAAGATGCCGGTAATAATATCCTTCACCAGCGTTTGCGAGCCGAAGGAGATCGCCAGACCCAGCGCGCCAGCACCCGCCAGCAGCGGGGCGATATTCACGCCGATTTCCGACAGCACAATCATGATGGTGATGGTGCTGATTATCACCGCCAGTGCATTGCGGAACAGGGTCAACAGCGTGCGCGCGCGGGCGCTGGGGAGCGGTCTGCCGTGAATATCCGATACCAGACGGTTCTCGATAAGGCTCGCCAGCAGCGTCCAGCCGACGGCGGAGAAGAACAGAATCAGCGCGATACGAATTAAAATATCGACGGTCTTCTCGCCTGCACCGTTATGCAGCCAGTTCCAGAAATCAAACAGGCTCCACGCATTCAGCAGCAGCATGATCGCCACGCAGACGGTAAGAATGCGCGCCACCTTAAGCGATACCGACATCCAGCCGTTCACCCGTTTTTGCAGTTCCGGATAATTACGCTGGACCTGCGGCGACAGGGTGATGGTTTTCGAGATCCAGCGGGACAACAGCCCGGACACAAACGCCGCGATGCCGATAATCGCCAGGCTTTTAAACGTCGCCCCCATCATAAATTTCAGGCTGTTTCCCGGGTCGAACAGCGAGAAGAAGCACAGCACAATAAAATACGCGCTTGCCAGCCAGTGCCACACCAGCGCGAAGGCGCGGATAAACAGACTGAAGAAAGAGAGGGAACGGTCGGCCAGATGCAGCAGACTCTCGGTGATCGTCCTTTTATTGTGAAAGATAAGGTACAGAGACCAGACGGTAATACAGAGCATAATCAGCACGTTCGCCAGCGCGCCAAACTGCACGTTGACCTGGTTGGAGATAATCGGCACGGCAACCAGCAGGCCGTATCCTATCAGCCCGCTGAGCACGCTTAGCCGCACGGCCCAGTATTTCGCGCTGTCGTCGTTGATGTTGAAAGGGCGAAGTTCAGGCACGCGCGGGCAAAAGATGACGCGCAGCACCGCTTTAAAAAATTCGATGAGCGCAAACGCATTCAGGAAGAGCGCCTGCTGGAAGGCAATGGTTTTGTTGCCCGTATTGAGGCGGTCCGCCAGCACCTGACCGACAAACAGCGTCAGGGCCAGCAGCAGTAAATCGATGATAAACGCTCCGGTAATCATGGCCGGGAGGTGCAGCCAGCTGCTTTTATGCTGATTTTTTTTCCGCCCCCAGTGGCCCATCTTCCGGTAGAGCGGCCAGGCGCACAGGCGCAGCAGCCAGTAAAAAATGAACACGGCACCCGCCAGAATCGCAAACTGCGTGGCGGCTGCGGTGAAGGTGTGGGGATTAAAAGGTTTATGCGAGGTGCCAACAAGATTTCGATAGAGCTGGGCAAAACGTGACGACAGGGCTTCCCCGTAGCGGCGGCTGATGTCGGTGACATTTTCCAGTACCGTCTTTTCCTCTTCGATCTGCGGTGGCGTAATGGTCGGAACCGGATCCTGAGGCGGCGTGGCGGCCACCTTCCTCAACTGATCGATCAGCTCCTGCCGGGAGGTGTCATTCTCAAGGACGTCGGCAAGTGCGCTATAGGCCGCTTTTTTTTGTTCTGCATCCGGCTCCGGAGGCGGCGTATTTTGCTGAGTAGCAGTTGCTCCGGTGGTGACGCCGGGGATTGCCACGGCGAGCGATGGCGTACTAAACAGGCTTATCAACAGCAGCAGGATCCACGGCACGGCGTCCTCCGACAAAAATATCGTGCAAAATGATAAGTATAGAGGGCGAGAGGCGGAGGGGAGTTTTTGGGAACAATCTGGCGTAAAAAAGCCGGGCAAGCCCGGCTCGGTATGTAGCGAGGGATCAGGAGACGTGCTGCAGGAACTCCTGCAGACGCTGGCTAGGCGGATTCGCGATCAATTCCTGCGGGTTACCGTCTTCGGCGATGCGGCCTTTATCAATAAAGATCAGGCGGGAAGCCACTTTCTCAGCAAAGCCGATTTCGTGGGTCACGATCACCATCGTCATCCCTTCTTCCGCCAGATCCTGCATGACTTTCAGCACCTCGTGGCGCAGCTCCGGGTCGAGTGCGGACGTCGGCTCATCAAACAGCATCATCTTCGGTTTCACCGCCAGCGCGCGGGCAATCGCCACGCGCTGCTGCTGGCCACCGGAGAGCTCGGAAGGGTAGTGGTGCGCACGCTCCGCCAGGCCAACCTTCGCCAACAGATCTTTTGCCAGCGCTTCCGCCGCCGCTTTGTTGGCACCGCGCACGCGCAGTGGGCCAAACATCACGTTTTCCAGCGCCGTCAGGTGCGGGAACAGGTAGAACTGCTGGAACACCATGCCCGCTTCCTGACGAATCAGACGCTCGTCCACTTTCGGGTCGTTTACCTTCAGACCGTCAACGATCAGATCGCCGCTGGTGATCTCTTCCAGCTTGTTGATGCAGCGCAGCAGGGTCGATTTACCGGAACCGGAAGGCCCGATAATCACCACCACTTCACCCTGCTTGATATTCAGATCGATATTGTGCAGCACCTGGGTTGGGCCAAAGTGCTTGGAGACGTTTTTAAATTCAATCACAGGATTTTCATCCTTCTTTCAAGACGGCGCAGAACGAAGCTCAGTACCAGCGTAATGATCAGATAAACAACGGCGACCGCACTCCAGATTTCCAGCGCGCGGAAGTTGCCTGCAATAATTTCCTGGCCCTGACGGGTCAGTTCGGCTACGCCGATAACGATGAACAGCGATGTATCTTTAATGCTGATGATCCACTGGTTACCCAGCGGCGGCAGCATGCGGCGCAGCGCCAGCGGGAGAATAACGTGACGGATCGTTTCGCGACGAGAAAGACCTAATGCCAGACCGGCTTCGCTGAAACCTTTATGAATCGACAGCACCGCCCCGCGGGTGATTTCCGCGATGTAGGCGCCCGAGTTGATCATAATGGTCACGACGGCCGCGCTGAACGGATCGATGCGCAGGTCGGTAAAGGCCATTGGCAGGGCGAAGTAGATAAACATGACCTGCACGACAATCGGGGTGCCGCGGATCACTTCGATGAAAACCAGTGCGATGTGGTTTGCAATCCAGCCACCGTAGGTGCGGGCGAAACCGGCGACAAGACCGATAATCAACCCACCTACCAGACCCAGGACCGAAATCCACAGGGTCATTTTAGCGCCTTCAAGCAAGAGTGGAATGGCAGGCCAGATGGCGCTCCAGTCAAACTGCATGATGTATTCCTGTATACCGTGGTGAAAAACGAAAAATGTAGGCCCGGCAAGCATGAGCGCCGCCGGGCGCTATAAACCTGAATTCAGGTAAAATTATTTAGGCTCAGTACCGAACCATTTTTTATAGATCTCGTTGTAGGTGCCGTTCTCTTTCAGCGTTTTCAGTGCGCCGTTAACTTTCGTGCGCAGATCGTCGCTGCCTTTCGGGAACGCGATACCGTACTGCTGAGCTTCCAGAGAGTCGCCCACGGCTTTGAACTTGCCGTTACCAGCCGTTTTAATGAAGTACAGGATGTTCGGCGTGTCGTGCAGAACAGCGTCAGCACGGTTGGTGCCGAGTTCCATATACGCGTTGTCAATGTTCGGGAACTGGCGCAGGTCTTTGGTTTTGATGTTCGCTTTCGCGTAATCCACGGAACCGGTGCCGCTTTTCACTGCCACCACTTTACCGTCGAGGTCTTTCACGCTTTTTACGTCGTTATTATCCGCTTTGACCATCACCAGCAGGCCGCTTTTGTAGTAGCCGTCAGAGAAGTCGATCGCTTTTTTACGTTCTTCGGTAATGGTGATGCCCGCCAGCGCCAGATCGACGTTTTTGGTTTGCAGCGCCGGGATGATGCCGCTGAAGTCCATCGGCTTCAGGGTGTAGTCCAGTTTGAGTTCTTTGGCGATAGCGGCCCACAGATCAACATCAAAACCAACGTATTTGTCACCCTGTTTGAATTCAAACGGAACGAACGCCGTGTCGGTCGCCACAACCAGTTTGTCGGCAGCCTGAGAGGACACCGCAAAAGCCAGGGTAAGTGCAGCCAGTGAAACTTTTAATACAGACTTCATAGCATTTCCTTTTATATCCACGGGGCGATCCCCTGCGAGAACGACTGGCACAATGAAAAAATCGTGCCAACTTTACAAGCTGTTGTTTTACAAAGGGGATGAAATCATACATTGCACAAAAAGCGTGGCAATGATGTCGTGTTGCACCAGCATGGAGCACCATTTTGGTGCGCTTCGTTTGGGTCAACTGACGGGGAGATATTAAGCGTAAATTCTGACGAAAAAACAATCTCCCATTAACGGTTGTGTGAGGTGATTATTACAATTTATTCACTTTTGCACCGTCTCAGGCAAAAACTGTGCACCATAAATGTGCAAAACCCTCACCAGAGGCGAGGGTTTGACAGGAAAGTCTTATGGATTACTCGATGTTAGATTCGATAAACCACAGGAACTGATCCAGGTCGCGGGATGCGGCGGTGAAGATGTCTGCGGTATCTTCATCCTTGGCTTCGCTAATCGCTTTGCGCACGTCATTGGCCACAATCGCGTAGCGGTCCGCCAGCTCTTTCAGGTGATCCTGAACGGTGTGGATATCCAGCGGGTAGCTTTTCAGCGGCGTTTTGCTGTTGATCACCTGCGTGGTCCCAAGCGCGACACCACCCAGCTGAACGGCACGTTCAGCCATCGTATCGAGGTGTGTCACCAGTGCTGTGCGGAAGCCATCCAGCATTTCATGGACGGCAATAAAGTTTGCACCGCGCATATTCCAGTGGGCCTGTTTGGTGATCAGCGAAAGATCGATGAACTGGATCACCTGGCGATTCAGCAACTCAATGGTCGCTTTTTTGTCGCTATCCGATACATCGTTACGGGTATAAAGCAGATTAGACGCTTTCGTTTTCACCAGTTTAGCGGTACTCATAATCTCATATCCTCTTGATGTTTATGTCCCAGGTAATTACGGAACTAAGTATAGCACCGGATTTTTTCTCTGCGGTCTGGCTGTGCCTATCGGTTTAATAGCAAGAAGGAGGTTGATAATTTAATTCATTGAAATTAATAGATAATTCTAAAATTGATACAGATCAATCTTAATTCTCCTGGAGGGGAATGGGTGGGGAAGGATATTTCGGTTATATGACAAACTATGTAAGAAATTATAACGGATGGCATTCTGGCCTTTATTCTGCATGGCCGTGAAGCCATGCAGAATATATGGCATTAGCCGATGTCGATTTTCTCAATTTTAGGTTCAGGGCGCATGGTGAGCGTTGACCCCATTGACGCCGCGATAATTGAGCAGAGCGCCAGCGTTTGGGTAAACGTCAGCGTTTCGCCCAGTAACACCATCCCGGAGATCGCCGCAAGGGCGGGCTCCATGCTCATCAGAGTGCCAAATATGCGCGTCGGCAGACGCGTCAGGGCAATCATCTCCAGAGAATAGGGGAGAGCCGTTGAAAGAATAGCGACCGCCAGCCCGATGGGCATGACTGACCATTGCCAGATAGACTCCGTGGCCTGCGCCATACCGATCGGCACAAAAACGATAGCCGCAATCACGGAACCCAGGGCGACCGTTGCCGGGCCATGCTCTTCACCCGCTCGCTGCCCGGTGAGTATATAGACAGCCCAGCAGGCTCCTGCTCCCAGCGCCAGCGCTGCGCCCGTGAGATCTATCTCAGAGACATTCTGGCCGAGCGGCAGCAGGAACCATAAGCCCAGAACGGCCAGCACGACCCAGATAAAATCCACCGGACGACGTGACGAGAAAAGCGCGACCGCCAGCGGGCCGGTAAACTCCAGCGCGACGGCAATCCCCAGCGGGATGGTCTGGATGGAGAGGTAGAACATATAGTTCATTGCCCCGAGGGACAGACCATAAAAAAGCAGGGGGAGACGTTGCTCTTTTTTGAAGCGCAGACGCCAGGGTTTGAAGATGACGACCAGTATCGCCGTTCCCAGCACGATACGCAGGGCTGTTACCCCGGGCGCACCCACCAGTGGAAAAAGCGATTTTGCCAGCGAAGCACCGCTTTGGATGGACAACATGGCAATAAGTATGACGGCTACCGGCAACCAGACCGACGACGTGCGGGATAACCCAGGCATCCTTTCTCCTGTCAGCTAATGTCAAGTGGAGTAAAGGTTGCAGTGTAAAGGAAATATACAGCTACGGTTGAGACTAGGTTGAAAAAAAAGACCCGTGAAATCCGTAAAATGGTTAAGCGCTGGTGGATTTATCACCTGAAAGATTAGGAATAATCTGGATGAATGTAACGGCGCAGACGCGCAATATGGGCGTTTAGTAGGAAAAATCGCATGTGATTTGAAAGAGTTAGCTGAGGTTGGAAACGTTCTGTTACAGGAAAGGCCTCATTAGACATCACGAATCACAAAGAGTTTCGCAAATTTTTTTGATATATTTAAAACTTACGGACTTACTTGAAGCACATTTGAGGTGGTTATGAAAAAAATTGCATGTCTTTCAGCACTGGCCGCTGTACTGGCTGTTTCCGCAGGTACCGCTGTAGCTGCTACTTCTACTGTAACTGGTGGTTACGCTCAGAGCGATATGCAGGGCGTGATGAACAAAACCAACGGTTTCAACCTGAAGTATCGTTACGAGCAGGATAACAACCCGCTGGGCGTGATCGGTTCTTTCACCTACACCGAGAAAGATCGTACTGAAAACGGCGCATACAACAAAGGCCAGTACTACGGTATCACTGCTGGTCCAGCTTACCGTCTGAACGACTGGGCGAGCATCTACGGTGTTGTAGGTGTTGGCTACGGTAAATTCCAGCAGACCGAAAACCAGGGTCTGAACCGCACTGCAAGCAACAGCGACTACGGCTTCTCCTATGGCGCAGGCCTGCAGTTCAACCCAATCCAGGACGTGGCTCTGGACTTCTCCTATGAGCAGAGCCGTATCCGCAACGTTGACGTTGGCACCTGGATCGCGGGCGTAGGTTACCGCTTCTAATCACTTCGGTGAGCTAATAAAAAATCCGCCCAATGTGGCGGATTTTTTTTAGCTTTTTCCCTCTCCTTGTGGGAGAGGGTCAGGGTGAGGGCATCAGACCGCACGAGATCGCACAGCTTACTTACTCTTAATATCAAAAATATCGGTACCCAGATGGTTATAGTCAACTTTCTGTAACTTGAAGTTGGTAACGTACACTGGGGGCGCTTTCTTGTTGGAGATAAACGGGTAATCATTTTTTATCTCTTTGGCCTTAATCCCCGTCCACTGCGAGAAGAACTGCAGGAAATCATTCGCCGAGCGCCGCGCTTTGATAACGCGATGCGTTTTATCATCACTCGACAGCACCATAAATGGCACCTGGAAATTTTGCTGGAACTGGTCGTCGTGCGCCAGATACTGCACTTCTTTGCCACGCTCTTTAAACGCCAGCCCGTGATCAGAGAAATAGACCACAGAGAAGCTTTCGCCCGTATTGCGCAGCTGATCGTAAAGCTTGCTGAGCAGCTCGTCGGTTTGCGTCATGGTATAGAGATAGCAAGAGGTCTCTTTCGACTGCACAAACTCCGCGTATTTACCGCCAGTGCGATCGCAGGCCTGCGGGTGCGATCCCATCAGGTGCAGAACAATCAGCTGCGGCTGGGTGCGCGGGGTAGCAAAGACCTGCGCCGTCATCTTCAGCAGCGCCTCGTCTTTGGTGTTTTTGTCGGCTTCAAAATCGCCGCTCTTCAGGAACTGCACTTCGTCAGCACGCTTAGCAATACTGGCGATGGCGGTGTCGTATTCGCCAATTTGCCCCTGATTGGAGAACCACCAGGTCTGAAAACCGGCGCGGTTGGCCAGCGTGACGAAATTATCCTGAAACTGAGGTTTGCCATCCACCACGCGGTTCAGCGTCAGGCCGAGCGATTTCTGCGTCGAGCCGCTGGCCGCCACATAATCGGTAAACAGGGTGCCGTTGACAGAGCTGGCAAACGGTGTGTTATTCCAGTGCCCGCCGAATGCGCCCAGCGCGTCGCGACGTGCGCTCTCGCCAATCACCACCACATAGGTATGGTATTTCGGCTTAACCGCCAGCACGTTCCAGGTGTCTTTCATATTGGAAAGTTCAGCCATGCGCGCCTGCTCGTCGAGAACCTCTTTATTGTTCACGACGACGTCTTTAACGAAACGGAACACCGGATAGCCCGTATCTTTCAGCTTGAACACGCCGCCCCAGGCCAGGTTTTGCACCGGCGCAACGAAAAACGTCCCCACGCTAAACGCCAGGCACAGAGACTCCATTTTTCCCCATGATCTCTTCGCGTCTGCTTTGCGACGAACCGCGATGACGCCAAGCGCAAAGATAAAGAGGCCGACGACGTAGCTGTACCAGGGGAAGATCGTCAGGATCTCCGTCGACTCTTCCATATTGGTGGAGTGCAGCGCCAGCAGGGTGTTGAAGTTTGGCGCGCCGTAGGCCTGGCCAAACGGGAAATACATCGCAGCAATCAGCGAACAGACCCCTACCAACGCTTTCTGCACGCGCGGGGCCGCTCGCCACAGCACATGCAGGATGCAGGTGAAAGCCACTGCATAAAGCAGGCTGAAGGGATAGCCGAGCGCAAAGTTAATCAGCAGCGACTGCAAAAAGTAAAATCCCGTCCACGGGCTTAAGGCCCGGCTGCGGGTAACGATGGTATCTATCAGGGTTACATTCATAGGTCACTATCACAAAAACGCCATGTGCTCACCCTGGCGCCAAGGGTCAAAGCCTGCCGGACAGTGCGTGGAAAGGGAATGAGAGGTCCGCTTCAGCGAGCCGCAAATTGTGCAGGGCTGCAAGAAGATAGTGCGAGCGTGAATTAAGGTCAACAGTTGCTAAACAGATGTTTTGCGAAGGGGGCTGCAAATCCGCAAAAATTATCGGGAATTGGTCAGTTTACAGCGGAAGTGTGACAGAAAAATGAAGCGGCGTACCGCAACGCCGCTTAGTGGGAAGGTTTGTCGTCCTGATGCGGTTTGTTGTTAAACATATCGCACAGCATGTTCAACAGCATTAAGCGCACTTTAAAAGGAGAGTGGGTAAACACGGTCATGCACCTCTTGAATTCGTTCATGAGACCTCCTGATGTTTGATCCCTTCGATCCGTGAAGGGTGACTGCATTACATACAGATATAGCACAGGCTATATTGTATAGCTATGGCTATTTCGTTAATTTTTTGTGCTTGTGGAGGGATGGTTTACAATGTGCGCTCTCGATACCGGGCGCTGGAAGCGTCACCCCAATGAGGAAGTACAATGAACCGTCGCGCAGGTAAGCCAGCCATTAAAAAAACGACGCAACTGGTGAATGTTGAAGAACATGTCGAAGGTTTTCGCCAGGTACGTGAAGCGCACCGGCGTGAACTGATTGATGATTATGTTGAACTGATTTCCGATCTGATCCGCGAGGTTGGGGAAGCGCGTCAGGTCGATATGGCCGCCAGGCTCGGGGTTTCGCAGCCAACGGTCGCTAAAATGTTAAAACGTCTGGCCTCGGTAGGCCTGATCGAAATGATCCCCTGGCGCGGCGTGTTTCTGACGCCGGAAGGGGAGAAGCTTGCGCAGGAGAGCCGCGAGCGCCATCAGCTTGTCGAGAACTTTTTGCTGGTGCTGGGCGTCAGCCCGGAAATTGCCCGACGGGATGCGGAAGGAATGGAGCACCACGTTAGCGAAGAGACGCTGGTGAAGTTTCGCGAATTTACCCTTAAATATGGTCCCTCCGCTGAATGAAAATCCCTGGACTGCAGGCCCTGTCACGCGATCGTTTCTTCCATCTCTTATTAATCATTGGCGCCGGGTTAAGCCTGTTTGTGCCGTTTGCGCCACAGGCCTGGTCTGCGGCGATTGACTGGCGCACCATCATCACCCTGAGTGGGTTAATGATGCTGACCAAAGGGGTCGAGCTGAGCGGCTATTTTGACGTCCTGGGGCGTAAAATGGTGCGCCATTTTGCCACCGAGCGCAGGCTGGCCCTGTTTATGGTGTTCTCCGCCGCGGTGCTGTCGACGTTTCTGACCAACGATGTGGCGCTGTTTATCATCGTGCCCCTCACGCTCACCCTGCGTAAGCTTTGCGAGATCCCGGTCAGCAGACTGATCATCTTTGAAGCGCTCGCCGTTAACGCCGGTTCTCTGTTGACGCCCATCGGCAACCCGCAAAATATTCTTCTCTGGGGACGTTCCGGTCTGTCATTCGCCGCCTTTACCTGGCAGATGGCGCCTCTGGCGCTGGTGATGATGTTGTCGCTGCTGGCGGTCTGCTGGTTCGCGTTTCCGGATAAAAAGCTGCAATACCATAGCGGGACCACGGGCCCGCAGTGGCAGCCGCGGCTGGTCTGGAGCTGCCTCGGGCTGTATATCGTCTTTCTGTTCGCCCTGGAGCTGAAGTATGAGCTGGCGGGCGTCCTGCTCGTCGCCGCGGGCTTTGTCGTGCTGGCGCGGCGCGTGCTGGTGAGCGTGGACTGGACGCTGTTGCTGGTCTTTATGGCGATGTTCATCGACGTGCATCTGCTTATTCAGCTTCCGGTGCTACAAAACGTTCTGCACAGCGTCAGCACGCTGTCGCAGCCGGGACTGTGGCTGACGGCGATTGGCCTGTCGCAGTTTATCAGCAACGTGCCTGCCACCATTCTACTGCTCAACTACGTTCCGCCGGACACGCTGCTGGCCTGGGCGGTGAACATCGGTGGGTTTGGGCTGCTGCCCGGCTCCCTGGCAAACCTGATCGCCCTGCGCATGGCCAACGACCGTCGCATCTGGTGGCGCTTCCATCTCTGGTCGATCCCGATGCTGCTCTGGGCTGCGGCGATCGGTTTCGGACTATTCCTTCTCATATAGTGCGCAATTTGTCAGTTTTTCCTGGCAAATGTATAGCAACGTCCTAGCTTTAGTGAACGGCATAGTGTGATGCCGCTCACTGACAGGACCGTTGCTGAATTATGGCAGAAGAACAAAATCCACCTGCTGACGAGCAGGATAAAAACAATAACGAGCGTAAACGCCCGGGCAAAAAACCGTTAATTATCCTTGGCATCGTGGTCATCGTGATGGTGATCGTGGCGCTGGTCTGGTGGTTTTTAACCCGCAACGAAGAGACCACCGACGACGCCTTTACCGACGGCGACGTGGTGACCATTGCCCCCAAAACGGCGGGCTACGTTACCGAGCTTCGCGTGCGGGATAACCAGCGCGTGAAGAAAGGGGACGTGCTGGTGGTGATCGATCCTCGCGATACCACCGCCCAGCGCGATCAGGCTCAGGCTCAGCTTGGGCTGGCTATCGCGCAGCTGCATCAGGCCCAGGCGCAGCTGGCGCTCTCAAAAGTGCAGTATCCCGCCCAGCGTGACGAAGCCAAAGCGCAGGTGTTGAAAGCGCAGGCCGATCTGGCGAACGCGCAGGCGGAATACCGGCGCCAGCGCGGCGTTGACCCGCGCGCGACCACCCAGCAAAGTATTGATTCTGCGAACGCTCAGCTGCGCAGCGCCCAGGCTGGCCTTGCCAGCGCACAGGCGCAGCTGGAAGTGGCGGAGCAGGTACAGCTGCAAATCCGCCAGCAGGAGACCAACGTCGAAGCCCGCGAGCGTCAGGTCGAACAGGCCAAAGCGCAGCTGGAAACCGCGAACCTGAACCTCTCTTACACCGAAGTCCGCGCCCCGTTCGACGGCTTTGTCACCAAACGCAACGTGCAGCCCGGCACGCTGGTTCAGGCGGGCACCGCGCTGTTCTCGCTGGTCTCCCCGAACGTATGGGTGGTGGCGAACTTTAAAGAGTCCCAGCTTGAGCGCATGAAGCCCGGCGATAAGGTTAGCGTCTCCGTGGATGCCTGGCCGGATATGGAGCTTGAAGGCCATATCGACAGCATCCAGCAGGGCAGCGGCTCGCGCTTCTCCGCCTTCCCGTCGGAAAACGCCACCGGTAACTTCGTGAAGATTGTTCAGCGCGTACCGGTAAAAATCGTCATTGATAAAGGTCTGGATCCGAACAAGCCGCTGCCGCTGGGGCTGTCGGTTGAACCGAAGGTCACCGTGGAATGACGGATCATAGCCACGATAACTGGAAGCCCGCCAGTAACCCGTGGGCGGTGGCGATTGTCGTCACCCTGGCGGTGTTCATGGAAATTCTGGACACTACCATCGTCAACGTCGCGCTGCCGCACGTGGCGGGGTCGCTCTCGGCCAGCTACGACGAATCCACCTGGGTACTGACAAGCTACCTGGTGGCGAACGGCATCGTGCTGCCCATCTCGGCGTTCCTGAGCCGGCTGTTTGGCCGCAAGCAGTTCTTCCTCATTTGCATCGTGATGTTCACCATCTGCTCGTTCCTGTGCGGCATCGCCACCGAGCTGTGGCAAATCATCCTGTTCCGCGTGATGCAGGGCTTCTTTGGCGGCGGGTTGCAGCCCACCCAGCAGTCGGTGCTGCTTGACTACTTCAAGCCGGAGGACAGGGGCAAAGCGTTTGGGCTTTCCTCCATTGCGATTATCGTCGCGCCGGTGCTCGGCCCGACGCTGGGGGGCTGGATCACCGACAACTACTCCTGGCGCTGGGTGTTCTTTATCAACATCCCGGTAGGGATTGTGACGGTGCTGGCGATCTACCAGCTGCTGGAAGATCCGCCGTGGGAGAGCAAATCAAAAGAGAAGCTGACCATCGACTGGACGGGGATCGGCCTGATCGCCCTCGGTCTGGGTTGTTTGCAGGTCATGCTTGACCGGGGAGAGGATGACGACTGGTTCTACTCGAACTTTATCCGCACCTTCGCGGTGCTGACGCTGGTCGGCATTATCGGCGCAATCTACTGGCTGATGTATGCCAAAAAGCCGGTGGTGGATCTGCACTGCATGAAGGACCGCAACTTCGCGATCTCCAGCCTGCTGATGGCGGGGATGGCGATGATCCTCTACGGCAGCTCGGTGGTGATCCCGCAGCTGGCGCAGCAGGATCTGGGCTATACCGCGACCTGGTCCGGGCTGGTGCTCTCGCCCGGCGCGGTGCTGATCGTGCTGACCATCCCGCTGGTGCTGAAGCTGATGCCGGTGGTGCAGACGCGCTGGATCATCGCCTTTGGCTTTACCTGCCTGGCGGTGTCGTTCTTCTGGTCGCGCACGCTGACGCCGGATATTGACTTCGAAACCCTGGTGCTGTTCCGCAGCGCCCAGTCGATTGGTCTGGGGTTCCTGTTTGTGCCGCTCACCACCATCGCCTTCATCTCGATACCGAGACGGCTCAACGCCGATGCGGCGGCGCTGTTTACCATGTTCCGCAACGTGGCGGGATCCATCGGGATTTCGCTCTCGACGGCGGCCATCACCGAGCGCGCGCAGGCGCACAGCGCGCACCTTGCCTACCACGCCTCGCCGTTTAACGAGCAGTTCCAGCTGGCGATTCGCGAAAGCGCCCAGGCGATCCAGAACTTCACCACCCAGGTGGGCGATCCGACCGGGATTGCCACCGGGCGGATGTACCAGACGATGATCGAGCAGTCCCGCTTTTTGGCCTACATCGACGTCTTCACCATTCTGAGCGCCGTGGCCTTGCTATTGATTCCGTTTTGTTTGTTGCTCTCGCCGGTTAAGAGCGAGGGGAGTGCAGGAGCACACTGATGATACACAGACGTTTACACCCCCTGATGATAATGATGCTGCTGGTGGGCTGCGCCGTCGGGCCGGACTACCAGCAGCCTGCGCCACCCGCCGTTACGCACTGGAACGATAAGGGCGACAGCGCGGTAAAATCGCAAACCACCTCCGCCGCGACCAATCCGCGCTGGTGGAAAACCTTCGGCTCGCCGCAGCTCGACAGTCTGGTTGAACGCGCCATCGCCGGAAACCTGACGCTGCAGCAAACGGTACTGCGCATTGCCGGGGCGCGTGAGCAGATTAACCAGGCGGGCGGGGCATTTTTCCCGTCGGTTAACGGCAATCTGCAGGCGACGCGCCAGCAGCTCGGGCTGGAAGGGGAGCTAAAATCCCACGGCGTGTACGACCAGCTGGATAATGGCGACCCTGAACTCAGAGGCGCGCTGGGACCGCTGACGCAGCCGATTAACCTTTATCAGGGCAGCTTCGACGCCCAGTGGGAAATCGACCTCTGGGGCAAGGTGCGCCGTCAGGTGGAAGCCGCCGAGGCGCAGCAGAAGGCCGCCATCGAACAGCGTAACGATGCGCTGGTGTCGCTGGAAGCGGAAGTGGCGCGCGCGTGGCTCCAGCTGCGCGGGGCACAGAGCATTATCGCTACCCTGAACACCCAGATTAAAAGCGCGCAGCAGACGCTGGACCTGACCGAAAGCCGCCAGCGCGGCGGGCTGTCGCCGCAGATGGACGTGGAAAACGCCCGGGCGCAGCTGGGTAATCTTGAAGCCCAGCTGCCGCAGTATCAGGCCCAGGAACGCCAGGCGATGAACGGGCTGGCTATTCTGCTCGGCAAGCCGCCGGGGGCGCTGGATAGCGAGCTGCAATCCGCACAGCCAATGCCCGCGCTGCCGGATATCGTGCAGACTGGTATACCGTCCACGCTGGCGCGCCGCCGTCCGGACGTGCGCGAAGCGGAGGCCAACCTTCATGCCGCCACGGCGCAGATTGGCGTCTCGGTGGCCCAGCTGTTCCCGAGCTTTACCCTCTCCGGACAGTTTGGCCTGCGCAACAGCGAATCCGGCTGGCTGACCGACTGGAGCAGCCACTTCTACAGCTTCGGCCCGCAGATTTCCATTCCGATTTTCCAGGGGGGTCGACTGGTCTCCAGCGTCAAGGTGGCGCGCGCGCAGCAGGGCGCTGCGGTACTGGACTATCGCCAGACGGTGCTCACCGCGCTCGGCGATGTCGAAAATGCCCTGGTGAGCTATCGCACCGACCAGCAGCGTGAGGCGGGTCTCGCGAAAACCATCGACGCCCTGCAAAACGCCTTTGATCTTGCCAGCGACAGCTACCGGCAGGGGATCGCCAGCTTTATCGACGTGCTGGACGCCCAGCGTCAGCTGGCGCAGGCCGAGCAGCAGCGCGCGCAGGCGCAGGTACAAAGCGCTCTCGATCTGGTGGCGCTCTACAAGGCGCTCGGCGGCGGCTGGGAGCCGTATCAGCAGGTGCAGCTCCCGGACTACAGCATCTTTGGCGACGCCCCGCGCGGATAAATATTCAGAGGATTGGGCAAGAAACGGACAGGAACGCCACATTCGCGATGGCTGAGGGGCGGGTATAACTATCGGGTACCCAATCGACATGCGAGGATTATCTTATGCGTTATCAAAAACTGGGCAACACCGGTCTGTTCGTTTCTGAACTGTGCCTCGGCACCATGACCTTCGGCGGAGAAGGCGGCATGTGGGGCAAGATTGGTCAGCTCCAGCAGAGCGAAGCAGAACAGCTGGTGGGCCGCGCGCTGGACGCGGGTATCAACTTTATCGATACCGCCGACGTCTATTCGGAAGGGCGCTCGGAGGCGATCCTCGGCCAGGCACTGAAAAACCTCAACGTCCCGCGCGAGAATGTGGTGGTTGCCACCAAGGTGTTCGGCGAAACGGGCACCGCCGGGGTGAACTCGCGCGGCAGCTCGCGCTATCACATCATCAGCAGCGTGAAGGAGAGCCTGCGCCGCCTGCAGCTCGATCATATCGATCTCTATCAGCTTCACGGTTTCGATCCGGCCACGCCGATTGAGGAGACGCTGTATGCGCTGGATAACCTGGTGCAGCACGGCCACGTGCGCTACATCGGCGTCTCGAACTGGGCGGCGTGGCAGATAGCCAAAGCGCTGGGCATTTCCGAGCGACTCGGGCTGGCGCGTTTCGCATCCCTCCAGGCGTATTACACCATCGCCGGGCGCGATCTTGAGCGCGAGCTGGTGCCGATGATGCAGAGCGAAGGCGTCGGGCTGATGGTCTGGAGCCCACTGGCGGGCGGCCTGCTGAGTGGAAAATATGGTCGCGACGGGCAGAGCGAAGCCGGTAGCCGCCGTCTGGCGTTCGACTTCCCGCCGGTGGACAAAGATCGCGCCTTTGACTGCGTGGACGTGATGCGCGTGATTGCCGAAAGTAAGGGCGTCTCCGTCGCACAAATCGCGCTGGCGTGGCTGCTGCATCAGAAAGCGGTGACCAGCGTCATCATTGGCGCGAAACGCGTTGAACAGCTGGACGACAACATTGCCGCCACCGGGATCCGTCTCAGCGAAGACGAGCTTCAGCAGCTTGATGCGGTGAGCGCGCTGCCGCGGGAATATCCTGGCTGGATGCTGGAGCGGCAGGGGGAGTATCGCCGCAATCAGCTCGCGCAGCAGTAACCTTTCTTGCCCCGGTCGCGCATCGCTTACCGGGGCTTTTTTCCCCGCATTCCTCACAAAAAACGATCCTCCCCTTTGATCGAAATTTCATCTTCGCCTATATGACTAGTCATGAGATTTTAAATGACTAGTCATATAGGGAGAGAGCATGAACAATTCACTGCCGGCCAACTTTTTATGGGGCAACTCGGTGTCCAGCATGCAGACGGAAGGGGCCTGGAACGAGGGTGGGAAGGGGATGTCGGTGTACGACATTCGTGAAGCCGGAGAAAACGTCTCCGACTGGAAGGTGGCAACCGACTCCTACCATCGCTACCGGGAAGATTTCGACCTGATGCAGGATCTGGGCATGAACTGCTACCGCTTCCAGATCTCCTGGAGCCGCGTCTGCCCGCAGGGCGACGGCGCGTTCAACGACGAGGGCATCGCCTTTTACGACCGCTTTATTGACGATCTCATCGCCCGCGGCATCGAGCCGATGGTCTGCCTCTACCACTTCGACATGCCGCTGGCGCTGGCGCAGGAGTACAACGGCTTCAACGATCGCCGCGTGGTGGAGGCTTTTATCCGCTACGGCAAAAAGATGATCGACTGCTTCGGCGACCGGGTAAAGTACTGGCTGACCTTTAACGAGCAGAACATCTTCCATATGCCGGAAGCGTTCCGCATTTCCGGCTATATGAAAGGCGAGAAAACCCTGCGCGAGCTGTATGAGCTTCAGCACCATGCGATGGTGGCGCACATGTCGCTGACCGAATACCTGCACCAGACTAAGCCAGGCCAGCTAATGGGCGGCATGCTGGCGCACCAGCTGATCTATCCGGCCACCTGCAAGCCGCGCGATATCTTCTGCGCCCAGCAGTATGACGAATTCCTCAACCAGAACCTGCTGCGCGTTTTTGCCGGCCAGGGCTACAGCCCGGCGGTGATGGCGGTGGTGGAGCAGGAGGGCTTTGGTGATATCTATCGCGCCGACGATCTCGCTCTGTTTGCCCGCACGAAAAACGACTTTATGGCCTTCAGCTACTACGCCAGCAAAACGCTGGATAGCGATGCGATCCCGGAAGGCACGCCGGTCAACTATTACCTGCTGCACGGTGAGAAAAATAACCCCTACCTGAAAGCCACCGAGTGGAACTGGCAGATCGACCCGCTCGGTTTTCGCACCATCATCACTCGCTATGCCAACGACTGGCGGATGCCGGTCTTCCCGATAGAAAACGGCATTGGCGTGATTGAGTCCTGGGACGGGGTCAACCCGATTGAGGACACCTACCGCATCGACTACCACCGGGCGCATATCGAGGCCATGAAGGAAGCCATATTCGAGGATGGCGCAGAGGTCATTGGCTATCTCGGCTGGGGGTTAATTGACATTCTCAGCTCGCAGGGGGACATGCGTAAGCGCTACGGTGTGGTCTACGTCAACCGCGAGAATCACGACCTGAAAGACCTTAAGCGCGTGCCGAAGAAGAGCTACGCGTGGTTAAAACAGGTTATCCATACCAACGGACGCGAGATGTAAGCCGTACGCTGCCGGGCCGTTTTTGTGACTGATTGATGGGAACACTCCGCTATGTCTGAAACAAAAATCACACCGCACATGCAGTCCTTTGTCGATAAATTTGTCGAGTTCTCGGCGCGCCTGGCAAACCAGGTGCACCTGCGATCCCTGCGCGACGCCTTCGCCACGGTGATGCCGATTTTCATCCTCGCCGGTCTGGCGGTGCTGGTGAACAACGTGGTGTTCCCGTGGATTTTTGAGGGCGACACGCTCACACAGTTTAAGGTGTGGGGCGAGGCGATTATTAACGGCACGCTGAACATCGCCGCGCTGCTGCTGGCGCCGATGATTGCCTGGTCGCTGGCGCGCAACAAAGATTTCGACAATCCGGTCTCGGCAGTGGTTATCGCCGTCAGCAGCTTTATCATCATGATGCCGATGCGCTTACAGGTTACGCCCGTTGGCAGCGACGCTGCGGTCAGCGTGACGCAGGTGCTGACGTTCGCCAATATCGGCTCCACCGGGATTTTCGCCGGGGTGCTGATTGGGCTGCTCTCCACCGAGCTGTTCATCGCCATTTCGCGGCTGAAGGCGCTGCACATTTCGCTGGGGGAAAACGTGCCCCCGGCGGTGAGCAAATCGTTTACCGCGCTGATCCCGACGATCCTCACGCTCTCCCTGTTCGCCGTGCTGGCGGCGATCCTGGCAAACGTGCTGCATACGGATCTGATCCACCTCATTACGACCTTTATCCAGCAGCCGCTGCGGCTGATCAACACCAGCCTGCCGGGGACGATTTTCATCTACAGTTTCGGCAACTTTCTGTTCACGCTCGGCATTCATCAGTCGGTGGTCAACAGCGTGGTGCTGGAGCCATTCCTGCTGATTAATACCAACGAGAACATGCTGGCCTTCGCCAACGGACAGCCGATCCCGCACATCATCAACAACATCTTTGTGCCGACGTTTGGCATGGTGGGCGGCACGGGCAGCACGATCTCGCTGCTGATCGCCATCTTTATCTTCTCGCGGCAACAATCGGCGAAGCAGGTGGCGCGTCTGTCGCTGGCGCCGGGCCTGTTCAACATCAACGAGCCGGTGATTTTCGGCCTGCCGATCGTCTTTAACCTGCCGCTGATGATCCCGTTTGTGCTGCTGCCCGCCATCGGCATTTACTTCGCCTGGCTCTGCACCACGCTGGGGTTAATGTCCCGCTGCGTGGTGATGATCCCGTGGACCACGCCGCCGATCCTCAGCGCCTGGCTGGCGACGGCGGGGGACTGGCGCGCCGTGGTGGTCCAGTTGGCAATCATCGTATTTGGTGTATTCTTCTACCTGCCTTTCCTCAAAATTGCCGAGCGAGTGGCCTTGAAAAACAGCGGGATAGAAAACTAACAGAAAGGAAGGACGATGGCGGCGAAGTACATCACCATAGCGCGGGAAATTAAGAAACGCATTATCAGCCAGCAGTACGCCGCCAACGAACCCCTGCCGGACCAGTTTGCACTGGCGGCGGAGTTCAGCACCAGCCGGATGACTATTCAGCAGGCGATGCGCCAGCTGATCGTCGAAGGGCTGGTCTACACCCGTCAGGGTCAGGGGACGTTCATCCGCAAAAACTTCCTCCAGCTCTCGCAGTGGGATCTCTCCGGCAGCGACTACTTTGGCGCGACCAAAACCTGGGCGCATCTGGGTACGGTCACGAGCCAGGTGGTGCATTTCGAACTGCGCTTCCCGAACGAAAAAGAGCAGGCGTCGCTGATGATTAACACCGATGCGCCGATCTACGACTTCATTCGCCTGCGTTTACTGAACGGCGAACCGATGTCGCTGGATTCCACGGTGATGCCGATGAATCTGGTGCCGGGCCTGACGAAAAACCACCTTGAAGGGTCAGTGTTTCAGTACGTTCAGGAAACCCTGGGGCTGAAAATTATGGGGTCATACCGGGTCGTGCGGGCGCTAAAGCCCAGCGCGCTGGACAGAGAGCATCTGGTCTGTGAGGAAACCGATCCGGTGCTGGAGGTGGAGCAGGTCATTTATCTGGAAGATGGCACGCCGCTGGAGTATGCCCACTGCCACTATCGCTACGACCACGGCGGGATTGTTATCGTGAATAACGGATAAAAAAAAGCGGGCCTCGAGGCCCGCTTTTTTGATGCGCGTGATTAGTTCAGACGCACCGGCATACCGGAACGGTTCTGAATCGCCTGGTCGACGATGGTGGTTTCCACGTCTGGCTGAGAGGTCACGGACTGCACCGCGCTGTTCAGCGTAATCGGCACGATCTCGTTGTTGTTGATCTGGTCTTCGCTGGTGGAGAGCGGGTTGTGCACTTCGATGTAGCGGCTGCCGTCTGGCTCAGACGTCGCTTTCACCGGTTCGTTGATGAACTGCACGCGCGTACCAACCGGCACGTTCTCGAACAGGAACTTGATGTCGTCGTTACGCAGGCGCACGCAGCCGTGGCTCACGCGCAGGCCGATACCGAAGTTGGCGTTGGTGCCGTGGATGGCGTACAGACGACCAATGTACAGCGCGTACAGGCCCATCGGGTTATCCGGGCCGGCCGGCACAACGGCGGGCAGCGGTTCGCCCGCAGCGATGTATTCCGCGTGCATTTTAGCCGTCGGCGTCCAGGTTGGGCCCGCTTTCTTACGCTCTACTTTGGTGGTCCAGTTCAGCGGGGTGTCTTTGCCCAACTGGCCGATACCGATTGGCAGCACGATAACGGTGTTGGTGCCTTTCGGGTAGTAATACAGACGCATTTCGGCGCTGTTAATCACGATGCCTTCATGAACGGTATCCGGCAGGATCAGCTGCTGAGGAATATTCAGCACGGTACCTGCTTTTGGCAGATACGGGTCAACGCCCGGGTTCGCTTCCAGCATGTTGGACAGGCCCAGCTGGTACTGCGCGGCGAAATACTCCAGCGGCTGAGAGTTACCCTCAGGCACCGTCACCACCTGGTTTTGACCCACCAGACGGCTTCCGTCTGTCGGCAGGGGATACGTCACCGCAGACGCGGTCTTACAAAAACCTACTACGGCTAACGCCGCCGCAAAAAGCGTTGTTAATTTCATGTTCATGTTGTGCGAGGTATCTAAGCCATTCAGGCGATGAGTTGATAAGTCTGAATCTGTGATGGGAGCGCATTATATGTGCATTCCCGCTAACAGGGAATTCAGATGTGTACGAAATCACATTTTTTTCGATTTTGTTAAAGTTTAGTGGATTGCCGCAACACGGGATCTCAATTCGGAATTGTGGCATAATGCCGTGTTTATCACACTTTTCGCAGGAATCTCTCCGTGTTAGTTACCAGCAACGTCACTATGCAGTTTGGCAGTAAGCCGCTGTTCGAAAACATTTCCGTCAAATTTGGCGGCGGCAACCGTTACGGCCTGATTGGTGCCAACGGTAGCGGAAAATCCACCTTTATGAAGATCCTCGGCGGCGATTTAGAGCCGACGCTGGGCAACGTGTCGCTCGATCCGAACGAGCGTATCGGTAAGCTGCGTCAGGATCAGTTCGCCTTCGAAGAGTTCACCGTGCTCGACACAGTGATCATGGGGCACGCGGAGCTGTGGGAAGTGAAGCAGGAGCGCGATCGTATCTACGGTCTCGCCGAAATGAGCGAAGAAGACGGCTATAAAGTGGCCGACCTGGAAACCCAGTACGGCGAAATGGACGGCTACTCCGCGGAAGCGCGTGCGGGCGAACTGCTGCTGGGCGTGGGAATTCCGGTTGAACAGCATTACGGCCCGATGAGCGAAGTCGCGCCAGGCTGGAAGCTGCGCGTGCTGCTGGCGCAGGCGCTGTTCTCTAACCCGGACATCCTGCTGCTCGACGAACCAACGAACAACCTGGACATCGATACCATCCGCTGGCTGGAGCAGACGCTGAACGACCGCGACAGCACCATGATCATCATCTCGCACGACCGTCACTTCCTGAACATGGTCTGTACGCACATGGCGGATCTGGACTACGGTGAGCTGCGCGTATATCCGGGCAACTACGACGAGTACATGACGGCAGCCACCCAGGCGCGTGAACGTCTGCTTGCCGACAACGCCAAGAAGAAAGCGCAGATTGCGGACCTGCAATCCTTCGTGAGCCGCTTCAGCGCCAACGCCTCTAAATCCCGTCAGGCAACATCGCGTGCCCGTCAGATCGACAAAATCAAGCTGGAAGAGGTTAAAGCCTCCAGCCGTCAGAACCCGTTCATTCGCTTTGAGCAGGATAAGAAGCTGTTCCGTAACGCGCTGGAAGTTGAGGCGCTTACCAAAGGCTTTGATGAAGGCCCGCTGTTTAAAAACTTCAACCTGTTGCTGGAAGTGGGTGAGAAGATTGCCATTCTGGGCGCCAACGGCGTGGGTAAATCTACCCTGCTGAAAACCCTGGTGGGTGAACTGCAGCCGGACAACGGCACCGTGAAGTGGTCTGAAAACGCGCAGATTGGCTACTACGCGCAGGATCATGAGTACGAGTTCGAAAATGACCTGACCGTCTTCGACTGGATGAGCCAGTGGAAGCAGGAAGGCGACGACGAGCAGGCGGTGCGCAGCATTCTGGGGCGTCTGCTGTTCAGCCAGGACGACATCAAAAAGCCGGCCAAAGTGCTCTCCGGTGGTGAAAAAGGCCGCATGCTCTTCGGCAAGCTGATGATGGAAAAACCGAACATTCTGGTGATGGACGAACCGACCAACCACCTGGACATGGAATCGATCGAATCGCTGAACATGGCGCTGGAGATGTATCAGGGCACCCTGATCTTCGTCTCTCACGACCGTGAGTTCGTCAGTTCACTGGCGACCCGCGTGATCGAAATTACGCCAGAGCGCGTGGTGGACTTCACCGGTAACTACGAAGATTATCTGCGCAGTAAAGGTATCGACGGCTAATTTCCCGTCGTCTTTCACGCTGCAGATGCGTTGGCTTCACCTGTGCACCCCGGTCACTTACTTATGTAAGCTCCCGGGGATTCACAGGTTTGCCGCCTTCCTGCAGCGCGAAATACTTAGGGAAAGGCGTCGTGCCTTTATTCCCTCTCCCAGTGGGAGAGGGTTAGGGTGAGGGCATCAGGCCGCACTACATCACCCACTCGCCCCCTTCAACCCCGTTCACCCGCAGCGTACGTTTTTCCCCCGCCGGTAACGACACCTTCAGCGCTTTCCACGCCGGACGGTAATCCCCGCGCGCGTCCACCTTCAGGTTGATGGTTGCGCCATCGCACACCATTTCCCATTCCACCCACAGCGCATTGCCCTTCTGATAGCCCCAGCTTTCACCGTCGTCTTCAAACAGCAGCCCCGTGGTTGTGCCGACGCCTTTAACCGGGAACAGCTTCAGCTCGCGGGTCGTATCTTTTTCAGCACTCACATGCGTGATGCGCTCGCTAAGCGGCAGACCGGCCCCGGCGCGCACCAGCAGCGGCAGTTTTTCCAGCGGCGCATCAAGGACGATGGATTGCCCGCCCGCATACCACGCGTGGGTGTAAAAATCGTACCAGCCCGTTTCGTTATCCGGCAGCCAGACGAGGCGCTCGCGCTGCCCGGCTTCGACGACGCTGGCGACCAGCAGGTCGCGGCCCAGCAGGAAGTCATCGCACTCTTCGAAGGTCTGCGCGTCGTGCTCGTGGTCGAGGAAGGTCGGGCGCAGCATCGGCTCGTCGTCGGCGTGCGCCTGCCAGAGCAGGGTGTAGAGATACGGCAGCAGGCGGTAGCGCAGCTCAATCGCGCCGCGAATGGCAGGCGTGACGCCCGGATACATCCACGGCTCGTTCACGGTGCGATCGTCATTCCAGGAATGGATGGTAAAGCGCGGGTGCATTACGCCGTTCTGCACCCAGCGCACGAACAGCTCGGCGTCCGGCTTGTCGCCGGAGAAACCGCCGACGTCGTGCCCGACGTTGAATAATCCGGACAGGCTCATGCCCAGCCCCATGCGGATGTTATAGCGCAGGGTGTCCCAGTTAGTGCGGTTGTCGCCGCTCCAGGTCTGAACGTAGCGCTGCATCCCGGCGCAGCCGGAGCGGGAGATCAGATACGGGCGTTTTTCCGGCGCAAAGCGCTGCTGCGCTTCCAGCGAGGCGCGCATCATCAGCAGCGGCATCACCGGGCGAATATGCTTGATGGCGATCTCCTTGCCGAAGCCAAAGCAGCGGGCTTCCCCGTCCCACACTTCATACTCGTTGTTGTCGTTCCAGGTGGAGTCGATACCCATCTCCAGCAACTGCGTGGTCACGCCGTTCTGCCACCACTGCACCGTCTGCGGGTTGGTAAAGTCGAGGTGCGAGCCTTCGTCATCCCAGAAGCTGGAACGTTCCGGTGCATCGGTTTCTGAATCACGGATGAACAGGCCGCTCTCCGCCACTTCGTTATAGCGGGGATGATCCTGCAGCAGGCACGGCTTGATGTTGGCCGCAAGCTTCAGTCCCGCGTCGTGGAAGGCCTGGCTCATCGCCTTCGGCTGCGGCACCTTGTCGTAGTTCCAGTTGAAGACGTAGCGCTTGCCGTTGATGGAGGTATAGCCGGACGAGAGCTGGAACGAATCGCATGGAATGGCGTGCTCTTCGCACAGGCGGATGAAGTTCATCAGCTGATTCTGCGCGTCCGGTGCGTCGGTGTAGTGCATGGTCGAGCCGCTGTAGCCCAGGCTCCACTTCGGCCCAAACAGCGTTTTCCCGGTCAGGCGCACGAAGGCTTTGGTGACGTCCAGCGCGCGCGCGCCGGTAAAGAGGTAGTAGTCGATGTCGCCCGCTTCTGCCTGCCAGCGGCGATAGGCGGTGTGATAGTTGTCGATCTCGTTGCCCAGATCCAGCCAGCAGCTGCTCAGGTTGTCGTAGAACAGGCCGTAGCTCACGTCATCGCGGCGGGTGAGGGTAAACGGAATGTGCTTGTAGAGCGGGTCGGTGCTGGCGGCGTTATAGCCCATCGCGTCGAGGTTGCGCATCTCGTAACGTTTGCCGTTGCGCTGCAGATCGCCCGCTTTCTCGCCCAGCCCGTAGAAACGCTCGTCCTTGCGGCGGCTGAGATAGTGCGCCACGCCGTCGCCGTGGGCGTTCAGCAGGTAGGCGCTGGTCGGGCGATCCTGGATCAGTGGCTGCCATTCGCCCGCATCATTACGGTAGTGCCACTCCAGCCACAGGGGCTGGTGGACGGTCACGCGTAGCTGCTCGGTTGCCACCGTCACTGCGTCATCCTGCTGCGTCAGGGTCCAGGCTGGGCAGGAGAAACCGCTCAAGTCGTCACGATGGCGGCCTTCCCACGGCACGTCCTGTTCCGGCGCGATGCTCCAGGTGCGGTCCAGCGCCAGCTCGCCTTTGCGCTTAATCAGCACGCGGAACAGGTTTTGTTCCAGCACATACAGGCACAGGCGGTGCTGATTATCCACCAGCAGCTCCAGATGATTCGCAGACTGCTTATCGACGGTCCAGTTTTTCAGGGTTTTCATATGCAATACATCCACTATCAGGCGCGCTTGGCGCGACGTTCAGCAATAAATGCCACCAGGAAGAGAGCGCCAATCAGGTCAAAAAAGCCCATGGCAATGAAGAGCGGGTTAAAGCCGATTTTGTCGGCGGTCACCCCGATTAACAGCGAGAACAGGAAGCTGGCGATCCACGCCGCCGATCCGCGCATGCCGTTGACGGTCGCCATCTGGCCTTTGTCGAACGACTCCACGACCAGGGCACTTAGCATGCAGGAGATGATCTGGTGCCCGAAGCCGCCGATGGAGATCAGCACGATGGTGATATACGGGTCGCGGGTCACGGCCACGATGGCCAGAGAAATCATCAGAAACGCGCCGGTGACGGAGCTTGCCACCACCGAGTTCACGCGGGAGCAGCCGAACCAGCGGGTGTACAGGCGCGTCAGGTAGCCGCTTGCCACGCTGCCGAGGTCGGCGGCGAGGAAGGGCAGCCAGGCAAACATCGCGATCTGCTTCAGGTCCATGCCGTGCTCTTTGGCGAGGTACAGGGGCACCCAGAAGCTCAGTACCGCCCAGGCGGGTTCTGCCATAAAGGCCGGGATGGCGATACCGTAGAATCGTTTGTTTTTCGAGACGGTTTTCAGCGCGGTCAGGAAGGGCAGCTTGACCGGTGCGGGTTCGTTATCCTGTTTGATAAACGCCAGCTCGTCGCGGCTCAGGTTCGGGTGCTGTTCCGGGTTGTGGTAGAACGCCCACCAGAGGAGCACCCACAGCAGCGCCAGCACGCCGGTAAACATAAACGCGCCCTGCCAGCCGAACGAGGCGTGAGCAAAGTAGATGATAGGCGGGGCCAGCATCGCGCCGATGGAGAAGCCCACGCCCGCCCAGCCGGCGGCAACGGGACGCTCTGATTTCGGGAACCATTCGCCGATGGTTTTGGCATTCGCTGGCGTGGCGGCAGCTTCGGAAGCACCCATAAAGAAGCGCAGAATCGCGAGATGTAGCCAGCTTCCGGCGCCCGCGTGGAAGATACACATCAGCGCCCAGATCCCGGCGCAGACCATAAAGCCAATCTTCAGGCCGATAACGTCAATCAGCCAGCCGCACAGGGGCTGGAAAATGGTGTAGGCGATCTGAAACGCGCCGACTATCCAGGAGTACTGCTCGGTGGTGATCCCGAGGCTCTCTTTCAGTTCCGGGGCGAGGATCCCCAGTGAGTTACGGGTGATGTAGTTAACGGTGACGCCAAGTAAAAACAGCACCAGCACGTACCAGCGCAAATTCTTAATGACGCGACGGGTTTTGCTTGTCGCAACGGTGTTATTGATGTCCTGACTCATTTTACTCTCCACAAGACGGACGGTAAGGGGACGGAGGTTCAGGTGTCACGCAGATTGTTATGCCTTTGATTTCTATCCGCTTAGAATGCTTAAGTTGCTATACAACTAGTATGGAAGCTGTGTGACAAGTTCACCTTAGGGAAGAAAATGAGAGGGCAAAAGTGGATTTTGTGCAAAATTTCTCATAACTGACGTAAACCCTCTGGCATGATGGTCTTTATGTCAGTTATTGCCTGATGAACACGCTATGAAAATTTTTTCATTTCGCAAATGGAGCCAGATCACAAAATGGACAAAAGGCTAAAAATCACCGAAATCGCCGCCCGTACCCAGCTCTCCATCAGTACGGTTTCCCGTGTGCTGGCAGGCAAAGCGAATACCAGCGAAAAGGCGCGGGCTAAGGTGCTGGCGTGCGCGCGGGAGCTGGGGGTGATGGACGGCATGGCGGCGGGGCGTCTGCTGCTTAACAGCCTGGTGGTTTTTGCCCCTCAGCGTGCCTTCGACGAGCGGTCCGACATCTTTTACTACCGCGTGATCCAGAGCGTGAGCAAAGGGCTTGCCTCGCACGAGGTTCGGCTGCGCTACTGCGCGCTGGAGGAGAACGACAGCGACGCCCAGATTTTTCTGGCACGCATGAACGAGCCGGATACCCAGGCGGCCATTCTGCTCGGTATCGACGATCCGCATATCCACGATCTGGCGGTGGATGTGGGGAAACCCTGCATGCTGATTAACTGCCGGGACCGCCGCATGCGCCTGCCTGCCGTTGCCCCGGATCACCGTGCTATTGGCGAGCGGGCGGCGGAGTACCTGTTCGAGATGGGGCACCGCGAGGTGATGAACGTGCTGTGCCTGCGCCGGTACACCATGGAGCTGCGCCTGTCGGGGATCCGCGACGCGTGGCAGTCCCACAACCTGGCGTTCAAGGACAAGCGCGATCTGCTGGTGGTGCCAAGCTTCAGCGCCAGAGAGACGGAGCAACTGGTGAGCGAGTGGCTTAACCAACAGAAGGGAAAAGACCTGCCGACGGCGTTCCTGGTAGGCGGGGACTTTATGGCGGCAGGCACCATCAGCGCGCTGCAAAATCACGGTCTGCGCGTGCCGCAGGACGTCTCGGTGATGAGCATTGACGGCTTTAATCTGGCGGCGATTCAGGATGTGCCCTTAACGGCGGTGCATGTTCCCCGCGACGAGTTGGGAACGGAAGCGGTGCATATGCTCCAGCAGCGGCTGATGCGCCCGGACGCGCCGTCAGGAACATTGCTGCTGAACGGCACGCTGGCCGTGCGGGAATCGGTACGGCGGATACGTCAGGGGAAACGACGCACCGCCGTGGAGCGGGAAGGGCTGTACGACAGTTAAGCCATGCCCAGCGCGCGCTTACCGTGGATGTTGAGATCGTTCACGGTAAAACGGTCCTGCCAGCTTTTTTCATAATCCTCGCGCGGGAAGTCTCCCGGCGACGCGCCGGTTTCCAGCGCTTCCTTGACCTTTTTCGCATAGGCGAGGTTCTTCTCGCACATTGGCGCGGCGGGGATGTACATCACGTTGCCCCAGCCCTGCTGATTTTCCACCGGCGCGACGGAGTGGATCACGTCGCAGTGCCACCACACGGAATCACCGGCTTCCAGCGCCGGAATGCTGGTCAATGCTTCGACAAGCAGCGGGTGCCACTTCTCGGAAATCGGCAGCACGCGCCCCGGCGCCACGCCGCACAGTTCGTCCTCTGGCACATCGTCCAGCAGCGGACGCAGCAGAATGTAGGCCATTGCTTCCGGGATCGGCACCACGTGCAGCAGCCCCTGGCCGGGGATCATGTCCGACAGCGCCGTCCAGCCCTGGAAGGTGCGGAACACCGAGCACTTGGTGGTGTTATCCACGGTGTACTCTTCCACTTCAGTACGGTGCGCGGCGTTCCACGGATCGTATTTCTCGACGTTGCCGTCAAACACGCGGGCAAACACCTGCTGGTAAGCCGGCAGCAGCCAGCGCTCCAGCGCGCCGGAATCGGTATGCGCCCCCAGCCCTTTTGAAGTGGTTCCCGGCGGACGACGGCGGATGCGGTCCGGGTAAATCACGCTGACGTCAGGGTCGAACCACTGCTTGCCGTTGCTCTCGAATGTCCATAAACGGTTCAGGAACGACTGCACCTGCGCCATCTCTTCACTCTGGCGCGCCTGCATTTGTGCCTGGGACCAGTAGATCGGGTAAATCTCCGGGCGGGAGGCGGTTAAGGTGCCGAAGAAGTTGTCGCCCGGCCCTTTGTACACCTCGTCAAACTTGTTCAGATCGAGGTAGTCGAGCATCGACCCATCCCACGCCAGCGCCTGCTCGCGGGGGAAGTGACCTTTAATCACCGCGCAGCCGCGGCGCTTAACGGCCTCGCGCTGAGCGTCGGTAATCGTGCCGTTTTTCACATCTGCAAACGGAATCACCGGCCAGACGGGTTCGCCTTTATTTTTCAGGGCGTTGATCTCCGCCACGCGGGTGGCGATTTTATCGCTGAGCTTGTCGAACACCGCCTGCACGTCGCCGATCTGCGCGCGTAACTCACGTTTTAACTGACGGATTGCCGCTTTGTGGTCCGCTGGCAAGGTTTCACTGGTAAAGGTCATAACTGCCTCGCATCTTTCATTCGAAAGCAAAAATGTCTACAAGTGATACTTTAAGTTAAAAATAAGTTAATGCAAGTTTAAAAACTTGACGCAAGCCACAGGACGGAAAAAGAGTGAGAGGCCGGAGCGGGGCTCCGGCGAGGAAAGGATCAGACGTCGAAAGGAGAGTGGTTGTCGAGCACGGCCTGAATGACGTTCAGCGCGCCCTGATGGTTGTTATCGTCGGTGCTGTAGCGGCTAATGTCTTTAATGCTCTGCGCCGCGTTGCCCATCGCAAAAGAGTATTTTACCAGCTTCAGCATCTCGGCATCGTTGCCGCTGTCGCCAATGCCGACGCACTCCTGCGGGGAGATTTTCCAGCGTTTCAGCAGGCGGCTGATGCCGTTGGCTTTGTGCAGGCCGGGGATAATCAAATCGACAAAACCGAAACCGCTGGTGACCGGCTTCATGATGCCGTCCAGGGAGACGTGCAGTTTATCGACCAGGTTCGGGATATCGCTGTCCGGCAGGTTCAGGGAGAACTTAAACAGCACGTCGTCGATTTCGCGGTAATCGCTGATGCGTTTTAAGCGGTGATAGTGCTTTGACATCAGCGCCACGAAGGCGTCCGGGGCTTTGTCGCTGACGTAGGCGCTCTCCAGACCGCAGGCTACAAAGTTCAGCCCTTCGTCTTTCAGCAGTTCGCCAATAACGATCTGCGACTCATGGCGGGTCAGCTCGCCGTGGAAAACCTGTTCGCCGTGGTCAAACACCAGCGCGCCGTTCTCCGCCACGAAGGAGATCTGCTCTTTCAGCTCGGGGAAGAAGGAGATGAGCTGGTAATACTGGTTGCCGCTGGCAACAACGAATTCAATATCGCGGGCTTTAAGCTGCTCAAACTGTGCCTGGAAGCGGTCACGATCGTACTGCTTGGCATCATCAAGGAAAGTTCCGTCCATATCGGTGACGATAACTTTAACGGTCATACTGTGCTCCTGGGTCACTGCGTTTTGAAACATTCTAATAACAAGGTGACGGGGAGCACAAATTTAATTTCGAATGAAAGTCAGAAAGCCGGGTGGCGGCTTCGCCTTACCCGGCCTACGGGGAGACTCTGTAGGCCCGGTAAGCGCAGCGCCACCGGGCGTTTTCTTACAGCGTATGCTCAGTACGGGCGATAATATCGTCCTGCGCATCCGGCGACAGGGCGGTGAAGAACGCCGAGTAACCCGCCACGCGCACTACCAGGTCGCGGTACTGGTCCGGGTGCTTCTTCGCCTCCAGCAGCGTTTCGCGGGAGACAATGTTGTACTGAATATGCCAGCCCTTATGCACCTCGAAGAAGGTGCGCAGCAGCACCATCAGCTTCTGGCGATCGCTGTCGTTTTCCAGCGTCGACGGATTCAGCTTCTGGTTAAGCAGCACGCCGCCGAGAATCGCCTCGGTAGGCAGTTTACCCACGGAACCGATGACCGCCGTTGGACCAAGGTGGTCGGTACCGGAAGCCGGGCTTGCCCCTTCCGCCAGCGGGGTGTGGGCCTTACGTCCGTCCGGCGTCGCCATCGTCGCCGCGCCGAACGGCACGTTAGCGGAGATAGACGACGTGCCCGCGTAATAGTTACCGCCAATCGGGCCGCGGCCGTAGCGCGGGTTGTGGTACTGCTTCAACTCCTCAATGTAGGTTTCGTAAGCACGGGTCAGCAGCATGTCCACGCTGTCGTCGTCGTTGCCGTACTTCGGCGCGCCGTTGATCAGGCGCTGGCGCAGCTGCTCGTGGGTCAGCCCGTCGAAGTCATCCGCCAGCGCCGCCGCCAGCTGCTGCTGGCCGATGACGCCCTGCTCAAAGACCAGCTTTTTCACCGCTGCCAGGCTGTTGCCGAGGTTGGCGATACCCACCTGCAGGCCGGAGACCCAGTCATACTTCGCGCCGCCCTGCTTAATGCTTTTCGCGCGTTCGATGCAGTCGTCCACCAGCGCCGAGCAGAGAATGTCGTGGACGTTCTCCTCCAGCATGGTGTCTACCACGTACTCAATTTCGATAGATTTGCGGGTGTAGTAGCGGATCTGGGTATCCCACGCCGCCATCACCTCCTCGAAGTTATCGAAGTTGCCGGCAGAGAGCGCTTTCTCCTGCGGCAGGAACACCTTGCCGCTGGTGGCGTCGCGGCCGCCTTCCAGCGCGGCGAGCATCACGCGGGCAAAGTTGATAAAGCTCATGCCGGTGCAGCGGTAGCCCCACTTGCCGCCTACCGCGGTTTCGATGCAGCCGATGGCCGCGTAGTCGTAGGCATCATCGCGCTCAACGCCAAGCTTGATAAATTCCGGGATCACGATTTCATCGTTGTTAAATGCCGGCATCCCGAAGCCGCAGCGGATCACCTGCACGCAGGCGTCGAGGAAGTCGTTGCTCATGCCCGCATGGTAGCGCACGCTCAGGTTTGGCTGGGTGGAGCGCAGGCGACCGCAGGACTCCAGGATCGCGTAGGAGAGCGGGTTCACCGCGTCCATCGGCTCGCCGTTAACCAGCTTCTGACCACCAATGGTGACGTTCTGGTACAGCGGGCTACCGGCGGAGGCCTTGGAGTGCGAGCCGGAGCGGATCTTGTTCACTTCCAGCAGCTTCAGCCAGCAGCTGTGCAGCAGCTCGATGGCGTGCTCGCGATCCAGGCTCTGGTCCAGCTCCACGTCGCGGCGGTAGTACGGATAGAGATACTGGTCCATCCGCGCGAAGGAGACGGAGTGGCCGTTGGACTCAATCTGCAGGATCAGCTGAATGAAGTAGCACAGCTGCAGCGCCTGCCAGAATGTTTTTGGCGGCTCGTGGGCAATCACGTCGCAGTTTTCCGCCATCGCCAGCAGCTCGTCGCGGCGGCTTTCGCGGGTTTCCGTAGACGCCATCTCACGCGCCAGGTCGGCGAAGCGTTTGATGTGCAGGCTGACGGCTTCCAGCACGATATCAATTGCCTTCAGGAACTGATCGCCGTGCAGGTCTTCCAGCACCGTCAGGTTGATGCGCGAGCGGCGCTCGTCCACTTTGGCGCGCAGGCCGTCGAGACCTTTCTCCAGCACCAGCGGGAAGTTTACCGCCAGGTGCGCGTCGCCGGAGGTCATGTTGCCTTCGGCTTTGATGATGCCGGTTTCCAGCAGGCCTTTCTGCTCGTCGGTGAACATGCCGTAGCAGCGGTCCTGCACCGTCTGGCCGCGCCACCACGGGCAGATTTCATGCAGCACACGCTTGTTCTCTTCGCTCACCGCGAAGCCCGCACCCGGACGGTCCGCCAGATCGTCAATCTCTTTCTCAATCCAGGAGACGGTATATTCCGGGAAGATCGGCGCGGCGCGCACTTCGCTTGCCTGGTTGCCGATAATCAGCTCGTCGTGCTTGATCCAGATGGTTCGTTCCGCCAGGTGATGTGCCAGCGCCAGGGCGCGGCGCACCGGGATCGGCTTGTCCATGTGCTGCTGGTACATTTCGGTGTAATGCTGCGCGCGCTCGGTACAGACCGGCGGCTTGACGATATGCACCAGCGCCATTTTATGCGCTTTAATACGTTCGCTGAGGGTGTTGAGATTCAGGGTGGTCATAGGTTTATCCTCGTAAGGTCGCGGTTAACCCTTTCTGGCAGGCATACTGCTGCGCGAAATCCAGCAGGGCAGGGTTATCCAGCGGTTTGTCAGGGGCAGAGTAAGGTTGGCTGAGCAGGGTGTATTTGTTCATGCCCAGCGTGTGATACGGCAAAAAATGAATATCATCGACGCCGAGTTCGTCGGCGGCGAAGTTGGTAATGGCTGTGATGGACGCTTCATCGGCGTTAAAGCCCTGGATCAGCGGCACGCGGATGGTGATCTTTTTCCCGGCAGCGGCGAGGCGCTTCAGGTTGTCCAGGATCCGTTTGGCCGAACCGTCGGTCCACTGTTTGAACACCGCTCCGTCGACGTGCTTAAGGTCGGCAAGGAACAGATCGACGTACGGTAATGACGGCTCGATATAATGCCACGGCACGTGAAGGCAGGTTTCGACGGCGGTGTGGATACCCTGTTCGTGGCTGGCCTTGAACAGAGCGTGCGCCAGCTCCGGGTTCATAAACGGCTCGCCGCCGGAGAGGGTGATCCCGCCGCCGCTGCGGTCATAAAAAGGTTTGTCGCGCAGCACGGTGGCCATGATCTCGTCCACCTGCTTCTCTTCACCGCAGACGGTCAGCGCCTGCGTCGGGCAGCAGTCGGTGAGGGCATTAAGCGTCTCTTCACTCAGCTTTTCGCGGTGGATGACCTGGCCATTGAGCGCGCGTTCGATACAGCCCGGTGCCGCCAGCTGACACAGGTCGCAGCCTTCCAGACACAGGCGCGCGTCAAACAGCACGTCCCGGCTGCGCGAGCGGCTTTCCGGGTTCTGGCACCAGCGACAGCCCAGCGAGCAGCCTTTCAGGAACACCACGGTTCGAATACCGGGGCCGTCGTGGGTGGAATAACGCTGAATATTGAAGATCATATTTTTGCCCTCAAGTTGCATATGAAGATTAAATGACTTTCGAATGAAAGTTATCTTGATGCAGGTCAACTCTTGAGCAGGTTTTATCGTGATAGGGTAAGTGCAGGCTAATTTTTGAGGGTGACATCATGGAACTTTATCTCGACACATCTGACGTTGCGGCAGTCAAAAAGCTGGCGCGTATCTTCCCGCTGGCGGGCGTGACCACCAACCCAAGCATTGTGGCGGCAGGAAAAACGCCGCTAGATGAGCTGCTGCCCGCGCTGCACGACGCGTTGGGCGGTAAGGGCCGTCTGTTTGCGCAGGTAATGGCAACCACCGCCGAAGGGATGGTGGAAGACGCGCGCAAGCTGCGCGCTATCATTAACGACCTGGTGGTGAAGGTGCCGGTGACCGCGGAAGGGCTGGCGGCGATCAAAATTCTGAAAGCAGAAGGGATCCCGACGCTGGGTACGGCGGTGTATGGCGCCGCGCAGGGGATGCTGTCCGCCCTGGCCGGAGCAGAGTATGTGGCCCCTTACGTTAACCGCGTGGACGCGCAGGGCGGGGACGGGATCCAGACCGTGATTGAACTGCAGCACCTGTTGGCGCTGCACGCGCCGCAGTCAAAGGTGCTGGCCGCGAGCTTTAAAACCCCGCGTCAGGCGCTGGACTGCCTGCTGGCAGGGTGCGAGTCCATCACGCTGCCGCTGGACGTGGCGCAGCAGTTTATTACTTCCCCTGCGGTGGATGCGGCGATTGTGAAGTTTGAGCAGGACTGGCAGGGAGCGTTTGGACGGACGTCTATCTGACGGGTGCGGCCTGATGCCCTCACCCCAACCCTCTCCCACAGGGAGAGGGAGCAAACACTAAAACGGCAACCTGAAGGTTGCCGTTTGCTTTAACCACCGCACACCTCACACCCCGGATTGCGCATCAGCTTCATCTCGCGGAACTGGCAGGTCATCGCGTCATACATCACGATTTTCCCCGCGGCAGGCGTGCCGTAGTGCGCCAGCACTTTGATCGCTTCCATTGCCTGCAATGAGCCAATCACGCCGACGAGTGGTGCCATCACGCCCGCCTCGACGCAGGTCAGCGCATTCTCGCCAAACAGACGGCTCAGGCAGCGGTAGCAGGGTTCAACATCCGCGTACG
The DNA here is from genome assembly GCF_014930485.1 of Enterobacter cloacae complex sp. P47BA. Classification (NCBI taxonomy): domain Bacteria; kingdom Pseudomonadati; phylum Pseudomonadota; class Gammaproteobacteria; order Enterobacterales; family Enterobacteriaceae; genus Enterobacter; species Enterobacter cloacae complex sp. P47BA. Next base: position 82,210 of record NZ_JADBRF010000011.1, on the reverse strand, counting down.
TGAAGACGCTGATTTGCCCCTCCATGCGGATTGCCGCGCCGGAGACCAGCGGGATTTTGTGGGCAAAACAGCCCGCGTTCAGCTGGTTACGGACGGCGACGTTATCGGTGCAGTCGAGCACCAGATCGTGCTGCGCAATCTGCGCGAACAGCGCGTCGTCATCCAGCATCGCGTCAATCAGGGTGAACTGAACGTTGGGGTTGATGCGCGCCAGCGCCGTGCGGGCAGAGTCCACTTTCGGCTGGCCAACCGTCGCGTCGCTGTGCAGCGTCTGGCGCTGCAGGTTGGACACCGAGACGGTATCGAAATCCAACAGCGTCATCCTGCCCACGCCCGCCGCCGCAAGATACTGCGCGGCGGCGCAGCCCAGCCCGCCGAGACCGACGACCAGCACATTGGCTGCCTTAAGCGCTTCCTGGCCCTCAAAGTCAAACCCGCGCAGCACGATCTGGCGGTTGTAGCGCATCATCTCCTGGTCGCTCAGCTCCACCGTCATGTCAGCCTCCGAACAGGTGGTTAAAGCTTTCTACCTCAACCCATTCGCCGGCTTCCACGTTGCCGCGCTCGCGCTCCAGCACGATAAAGCAGTTGCCCTGGCTGAAGGAGCTGAAAATGTGCGAGCCCTGATGTCCGGTGGTGCTCACTTCGAGCTCACCGTCCGCGCCGCGTGCCAGAATGCCGCGCTGGAAATCGAGACGACCCGGCGATTTTTTCAGGCGCGTAGCGGCACGCACGCGCAGGCGCTCCGGCAGCGGGCTGGCTTTGTTGCCGGAAAGCTTCGCCAGCAGCGGGATCGCCAGCTGGTAGAAGGTGAGTGCCGCAGAGACCGGGTTACCCGGCAGCCCGCAGAACCAGCTGTGCGGAAGCTTGCCAAACGCGAACGGTTTGCCCGGCTTGATCGCCAGCTTCCAGAAGGCGATTTCGCCCAGCTCTTCAAGAAGGGTTTTGGTGTAATCCGCTTCGCCCACGGAGACGCCACCGGAACTGATGACCACGTCGGCGGATTTGTCCGCCTCGATAAACGCCGCGCGCAGTTTTTCCGGGTCGTCTGGAATAATCCCGAGGTTAATCACCTCGCAGCCCAGCTGTTCCAGCATCAGGTGTACCGCCAGTCGGTTGGTGTCATAAATCTGGCCGTCCTGCAGCGGCTGGCCCGGAAGCTGCAGCTCGTCGCCGGTGGAGAAGACCGCTACGCGCACCTTGCGGACAACGTCAACTTCCGCGATGCCGAGCGACGCCAGCACCGGCAGTTCACCTACCGTCAATTTCTGCCCGGCGGCAAAAACGGTCGCGCCGAGGGTGATGTCTTCGCCCGTGCGGCGGATGTTCTGGCCCGCTTTAACGTTCGCGGTAAAACGCACCCCGTCGTCGGTCTGCTCGGTCTCTTCCTGCATCACCACGGCGTCGCAGCCCTGCGGAACCGGCGCGCCGGTCATGATGCGCACGCAGGTGCCCGCAGGCCATTCGCCGCCAAACGGCTGGCCCGCAAAGGCTTTACCCGCCACCGGCAGGGCGTTACCCGTCTGGAGATCCGCCAGGCGCACCGCGTAACCGTCCATCGCGGAGTTATCGAACCCCGGCACGTTCATCGGCGAGACGATATCGCGCGCGGCAATACGACCAAAACAGCGCACAAGCGGCAGCGTCTCAACGTCATGCAGCGGAGAAATACGGTCAAGCATCTGCGAGAGTGCCGTCTCAAGCGGCATCAGTCCGGCGGTAAAATCCATGGTGGGCTCCTGCGGAGTAACAACGAAAGCGCCCATTATGGCAGAAAAGTGCGGCTAACTGTATGACCCGATGGGTGTACGCTTTACATCACTGTTGCGTCTTTCTATATTCAAAAATCATCTGAAGTTTCATCGACGATAATGATATTTATAGAAAAAGCCGCGAATCAGGCTAACGGGTGATGCGAATGGTTAATGCGGTAATCGCAATTCATGGCGGCGCAGGGGCAATCACCCGTGCACAGCTTAGTCCCGAGCAGGAAAAGCGCTACATTGACGCGCTGTACGCCATTGTGGAAACGGGCCAGAAAATGCTGGAAGCGGGCGAGAGCGCGCTGGATGTGGTCACCGAGGCGGTGCGCCTGCTGGAAGAGTGTCCGCTCTTTAATGCCGGAATAGGTTCGGTTTTTACCCGGGATGAAACCCACGAGCTGGACGCCTGCGTGATGGACGGCGTCACCCTGAAGGCGGGCGCCGTGGCGGGCGTGAGCCATCTGCGAAACCCGGTGCTGGCGGCGCGTCTGGTGATGGAGGAGAGCCCGCACGTTCTGCTGGCGGGCGCTGGGGCGGAAAAATTTGCCTTTGAGCACGGAATGGAACCGGTATCGCCGGATCTGTTTTCCACGGAAGAACGCTATCAGCAGCTGCTGGAAGCCCGTACGGCGGGCATAACGCAGCTTGACCATACTGCGCCGCTGGATGAAACCACCAAAATGGGCACGGTTGGCGCGGTGGCGCTCGATAAAGCCGGTAACCTCGCGGCGGCGACGTCAACGGGCGGCATGACCAACAAGCTGCCGGGACGCGTCGGCGACAGCCCGCTGCCCGGCGCGGGCTGCTATGCCAATAACGCCACGGCGGCGGTGTCGTGTACCGGCACCGGGGAAGTGTTTATTCGCGCCCTCGCGGCCTACGACATCACCGCGCTGATGGATTACGGCGGTTTAAGCCTGAGCGAGGCCTGCGAGCGCGTGGTGATGGAAAAATTACCTGCCCTGGGCGGCGTCGGCGGGCTGATTGCGGTCGATCGTGAGGGCAACGTGGCCCTGCCGTTCAACAGCGAAGGCATGTACCGCGCCTGGGGTTATGCCGGTGATGAGCCGAGCACGGGCATCTATCGTGAATAAGGGGGCAGCGCGTGCCGCACACTGAAGAACTGGACAACCGCGAGGTGCTGGCTGTCCATCAGCTGAATATTGCGTTTCAGGAAGAGCGGCAGTTCATCCCCGCAGTACAGAATTTATCGTTCTCGCTCAGGCGCGGCGAGACGCTGGCTATTGTTGGCGAATCCGGCTCCGGTAAATCGGTCACCGCGCTGGCGCTGATGCGCCTGCTGGAACAGACGGGCGGGCAAATCAGCAGCGAGAAAATGCTCCTGCGCCGCCGTAACCGTCAGGTCATCGATTTAAACGAGCTGAGCGGCGCCCAGATGCAGGGCGTGCGCGGGGCGGATATCGCGATGATCTTCCAGGAGCCGATGACCTCGCTCAACCCGGTGTTCCCGGTCGGGGAACAAATTGCCGAGTCCATCCGACTGCATCAGGGGCTGAGCGGCGATGAGGCGCTCAAAGAGGCCCGACGGATGCTGGAGCTGGTACGCATTCCGGAGGCGCAGGCCATTCTGGGGCGCTACCCGCATCAGCTTTCCGGCGGCATGCGCCAGCGGGTGATGATTGCCATGGCGCTCTCCTGCCGTCCGGCGGTGCTGATTGCCGATGAGCCGACGACGGCGCTGGACGTGACGATTCAGGCGCAGATCCTGCAGCTCATCAAAGTGCTGCAGCAGGAGATGGAGATGGGGGTGATTTTCATCACCCACGATATGGGCGTAGTGGCTGACATCGCCGATCGGGTGCTGGTAATGCACAAGGGCAATGCTGTGGAAACCGGTGCGGTCGAGCAGATTTTCCATGCCCCCGAGCATCCTTACACCAAAGCGCTGCTGGCGGCGGTGCCGCGGCTTGGGGCGATGAACGGCAGCGATTTGCCGCGCCGTTTTCCGCTGATTTCCCTGGAGGCGACAGAGCCGCAGGAGGATGAAGGCGAGCAGGACACTGTGGTGTCGGGCAAACCGATACTCGAAGTGCGCAATCTGGTGACCCGCTTTCCGCTGCGCAGCGGAATTTTCAACCGCCTGAAGCGCGAAGTGCATGCGGTGGAAAACGTCAGTTTTGATCTCTGGCCGGGTGAAACGCTGGCGCTGGTAGGAGAGTCCGGCTGCGGGAAATCCACCACCGGGCGGGCGCTGCTCAGGCTTGTGGAGACCCAGGAGGGGACGATAACCTTTAACGGTGAACGTATCGACACTCTGCCAGATAATAAATTACAGGCGATACGGCGAGATATTCAGTTTATCTTCCAGGATCCGTATGCCTCTCTCGACCCGCGCCATACGGTAGGGTACTCAATTATGGAGCCGCTGCGGGTGCATAACCTGCTCGACGGCGAGGCGGCGCAGCGTCGCGTGGCCTGGCTGCTGGAGCGCGTTGGCCTGAAGCCGGAACACGCCTGGCGTTATCCGCACGAGTTTTCCGGCGGGCAGCGGCAGCGTATCTGCATCGCCCGCGCGCTGGCGCTGAACCCGAAGGTGGTGATTGCGGATGAGTCCGTCTCGGCGCTGGATGTCTCGATCCGGGCGCAAATTATCAACTTACTGCTGGATTTACAGCGGGATATGGGGATTGCCTTCCTGTTTATCTCGCACGATATGGCGGTGGTAGAGCGCATCAGCCATCGCGTGGCGGTGATGTTTATGGGGCAGATCGTGGAGATTGGCCCGCGAAGGGCGGTGTTTGAGAATCCGCAGCACCCCTACACCCGCAAGCTTATTGCGGCGGTCCCGGTTGCCGATCCCGCGCACCGCCACGGCCAGCGCGTGCTGCTGCAGGATGAGATGCCGAGCAACATTCGTAAACGCGGCGAAGCCGTGGAGCGCGTCACGCTGCGTGAGGTTGGTCCGGGCCACTTCGTGGCTCCGCCGCGCCAGGACAATGCCTTCTCACGGTTATAACTTACAACAGGCAGGAGAACACAATGGTTACATTTGTAGCGCGTAAATGGTTGTTAGCCGCGAGCGTGACGGCAGCCCTGGCCGCTGCCCCCGCGTTCGCCGCCAAAGACGTGGTGGTTGCCGTCGGCTCCAACTTCACCACGCTCGATCCGTACGACGCCAACGACACGCTCTCCCAGGCGGTGGCGAAATCGTTCTATCAGGGGCTGTTTGGTCTCGACAGAGAGATGAAGCTGAAAAATGTGCTGGCGGAGGGGTACACCGTATCCGACGACGGGCTGGTCTATACCATCAAGCTCCGTTCCGGCGTGAAGTTCCAGGACGGGACTGATTTCAATGCGGAGGCGGTAAAGGTCAACCTCGACCGTGCCAGCAATCCTCAAAACAGCCTCAAGCGCTATAACCTGTATAAAAATATCGCCAGCACCGAGGTAGTCGACCCGGCAACGGTAAAAATCACCCTGAAAGAGCCATTCTCCGCGTTTATCAATATTCTGGCGCATCCGGCGACGGCGATGATCTCGCCCGCCGCGCTGAAAAAGTACGGTAAAGAGATCGGCTTCCACCCGGTGGGAACCGGGCCGTACGAGCTGCTCACCTGGAACCAGACCGATTTCGTGAAGGTGAAAAAATTCGCGGGATACTGGCAGCAGGGGCTGCCGAAGCTGGACACCATCACCTGGCGCCCGGTGGTGGATAACAACACCCGCGCGGCAATGCTGCAAACCGGCGAGGCGCAGTTTGCCTTCCCCATCCCGTATGAGCAGGCCGCCATTCTGCAGAAAAACAGCAAGCTGGAGCTGGTTGCCAGCCCGTCTATCATGCAGCGCTACATCAGCATGAACGTCACGCAGAAGCCGTTCGATAACCCGAAGGTGCGTGAAGCCATCAACTATGCCATTAACCGTCAGGCGCTGGTGAAGGTCGCTTTTGCGGGTTATGCCACCCCGGCCACCGGCGTGCTGCCGCCGTCTATTGCGTATGCGCAAAGCTATCAGCCGTGGCCGTACGATCCGGCCAAAGCGCGCGAGCTGCTGAAAGAGGCGGGTTTCCCGAACGGCTTCAGCACCACGCTGTGGTCGTCGCATAATCACAGCACCGCCCAGAAGGTGCTGCAGTTCACCCAGCAGCAGCTGGCGCAGGTGGGGATTAAGGCGCAGGTGACCGCGATGGATGCCGGGCAGCGTGCGGCAGAAGTGGAGGGGAAAGGGCAGAAAGAGAGCGGCGTGCGGATGTTCTACACCGGCTGGACGGCCTCGACCGGTGAAGCCGACTGGGCGCTGTCGCCGCTGTTCGCCTCGCAGAACTGGCCGCCAACCCTGTTCAACACCGCGTTTTACAGCAATCCGCAGGTGGACAAAGACCTGGCCGATGCCCTGAAAACCACCAAACCGGAAGAGAAAGCCCGCCTCTACAAGGACGCGCAGGACATTATCTGGAAAGAGTCGCCGTGGGTACCGCTGGTGGTGGAGAAACTGGTCTCAGCCCATAACAAAGCGCTGACCGGGTTCTACATCATGCCGGACACCGGCTTTAGCTTTGACGATGCGGATTTAAAATAAACCTCATGCTGAATTATGTTTGTAAACGTCTGCTGGGGCTTATCCCGACGCTGCTGATAGTGGCGGTGCTGGTGTTTTTGTTTGTCCACATGCTGCCGGGCGATCCGGCGCGTCTGGTAGCCGGGCCCGAAGCGGATGCCACCGTCATTGAGCTGGTGCGTAAACAGCTGGGCCTCGACCAGCCGCTGTATATGCAGTTTCTGCACTATATGTGCAACGTTCTGCAGGGCGACTTTGGTATTTCAATGGTGTCGCGGCGTCCGGTGTCGGAGGAGATTGCCAGCCGCTTTATGCCCACGTTCTGGTTAACGATTGCCAGCATGGGCTGGGCGGTGGCGTTCGGACTTGGCGCCGGGATTGTGGCGGCCGTCTGGCGTAACCGTTGGCCGGACAAGCTCGGCATGGCCCTGGCGGTGACCGGCATCTCCTTCCCGGCGTTCGCGCTGGGGATGCTGCTGATGCAGATCTTCTCCGTTGAACTGGGCTGGCTGCCGACCGTCGGGGCCGAAACCTGGAAGCATTATATTCTGCCCTCCATGACGCTGGGCGCTGCCGTGTCGGCGGTGATGGCCCGCTTTACCCGCGCCTCGTTCGTGGACGTGCTGAGCGAAGATTATATTCGCACCGCGCGGGCGAAAGGAGTCAGCGAGAAGTGGGTCATTCTCAAGCACGGGTTCCGCAATGCGATGATCCCGGTGGTGACGATGATGGGGCTGCAGTTTGGTTTCCTGCTGGGTGGCTCTATCGTCGTGGAAAAAGTCTTCAACTGGCCGGGGCTGGGGCGCCTGCTGGTCGATTCCGTCGAGATGCGCGACTACCCGGTGATTCAGGCAGAAGTCCTGCTTTTCTCGCTGGAGTTTATTCTTATCAACTTAGTGGTGGACGTGCTCTACGCCGCCATTAACCCGGCCATCAGGTATAAGTAAGATGCGATTGTTGAACTGGCGGCGTCAGGCCGTTTTGAACGCGATGCCGGGGCTGAAACCGGAGCATGTCCGCACCCCGTGGTCCGAATTCTGGCGACGTTTTCGCCGTCAGCCGGTCGCAATGGCGGCGGGGCTGTTCGTGCTGGTGCTGATTGCGGTGGCGATCGTTGCGCCGTGGGTAGCGCCGTTTGATGCGGAAAACTACTTTGACTACGACCGCCTGAACGACGGCCCCTCAATGCTGCACTGGTTCGGCGTGGACTCGCTTGGCCGCGATATCTTCAGCCGCGTGCTGGTGGGGGCGCAAATTTCTCTCGCCGCCGGGGTAGTCGCGGTGCTGATCGGCGCGGCTATCGGTACCGTGCTGGGGCTCGTCGCCGGGTATTATGAAGGCTGGTGGGACCGCATCATCATGCGCATCTGCGACGTGCTGTTTGCTTTCCCCGGCATTCTGCTGGCGATTGCCGTTGTCGCCATTATGGGCAGCGGCATGGCGAACGTCATTATCGCGGTCGCGGTGTTTTCGATTCCGGCCTTTGCCCGCCTGGTGCGCGGCAACACGCTGGTGCTGAAACAGCAGACGTTTATTGAATCCGCCCGCAGCATGGGGGCCAGCGATACCACCATTCTGTTCAGCCATATTCTGCCCGGGACGGTGTCGTCCATCGTGGTCTATTTCACCATGCGTATCGGCGTGTCGATTATTTCGGCGGCCAGCCTGTCGTTTCTGGGGTTAGGGGCACAGCCGCCGACACCGGAGTGGGGCGCGATGCTGAACGAGGCGAGGGCCGATATGGTGATTGCGCCACACGTGGCGATCTTCCCGAGCCTGGCGATTTTCCTGACCGTGCTGGCGTTTAACCTGCTGGGGGATGGGCTGCGCGACGCGCTGGATCCGAGGATAAAGGGGTAGTGCAGTGAAATGTGCCGGGTGGCGGCTACGCCTTACCCGGCCTGTAAAAGATGTGCAGTGAGATTAAACCCGGCTACCCCACAGGTCATACTCGTCGGCGTTTTCAACTTTGACGCGAATAATATCACCCGGCTTAACGTTGGTTTCGCCGTTCAGGTACACCGCGCCGTCGATTTCAGGGGCGTCCGCCATGCTGCGACCAATCGCGCCTTCTTCGTCCACTTCGTCGATGATAACCATGATCTCGCGGCCCACTTTTTCCTGCAGACGCTCGGCAGAAATCTGCTGCTGCAGCTGCATGAAGCGGTTCCAGCGCTCTTCTTTCACCTCTTCCGGCACCTGGTCTGCCAGCTCGTTGGCGGTTGCGCCTTCCACCGGGCTGTATTTGAAGCAGCCTACGCGGTCCAGACGGGCTTCTTTCAGGAAGTCGAGCAGCATCTGGAAATCTTCTTCGGTTTCGCCCGGGAAGCCGACGATAAAGGTGGAGCGCAGGGTCAGATCCGGACAGATTTCACGCCACTGCTTGATGCGCGCCAGCTGGCGGTCAACGGAGCCAGGGCGTTTCATCAGCTTCAGGATACGCGGGCTGGCGTGCTGCAGCGGGATATCCAGGTACGGCAGAATTTTGCCTTCCGCCATCAGCGGGATCACGTCGTCAACGTGCGGGTACGGGTAGACGTAGTGCAGACGCGTCCAGATACCGAGCTTAGCCAGCTGCTCGCACAGGCCCACCATGCTGGTTTTCACCGGCTCGCCGTTGTGGAAACCGGAGCGGTGTTTGACGTCCACGCCATAAGCTGAGGTGTCCTGGGAGATGACCAGCAGCTCCTTCACGCCCGCATCGGCCAGACGTTTCGCTTCCGCCAGCACTTCGCCAATCGGACGGCTCACCAGATCGCCACGCATGGACGGGATGATGCAGAAGGTGCAGCGATGGTTGCAGCCTTCAGAAATTTTCAGGTAGGCGTAGTGACGCGGCGTCAGCTTCACGCCCTGTTCCGGCACCAGGCTCAGGAACGGGTTGTGCTTTGGTTTTGGCACGTAGTGATGAACATGTTCCAGCACCTGCTCGTAGCTGTGCGGGCCGGTGATCTCCAGCACCTTCGGGTGCACCTCGCGGATTTGGTCCACTTTCGCGCCCAGGCAGCCGGTAACAATCACTTTGCCGTTTTCGGTCAGCGCTTCACCGATGGCTTCCAGTGACTCCTGGACCGCGCTGTCGATAAACCCGCAGGTGTTAACGATCACCATATCGGCGTTGTCGTAGCTTGGCACCACGTCATAGCCCTCGGTGCGCAGTTCGGTCAGGATGCGTTCGGAATCCACCAGGTTTTTCGGGCAGCCCAGGGAGACGAAGCCGATTTTCGGCTGGTGCGTAACATTGCTCATAGGTTAAAAATTCATCAATTATGGAGTTATCAGGGCGGGATTTTACAGCGTATCGCGGGGGATTTATACACTCTTTGCAAGGCGGATGCGCCAGGCCGAGGTTGTAACATTGTAAATAATGTTAATCAGTTAAGAATAATTGATCTCAGGCATTAAACTGTACAAAAAATGACCTTATTCTGAATGTGCAACATAGCTGACAGAGGAGGAAATAGCATGTCCGTTGACAGACTGAAACGCGATCTGCTTAACAAGCTGATCAACGCCCGAATCGACCTGGCCGCCTATCTGCAGCTCAGGAAGGCAAAGGGCTATATGTCAGTCAGCGAAAGCGAACATCTGCGTGATAATCTGTTTGAACTGTGTAATTTCATGCGTGAAAAAGCACCGACCCTGAAGGCGGAATACGATGAATGCGAGCTGATGGCGCTGTGTCGCGCCGCTGAGGTGCTCTCCATTGCAGGGGTATGTTTGATGAACGGACGCCACGACTGCCCGACTTTTATCGCTGTTAACGCGGAGAAGCTTGAAAACTGCCTGACAACGCTCTCTCTTTGCATCATGTGTCTTAACAAGCACGAGACGCTTGCACAGCACTGAGTTCGGGGGGAGGCAACTCCCCCCATCTGATTAAGCTTTTGTAAAAGTGGTAACGCGCCCGGAGGTAATGGCTAATCTTTATGCCATATGCCGAAAAAGGAGCGCTTTATGCCTCGATCCTCGTTGATTTTCCTGCCTGCATTGTTTATTCCGTTTTCGCTTCTTGCTGCGCCAGAGGCGGTAAAGGTTGAGGTGCTGCAAAACCGACTCGATCACCCCTGGTCGATGGCGTTCCTGCCGGGTAATGACGGTTTACTGGTCACTCTTAAGGGCGGGCAGCTCAAGCGCTGGCAGGCCGGGAAAGGACTTTCCGATCCCATTGTCGGCGTGCCGAAGGTGTGGGCGAACGGCCAGGGAGGACTGCTGGACGTGGTGCTGGCGCCTGATTTTGAAAAGTCGCGCCGCGTCTGGCTGAGCTACGCCGAAGCCGGGCGTGACGGCAAGGCCGGAACGGCGGTGGGCTATGGCCGCCTGAGCGACGATCTTTCCCGCATCGAGGGATTTCAGGTAGTGTTCCGCCAGATGCCGAAGCTCTCAACCGGTAACCATTTTGGTGGGCGACTGGTGTTCGACGGCAAAGGGTATCTCTTTATTGGACTCGGTGAGAACAATCAGCGCCCGACGGCGCAGGATCTGGACAAGCTGCAGGGTAAAGTGGTGCGCCTCACCGAAGACGGTAAAGTGCCGCCGGATAACCCCTTTGTGAACACCTCCGGCGCGCGGCCGGAAATTTGGTCCTACGGCATTCGTAACCCGCAGGGGATGGCGATGAACCCATGGAGCGACACGCTGTGGCTGAACGAGCACGGCCCGCGCGGCGGGGATGAAATTAACATCCCGGAGAAGGGCAAAAATTACGGCTGGCCGCTGGCGACGCACGGCATTAACTACAGCGGGCTGAAAATCCCGGAAGCCAAAGGCGAGCACGTTGAGGGAGCCGAAAAGCCGCTGTTTGTCTGGAAAGTGTCACCCGCGGTCAGCGGCATGGCGTTTTATAACAGCGACGTGTTCCCGCAGTGGAAAAACAAGCTGTTTATCGGGGCGCTAAAGGAAAAGGACGTTATCGTGCTGAGCGTGGACGGCAATAAGGTGACGGAGGACGGGCGGATCCTGGGCGACCGGGAGCAGCGTATTCGCGATGTGCGGGTGGGGCCGGATGGCTATCTGTATGTCCTGACCGACGAAACGGACGGGCAGCTGTTAAAAGTCAGCCCGTCCGGTGCGTAATCAGGTGACCGGGATCATCACCACGTTACGGTACGCCGGGCGCTCGCCAAGCTGCTTAAGCCAGCGGTCAAGGTTCGGGCGCGGCGTCCATTTCAGACCGAGGTTAGTCAGGTTCCAGACGAACGGCGCTACGGCAATGTCCCCCACGCCGAACGTATCGCCGGAGAACCAGGCGTGCATCGCCAGCTCATCGTCCATCATCGCAAACAGGTTTTCGCAGGCATCCTGCGCGGCATGAATGGCGGGATAGTCACGCTCGGCTTCAGGGGTTCTCACCAGCCCCATCAGGATCACGCGGTGAACGGGAGAGAGCGTCTGATTTGCCCAGTCCATCCACTTCTCACCCTGCGCGCGCTGCGCCGGGTTTTCAACCCACAGGCGGCCAAGACCGTACTGGGCGGCGAGGTAACGCACAATGGTGTTGGACTCCCAAAGGGTTGCGTCTGTTTCGTCATCCCGCAGCAGCGGCACCAGGCCGTTCGGGTTCATCGCCAGATAGTCGGCCTCTTTGTTCACGCCGAACGACATGCCAGCCATGATTTGGTTAAACGGTAAATCCAGTTCCTCCAGCGTCCAGAGCACTTTCTTAACGTTGGTCGAATTATTCCTGCCCCACAGCGTAATCATATTTACTCCTGATGAGTGTGAATCCGGGTCGGCTTTTTGCCATGGTGAGATAAACCTAACAATTACGCAACAGAAGACAAAAAAATCGCCTGAATCAAAGCGTAAATGAATGTTATTGCATAAACTTTAATAACTTTACCCTCGTTGGGTTTCTTTAACCGTTTTAGTGCGCTATTACTCATCGCTTCTTGCGACACGGTGATGTGACGTAATTTTTGAATGGACACTCGGGTGGCATTTATGACGCGAAAAATGACTTCTCTGCGCAGCCTGGCGGCAGGCTCTGCGCTCCTTTTCCTGTTTGCACCAACACTCTACGCGGCTGAACAGGCTGCGCCCGAAGCGCCGCCTGTGGACGCGCGCGCCTGGATCCTGATGGACTATTCCAGCGGTAAGGTGCTGGCGGAAGGCAATGCGGATGAGAAACTCGATCCGGCCAGCCTGACCAAAATCATGACCAGCTATGTGGTCGGGCAGGCGTTAAAAGCGGGCAAGATCAAGCTGGACGATATGGTCACCATCGGGAAGGATGCCTGGGCTACCGGCAACCCGGCGCTGCGGGGCTCGTCGGTGATGTTCCTGAAGCCAGGCGATCAGGTCTCCGTCTCCGATCTGAACAAAGGGGTAATCATTCAGTCGGGAAATGATGCGTGTATCGCGCTGGCCGACTACGTTGCCGGCAGTCAGGATTCTTTCATTGGTTTGATGAATGGCTATGCGCAAAAGCTCGGCTTAACCAACACCACCTTCAAAACGGTCCACGGCCTGGATGCGCCGGGACAGTTCAGTACCGCGCGCGACATGGCGCTGCTGGGAAAAGCGCTGATCCACGACGTGCCGGATGAATACGCCATCCACAAAGAGAAAGAGTTTACCTTCAACAAAATTCGCCAGCCGAACCGCAACCGCCTGCTGTGGAGCAGCAACGTTAACGTGGACGGAATGAAGACCGGCACCACGGCCGGCGCGGGCTACAACCTGGTGGCCTCCGCGACGCAGGGCGACATGCGCCTGATCTCGGTGGTGCTGGGCACCAAAACCGACCGCATCCGCTTTAACGAGTCAGAAAAACTGCTGACCTGGGGCTTCCGCTTCTATGAAACCGTGACGCCGATTAAACCGGATGCCACGTTCGTCAGCCAGCGCGTCTGGTTTGGTGACAAGAGCGAGGTGAATCTGGGGGCGGGTGAGGCCGGTTCCGTGACCATTCCACGCGGTCAGCTGAAAAACCTGAAAGCAAGCTATACCCTGACCGACCCGCAGCTCACCGCGCCGCTGAAAAAAGGCCAGGTGGTCGGGACGATTGATTTTCAGCTAAACGGCAAGTCGATTGAACAGCGTCCGCTGATTGTGATGGAAGCGGTGGAAGAGGGCGGCTTCTTCAGCCGGATGTGGGATTTCGTGTTGATGAAATTCCATAGCTGGTTTGGCAGCTGGTTTAGCTAAGTTTTTTGCCGGGTGGCGCTGCGCTTACCCGGCCTACGTTCGAGCCGTTGTAGGCCGGGTAAGGCGAAGCCGCCACCCGGCATAACCTCAATACATCAACTTCACCTGCTGCGCCTTCGCGTGGGCCACAATCTCGTCGTCCGGGCGGCAATCGCTGACGATGGCATCGAACTGCGCCAGCTCGCCCATTCTTGCCGGACGCACCTTACCAAACTTACTGTGATCGACCACCAGCACATGGTACTGCGCGGCGCTCAACGCCCAGTGCTTCACCGGCAGCTCTTCCAGATTAAAGCAGGTTGCCCCCTGACGCACATTGACCCCGGCGGCGGAATAAAACGCGATATCCGGGCAGAGATTGCTGAGCGTGTCCTGCAGGTTGAGCGGCTTAAAAATCGCGTTGCTGGCGTGAAACTCACCGCCGCAGAGGATCACCCGGCACTCGGGTTTCTCCTGAAGCGCCAGAAAGGTGTTCAGGGAATAACAGACGGCGGTAAACGGAATGCTGCTGTCGATGGCTTCAATAATCCACGGCGTGGTGGTACCGCAGTCAAAAAACAGCGTCTGGTGCGGCTGTACCAGGGAAGCCGCAAGCCGCGCGGCTTTGCGTTTCTCTTCCACCAGGCGCGTCTTCTGATCGCTGATCAGATAATGGCTGGCGCTACGCGGCTCAAGCACAATGTATCCGCCCAGCAGCACGACGGGCGCGCTCTCGCTGTTCAGATCCCGACGAATGGTCATCTCCGAGACGCCGAGGAGGTTGGCGGCTTCCTTAAGATGCAGCTTATCGCTGCGCTTCAGCGCCTGTAGCAGCTGAGCAATGCGGTCATCGCGACGTGTTTCCATAGTTCCTCGGGATAAAAAAGTGAACCCCCGCAGGGCGGGGGTTCAAGTGTAACCTGTCAGGTCGGGGTTAGTCACGTATCCAGCCTTTGCGGATCGGGATGGCGAAAATGGCGCGATAGAGTGAAGAAAGCCCACGGTAGAGCGCTTCCCCGATGAGGCTCCACAGGATAGCCGCGCTCACGCAGCCAATCAGCCCCACAAGGAAGCCGCCCACCATATCGAGCGGCCAGTGAACGCCCAGATACACGCGAGACCAGGCAATCGCTGCGGCAACCACCATCAGCACCGCACCCGACCACAGGCGATGCCAGAACAGGAAGGCCAGCGCGAAGGTGAAGATCACCGTCCCGTGATCGCTCGGGAAAGAGTCATCCGGCGCATGGTGCAGGAAGGTGTAGCCAATGCGATCGACAAAAGGACGATCGTGCGGGAACGCGTGGCCGAGAAGATAGCTGACCAGCACGCTTACCCCGAGCGCCATCGCGACTTTGATCACCAGCTGGCGCTGAGCCTTAACCTGGCTGCGCGGCCCCCACAGCCAGAGAATGGCAGCCAGCGCAGGCACGATGCTGATAAGGTCTTTCGCCAGAAAGGTGGCAAAATCAATCATCCACTCTGGCGAGGCCGGGGTGGCGTTGATCAGATAAAACAGCTGATAATTCAGATTCTCTAGCATAGCGTAATCACTCTTTTGCAAACCGGGTGGAAACCAGCCCGTAGACCGCCACCTGGGAAAACCAGACCCACCACCCGGCCCACAGGTTGTGAGAGAAAAAATGTGCCCCGCGCATCACCTGGCCGAAGCCCATCGCCAGACCCAGAACCGCGCCAAGGACCACAAAGCTCCAGGCGAGACGCGGACGCTCGCGCCAGAAGGCAAAAAACAGCCCCATCACCATAAAGCCGCTGGAAGAATGGCCACCCGGGAAGCAGCGGCCCGGACCGCTGTCTGCCGGAACGGCGCTGAACAGGGGGTAAGACACGGCCTTACCGCCATATTCCACCAGATCCCACGGGCAGCTGTGGTGGCTGATGCTTTTCAGCACGCCAACCACCAGCGCGCCAAGCCCCATCAGCAGCGCGGCTGTGACAAGCCTTGCGTTACGTTTGTAAGCGCCGTAAAGCAGCGCCACGGCGCCTAAGGCAATCGCAATGTACTTCGCCAGACGATGGTTCAGCAGATCCAGCAGGTGGTCTTTTTGCAGCGGGAAAGTCTGTGTCGCCGCGTCATACCAAAAACCGGTGATCCATCTGTCGAGCGCTTCATCGCGCGATAGCCACGTAAACACCACGGCAAGCGCTACTAGCACCAAAAGCTGATAACCATAAAAGCGGGACGGTAAGCGGTAAAGCTGTTTTGTCTTATTAGTCTGTAAGTTAGACAATTCTGAACGGCTGGAAGTGAGTGCCATAATTAGGGATCATTGACGAGTAATCGCGCTATCATAAATCTGTCAACTTAAGGAAACCTTAAACGAAGACGATATGTGCTTTATTTCTGTTTCTCCTCGATAAATCACTATCTCGGATTACGGCATTTCATTAAACTCGTCGCGATTTTGTCATTATAAAGAGATTGCATGTTAAACCGTTCTTCTTCTGGTTCACGTCTGGGTCGTCAGGCGTTGCTTTTCCCTCTGTGTCTGGTGCTCTACGAATTCTCTACCTATATCGGCAACGATATGATCCAGCCCGGTATGCTGGCCGTTGTGGAGCAGTACAACGCGGGAATCGAGTGGGTGCCGACCTCCATGACCGCCTATCTGGCTGGCGGCATGTTTTTGCAGTGGCTGTTAGGCCCGCTGTCGGATCGTATTGGCCGCCGTCCGGTGATGCTGACGGGCGTGGTGTGGTTTATCGTTACCTGCCTCGCCACGCTGCTGGCGCAAAACATTGAACAATTTACCCTGCTGCGTTTCCTGCAGGGGGTGAGCCTGTGCTTTATCGGCGCCGTGGGCTATGCCGCCATTCAGGAGTCGTTTGAGGAGGCGGTGTGTATCAAAATTACCGCGCTGATGGCGAACGTGGCGCTGATCGCCCCCTTACTCGGGCCGCTGGTGGGGGCCGCGTGGGTGCACGTTGCGCCGTGGGAAGGGATGTTTGTGCTCTTTGCTGTTCTCGCCGCCATCGCGTTCTTCGGCCTGCACCGCGCGATGCCGGAAACGGCTACCCGTCTGGGCGAAAAACTCTCGCTGAAAGAGCTGGGCCGGGATTACAAAGCAGTGTTGCAAAATGGCCGCTTTGTGGCGGGGGCGCTGGCGACCGGATTCGTTAGCCTGCCTCTGCTGGCGTGGATCGCGCAGTCACCGGTTATTATCATCAGCGGTGAAAAGCTCAGCAGCTACGAGTACGGCCTGCTGCAGGTGCCGATCTTTGGCGCGTTGATTATTGGTAACCTGGTGCTGGCCCGTCTGACGTCTCGCCGCACCGTGCGTTCACTGATTATCATGGGCGGCTGGCCGATTGCGGCAGGGCTGATTCTGGCTGCGGTAGCGACCGTCGCGTCATCCCACGCCTACCTGTGGATGACGGCGGGGCTGAGCATTTATGCCTTCGGAATTGGCGTGGCGAACGCTGGCCTGGTGCGCCTGACCCTGTTTGCGAGCGAGATGAGTAAAGGTACGGTCTCTGCGGCGATGGGCATGCTGCAGATGCTGATTTTTACCGTCGGTATCGAGGTGAGCAAGCACGCTTACGCGCTGGGCGGCAACGGGTTGTTCAGCCTGTTTAACCTCGCCAACGGCGCGCTGTGGGTTGGCCTGATGGTGGTGTTCCTGAAGGACAAACGCGTCGGAAACGCCCTGCAACCATAATCTTTTTTCCCTCTCCCCATTGGGGAGAGGGCCTGGGTGAGGGGCGAGGCCGCCAGACCGCACGCGGTCAATTAAACGGTGTCTCCCCGTTCAATACCTTCTCAATCACGTTTAAAACGCCTTCCTCGTTATTATGCGGTGCTTCAAAGCGCGCCTCCGCTTTAATATGCGGCTTGGCATTTGCCATCGCAAAGCTGAACCCGGACTGACGCAGCATCTCCACGTCGTTGCCGCTGTCACCAAAGGCCACCACTTCGCTGTCCTCGATGCCCCAGCGCGTTTGCAGGATGCGCAGGCCGTTGGCTTTATGCACGCCGGGGATAATCAGGTCAATGCTGCCGTGACCGGTGGTGACGGGCACCATAATGTCACTTAGCTTTTCATGCAGCAGCGCCTGAATGCGCGGAATTTCGTCATCGGAAACGTTGAGCCCGAACTTGAAGAAGATGTCGTTCAGGCTGTTGAAATCCTGCACCCTTTCGAGGCGGTGATAATATTTTGACGCGATATCAATGAAGGCATCGTCATAGGCCTTAAGCGTGTAGGCGCTGCCTTTCCCGCAGGCGATAATCTCAATGCCGGGGACGTCGTTTAAGACGGCGGCCACGGTGCTGAAATGCGCTTTTGTCAGCTCGCCGTTGAACACATCTTCCCCGGCATCGACCACCCAGCCGCCGTTTTCGGCAACAAAGGCAATTTCATGCGCGATCTCCGGGAAGAACGAGATCAGCTGGTAATACTGGTTGCCGCTGGCGACCACAAAGCGAATGCCTTGCTCCTTCATGCGCGCATACTGCGCCAGAAAGCGCGGGCGGTTATAGGTCTTGGCATCACTCAGGAATGTGCCATCCATGTCGACGGCGATCAGTTTAACGCTCATATCCCTTCTCCATTGACGTTTGTTCCGTTTCCGGCTTTGCCACCGCGCGCGCCACCAGCGCCGCGATAATCACCAACCCTAACACCACCAGCATGGCGCTGCGCAACCCGTAGTGCTCACCGAGGAAACCGAGCAGCGGCGGCCCGACCAGGAAGGCGAGGTAGCCCGTGGTCGCCACCACGCTGACGCGGGTCGGGGCATCCGGGCCGGTGTCGCTGGCGGCCGAAATAGTCAGCGGGAAGCCGAGCGACGCGCCCAGACCCCAGAGGATCACCGAGACCCCGGCAATCCAGTCCACGTCCACAAAGACGATCATCGCGATACCCAGGCCGCCGAGCAGGGCGCTGGCGCGCACTACCGCGACGCGGCTGTAGCGGTCGATAAACCAGCCGCCGGTGAAGCGCCCTACGGTCATCCCCAGCGTAAACCCTGCGTAAATCAGCGAGCCGGAGGTCGGACTAAAGCCGTGGCCGTCCACCATCAGCAGCGGCAGCCAGTCGTTGGCGGAGCCTTCCGCGAACGCCATCGCCAGCACCACCACGCCGATGAGCATCAGCTGGAAATCGCGGTAGAAGGGCAGCCCTTTTTCCGTCGAATGCTGTTCTTCAGCGGAATTCTTGCCGGTACCGTTCGGGATCGCCCGAATGCCGGTCAGGATCGGAATGATGCATACCAGCGCCGCCAGCAGGATATGCAGATTCGCGCTCATGCCAAAGGCCGTCAGCGCCATGCCGACGCCCGCGCCGGCGAGCGTGCCGAGGCTGTAAAAGCCGTGCATCATGGGCAGCACGGTTTTGTTCATCTCGCGCTCGACCGCCGCCCCTTCAACGTTAATCGCAACCTCTGCCGAGCCGAAGCTGCCGCCAAATACCGTCAGCCCCAGGGCAAACAGCACCGGCGAGGCAAACCACAGCGCGACGCTTAGCACGATCATCCCAATTACCGCGAAGCACATGGTGGTGCGGATCACCGCCCGCGTGCCAAAGCGCTTCACCAGCCACGCGGAGCAGAGAATGCCGCTCATGGAGCCTATCGACAGGCCGAACAGCACGATGCCCATCTCCGCGGTAGAGACGGACAAAATGTCGCGTATGGCGGGCGTGCGTGTGGCCCAGGAGGCCATCAGCAGACCGGGAATAAAGAAGAACATAAACAATGCCCACATGCGTAGTCGCAGGGCGTTGCGGGAAGAGGTCAGCGTCATTGGGGTAGCACCAGAAGTACAACAGTAGCGACAACACTAGCAAGTTTGTGTACATTTGTACACAAACCAGGTGAGGGATTTATGAGCAGACCACCGAACGATCCGCATCGACGTGAAAAAATTCTCCAGGCGACGCTGGACACCATTGCCGAACACGGTATTCACGCCGTCACGCACCGCAAAATCGCCACCTGCGCGGGCGTGCCGCTGGGGTCAATGACCTACTATTTCGACGGCATGGAGCCGCTGCTGGAGGAGGCCTTCACGTGGTTTACCCGCCAGATGTCGCAGCAGTACCGGGATTTCTTCGCGGGCGTCACCGGGCCGGAAATGGCGTGTGAATCCATCACCACCCTGATCCACAGCTCGCAGGTGACCACGCCGCACAACATGGCGCTGATGTACCAGCTTTACGCCTTTATGCACCGCAGCGCGGCGCTCAAAACGGTGATGCAGGACTGGATGAAGATGAGCCAGACCACGCTGGAGCAGTGGTTCGACCCGGTCACCACCCGCGCGCTGGATGCCTTCATCGAAGGGATGACGCTGCACTATGTGACTGACCGAGAGCCATTAAGCCGGGAGGAAATTCGGGCGATGGTGGGGAGAATTGCGGGCGAGGGAAACCCTTAGGCATCACTCGCCCTGCCTGTTTTACCTGTGTTCGATTTTTTTCCCGCTGGCGTCCACGACGGCTTCGCCATCCTCTTTCGTAAACGCTCCTTTCTGCGCGTCCGGCAGAATGTCGAGGACAACTTCAGACGGGCGGCACAGGCGGGTGCCCAGCGGCGTGACCACGATCGGACGGTTAATCAGGATCGGGTGTTGCAGCATAAACTCGATAAGCTGGTCGTCGGTGAAGATATCTTCGGCCAGGCCGAGCTGTTCATAGGGCTCCACGTTTTTGCGCAGCAGATCCCGCACCGAAATCCCCATATCGGCAATCAGGGTGGCCAGCGTATCGCGCGACGGCGGGGTTTCCAGATAGAGGATAATCTCCGGCTCCGTGCCGCTGTTGCGGATCATCTCCAGCGTATTGCGCGAGGTGCCGCAGGCTGGGTTGTGGTAAATGGTGATGTGGCTCATATCAGTGGCTCATTACAGTGTGAAGGAGAGACGTAGCGCCAGCGCGGCGAGCGTCACAAACAGGACCGGCAGCGTCATGATGATGCCCGTCCGGAAATAGTAGCCCCAGGTAATCGTCATGTTTTTCTGCGCCAGCACGTGGAGCCAGAGCAGGGTGGCGAGGCTACCGATAGGCGTGATTTTCGGCCCCAGATCGCAGCCAATCACGTTGGCGTAAATCATCGCGTCCTTGAGCAATCCCGTCGCCATGCTGCCCTCAATGGAGAGCGCGCCAATCAGCACCGTGGGCATATTGTTCATTATGGATGACAGGAACGCGGTGATGAACCCGGTTCCCAGCGTGGTGGCCCACAGTCCGTGTCCGGCCAGGCTATTCAGCACGCCAGTGAGATAATCTGTCAGCCCGGCATTGCGCAGGCCATACACCACCAGATACATCCCGAGCGAGAAAATAACAATTTGCCAGGGTGCGCCACGCAGCACTTTCCCGGTGTTTATTGCATGTCCGCGCTTTGCGACGGTGAATAAAATCAGCGCGCCGACGGTCGCAATGGCGCTGACCGGAATGCCGAGAGGTTCAAGCACAAAGAAGCCAACGAGCAGAAGCAGTAGCACGATCCAGCCCGTTCTGAACGTCGGGAGATCGTGAATGGCCCGCGCGGGCTCCTGAAGTTTCGCCAGGTCATATTCTGGGGGAATTTCCTTGCGGAAGAAAAGATGCAGCATCACCAGCGTTGCAACAATCGCGGCGATATCAACGGGGATCATCACCGAGGCGTATTCGCTGAACCCCAGCTTAAAGAAGTCTGCCGACACGATGTTGACCAGGTTGGAGACAATCAGCGGCAGGCTGGCGGTATCGGCGATAAAACCTGCCGCCATCACAAACGCCAGCGTGGCCTGCTTGCTGAACCCCAGCGCCAGCAGCATTGCGATGACGATAGGCGTCAGGATCAGCGCCGCGCCGTCATTGGCAAACAGCGCCGCCACAGCCGCACCCAGCAGCACGATATAAGTAAACAGCAATCGCCCGCGACCGTTTCCCCAGCGGGCAACGTGCAGCGCCGCCCACTCGAAAAAGCCGGACTCATCCAGCAGCAGGCTGATAATGATGACGGCGATAAACGTCGCCGTGGCGTTCCAGACGATATTCCAGACCACAGGTATATCGTTAATGTGAATTACCCCGCTGGCCAGCGCCAGCAGGGCGCCAATGGTTGCGCTCCAGCCGATACTGAGCCCTTTGGGCTGCCAGATGACCAGTACCAGCGTAAACAGAAAAATTGCCCCTGCCAGAAACATCGCTTACTCCGTTATATCTGATTTCATGAATATGTTTTGATTAGCATGAGCCCGGGAGTCGCTTTTTCAGCTTCATGCGCGTCTCTTCCCGCAGGCAGTTCCAGCTGGTGTCGATGACGGCTGCCGCCCACGCGGGCATGTTGGGAGAGAGACGGTAATGGACCCACTTACCCTCGCGGCGGTCGATAACCAGCCCGGACTCGCGCAGCAAGGCCATGTGGCGGGAGACTTTCGGCTGCGGTTCGCTGGTGGCGGAGCAGAGATCGCAGACACACAGCTCGCCCGCTTCACGGAGCAGCATGACGATGGCGAGTCGCGTTTCGTCGGAGAGGATTTTGAAGAGCTGGAGCGGGTGGATCATGGGTGTTCCTGAGGGTAGATTAAATCATATTCGTTTAATCATATATGTTTTGGTGGGAAGAGAGAAGGTCAGATTACAGGAAGGGGAATTTCAGGCAACAAAAAACCCATCAACCTTGAACCAAAACGGCGGGGTTGATGGGCTCCACAAATTGGGGACATCAAAGAAAAGCAGTGGCACTAGTTATGACTGCCCCCTGCTAAAAAAGTTCTGCGCGTTACAAAAATTTTTTCATTACGCGCAAACTTAGGAGTTATCCGAGTCCCGGCCAGATGATGATAATCAGCGTACCCGCCAGCGTCAGCAGTACGTTCGCGATAGCATAGGTGCCTGCATACCCCAGCGCCGGGATGTTGCTGCGCGCTGTATCGCTGATGATTTCCATCGCCGGGGCACAGGTACGCGCCCCCATCATTGCCCCGAACAGCAGGGCGCGGTTCATACGCAGCACGTAGGCGCCGAACAGGAAGCAGATCACCACCGGCACCAGGCTGACGATAAGGCCGGAAACCAACATCTGCCAGCCGACGGCGCCGAGGCTGTGGCCGATGCCGCTGCCCGCGCTCAGGCCGACGCCCGCCATAAACACCATCAGACCGAACTCTTTCACCATGTTCAGCGCGCCCTGCGGAATGTAGCCGAAGGTCGGATGGTTGGCTCGCAGGAAGCCCAGCATGATCCCGGCGAACAGCAGACCGGCGGCGTTACCGATGCCGAAGCTGAAGTTGCTGAACTGAAAGGTAATCATCCCGATCATCAGGCCAACGATGAAGAAGGCGCAGAAGGCCAGCAGGTCGGTGACCTGGCTGTGAATGGAGATAAAGCCGATGCGGTCGGCAACGGTTTTTACGCGTCGCGCGTCGCCGCTGACCTGCAGCACGTCGCCTTTGTTGAGCACGACGTTATCGTCGATGGGCATCTCAATCTGGCTGCGGATCACCCGGTTGAGGAAGCAGCCGTGGTCGGTCAGCTTCAGCTGCGCCAGGCGGCGGCCCACGGCGTTATGGTTTTTCACCACGATCTCTTCGGTGACGATGCGCATGTCGAGCAGGTCGCGGTCGAACACCTCTTTGCCGTTACGGAAGCTCGGGTCGAGACGGGCGTGGGCGTCCGGGTAACCCACCAGCGCGATGTCGTCGCCCATCTGCAGCACCGCGTCGCCGTCCGGGTTCGCCAGAATGCCGTTGCGGCGGATACGTTCGATGTAGCAGCCGGTCTGGCGGTAAATCCCCAGTTCGCGAAGATTTTTGCCGTCTGCCCATGCCACCAGCTCCGGCCCGACGCGGTAGGCGCGGATAACCGGGAGATAGACTTTACGTTTGGAGTCGGTATCCAGACCGCGCTCGCGGGCGATTTGCTGGGCGCTGGTCTGCAGATCCTGGTGCTGCAGTTTTGGCAGGTAGCGCGCGCCAACGATTAGGCTCACCAGACCAATCAGATAGGTCAGGGCATAGCCCAGGCTCAGATGGTCGAGGGCGGTAGAGAGCTTCGCGCCCGCCATGCCGGAATGGCGCAGGGTATCACCGGCGCCCACGAGCACGGGGGTTGACGTCATAGAGCCGGCCAGCATACCGGCCGTAAGCCCGATATCCCAGCCAAACAGTTTGCCCAGTCCTAACGCGATCAGCAGCGCGCTGCCGACCATCACCAGCGCCAGCATCAGATAATTTTTGCCGTCGCGGAAGAAAATTGAAAAAAAGTTAGGTCCCGCTTCTACGCCAACGCAAAAAATAAACAGCATAAAACCTAAGTTCAGCGCGTCCGTGTTAATGCTGAAGTGCTGCTGGCCTAATAATAAGGAGACGACTAAAACGCCAATGGAATTACCGAGTTGAACCGAACCCAGGCGCAATTTACCCAGGCAAAGACCCAGCGCCAGTACCACAAATAATAACAGGATGTAATTCCCATTTAACAAGTCTGCGACGTTTATATTCACGGAGGCTAACTTCTTGTTTACCAGTAAGTTGTTGAATGAAAGGACTTTTTGGGCTACTGTTTTCTGGATCAGGGAAAAGCGCTAACGCTCCCTGTTTCCTGCTTTATTCCCTAAAACATTAGCTGGCGTGTAGTTTAATCGCATTAGCTACTGACAGCTACTGATTATCGCATCACCCTGTGCGTACTTTGGCATGGATTGCCGCACTGCTTTATCTGACTGGGCGTCTACCCGACGAATGTGTATTTGATAGAGATAAGTCAGGAGGATAGTTTGAATATGAAACGAAACTGGGCGGGGGTGATCAGCTGTTTTTTGCTGTTCACGGTCGTGTGCATGTCGCTCGCATTTAATGTAAAGGGCGCGTTCAGGGCGTCCGGGCATCCTGAGCTGGGGTTGCTCTTCTTCACGTTGCCGGGGGCTGCCGCCAGTTTTCTCTCCCGTAAAGGGGAGGTGGTGAAGCCGCTGCTCGGCGCCATGCTCGCTGCACCACTGTGTCTGCTGATGATGCGCCTGATGTATATTTCAACGCGGAGTTTCTGGCAGGAGCTGGCGTGGTTGCTGAGCGGCGTATTCTGGTGCGCGCTTGGCGCGCTGTGCTACCTGTTTGTGCGCAGCCTGGTTCAGCACCGACGGCACCGCAAATAAAAACGCCCTCAGGGTGAGGGCGTCTCTTCATTACTGCTCGGCAAACAGGCCCAGATGCTCTTTAGCGTAGGCCTCAAAGTCGGTGCAACCGCCGATGTGTTTCTGATCGAGGAAGATCTGCGGCACGGTTTCAACCGGCTTACCGACGGTTTTTTCCAGGTCGGCCTTGGTGATGCCTTCCGCGTGGATGTCCACATAGCGGAAGTTGAAGTCATCGCGCTCTTCGGTCAGTTTCTCAGCCAGCTCTTTCGCGCGCACACAGTAAGGGCACCCTGGACGACCAAAAATTACTGCAAACATTTCTCTCTCCTCAAAAAACAAGCCTGACGGCGAATGACACGTATAGTGCCCCATAACCCGCCGTCATTAAAGAAGGTTTCGCCTGTCGTTATAATACCTATGAGCTATGTTTCGCCAATTACACCGCGCACATCATTGCCTATACTGGCTGCCATACGTATTAAGCAAGACTAAAGAGAGACAAGATGACGCCAACCATAGACCTGCTCCAGTCCCACCGCTCCATTCGCCACTTTACCGATGAGCCGATTACCGAGGCGCAGCGTAATGCGATTATTGACAGCGCAAGAGCCACCTCCAGCTCCAGCTTTTTGCAGTGCAGCTCGATTATCCGCATTACTGATAAAGCCATGCGTGAACAGCTGGTGACGCTCACCGGCGGGCAGAAGCATGTGGCTCAGGCAGCCGAGTTCTGGGTGTTCTGCGCCGACTTTAACCGCCACCTGCAGATCTGCCCTGAGGCCGAGCTGGGGCTGGCCGAACAGCTGCTGCTGGGCGTGGTGGATACCGCGCTGATGGCGCAAAACGCCTTTACGGCCGCGGAATCGCTGGGGTTAGGCGGTGTCTATATCGGCGGGCTGCGTAACAACATTCAAAGCGTGACCGACCTGCTGAAGCTGCCAAAACACGTGCTGCCGCTGTTTGGCCTCTGCCTCGGCTGGCCGGCGGACAACCCGGATCTCAAGCCGCGCATTCCTGCCGCGATGCTGGTGCATGAAAACCATTACCAGCCGGTCGATCAGGATGTCCTGAATCAATACGACGAAGAGCTGGCGAACTACTACATGACGCGCGGCAGCAATAACCGTCGCGACACCTGGACGGATCATATTCGCCGCACCATCATCAAAGAAAACCGCCCGTTTATTCTTGAGTATCTGCACAAGCAGGGCTGGGCAACGCGATAGTCCATTCCTCCTGCGCCTGCCTGCGTATATGATATGCAGGCTTTTTCCATGTCTTCAGAGAGGTGCAGGGTGAAAATTGCCATATTGTCCCGGGACGGAACGCTCTATTCATGTAAGCGCCTGCGAGAAGCGGCGGCGAAACGCGGGCATCAGGTTGAGATCCTCGACCCGATGTCCTGCTATATGAACATCGACCCCGCCGCCTCGTCGATTCACTACAAAGGCCGCAAGCTGCCGCACTTCGATGCGGTGATCCCCCGCATCGGCTCCCAGATTACCTACTACGGCACCGCCGCGCTGCGCCAGTTCGAGATGCTGGGCAGCTATCCGCTCAACGAATCCGTCGCCATTTCCCGCGCCCGCGACAAGCTGCGCTCCCTGCAGCTGCTCGCACGACAGGGGATCGATCTTCCGGTCACGGGCATTGCCCATTCACCGGACGACACCAGCGATCTGATCGATATGGTGGGCGGCGCGCCGCTGGTGATCAAGCTGGTGGAAGGCACGCAGGGCATTGGCGTGGTGTTAGCGGAAACGCGTCAGGCGGCGGAGAGCGTGATCGACGCCTTTCGCGGGCTGAATGCGCACATTCTGGTGCAGGAGTACATTGAAGAGGCGAAAGGGCGCGACATTCGCTGTTTCGTGGTGGGGAACGAGGTCGTGGCGGCCATCGAGCGCCAGGCCAAAGAGGGCGATTTCCGCTCTAACCTTCACCGCGGCGGCGTTGCGCGGGTAGCCGATATTAGCGAACGCGAACGGGAAATAGCCGTGAAAGCGGCGCAAACCCTGGGGCTGGACGTAGCGGGCGTGGACCTTCTGCGCGCGACGCGCGGGCCGCTGGTGATGGAGGTGAACGCCTCCCCGGGGCTGGAAGGTGTGGAAAAAACCACAGGGGTCGATATTGCAGGTAAAATGATCTCATGGATCGAGCGTCATGCCACGCCGGGTTACTGTCTGAAAACGGGCGGTTAAATGGATTACCGGGCGCTTTTTGAGTACCCTATGCGAAGTTTTTACTAAAGAGGCTGCAAAGCGATGGATTTACAGGTCGTACCTACACTGGATACGTTACGTCAATGGCTTGATGATGCCGGGATCACCTTCTTCGAATGTGATTCCTGCCAGGCGCTGCATCTGCCTCATATGCAGAATTTCGACGGCATTTTCGATGCCAAAATCGATCTGATTAACGACGTGATCCTTTTTTCCGCGCTGGCCGAAGTGAAGCCTTCTGCGCTGCTGGCGCTGGCCTCCGATCTCTCGGCTATCAACGCCAGTTCTTTGACGGTGAAAGCATTTCTCGATATACAGGACGATAATCTGCCAAAACTGGTCGTTTGCCAGTCTTTATTCTCCGGGGCGGGGCTGTCGTTCAAGCAGTTCGCCTGGTTTATGCGCCTGAGCGAAGAGCAAATTTCCATGGTTATGATGGAAGCCAATGCACATCATCTGCTGTATAGCGCGGAAGACGATGCTGAGAATAATGATGCATCTCCCAATTTTCTTCACTAAGCCTGTCTGACTTTTGCGCAGTCGCTGCCATAGCGGCTGCAGAAGGCCATTTTTTCTGCTGCCTTTAACCTTTCTTTAAAGAATTTTTCACCTCCCTCAAGGCCATTTCGGCTTATCACGTAGACTTAACCTGCATAAAAAATTGATAAAAGGCGTTTTTTCGTCTGGGCTATAGCCGGAGACACGGGCTACAGTTATTCTTGCGATGCTTAAAAAAGCGAGCGGATCCTGCCGGGTAAAGAGGTTTCTTTTTATTTTGAGCAGAGCGACAAACTATGCATGATTTTTGCATATATCCAGATTGCACAGTTTAGTTCGTTTGTTAACGAGCTTTCAGAAGGAATAACACTATGATCGCCTTGAATAAAAAATGGTTATCGGGTCTGGTTGCGGGTGCTCTGATGGCCGTCTCTGCCGGCACGCTCGCTGCGGAACAAAAAACGCTGCACGTATACAACTGGTCTGACTATATTGCGCCGGACACGGTCGCTAATTTTGAAAAAGAGACCGGCATTAAAGTGGTCTATGACGTTTTCGATTCCAACGAAGTGCTGGAAGGAAAGCTGATGGCAGGCAGCACCGGTTTTGACCTGGTCGTACCTTCCGCAAGCTTCCTGGAACGTCAGCTGACGGCGGGCGTCTTCCAGCCGCTGGACAAGAGCAAGTTATCGAACTGGAAAAACCTCGATCCGGAAGTGCTGAAGCTGGTGGCGAAGCACGACCCGGACAACAAATACGCCATGCCTTACCTGTGGGCGACCACCGGTATCGGCTATAACGTGGATAAAGTCAAAGCCGCGCTGGGCCCGGACGTTAAGCTGGACAGCTGGGACGTGGTGCTGAAGCCGGAAAACCTTGAGAAGCTGAAAAGCTGCGGCGTCTCCTTCCTCGATGCGCCGGAAGAGATTTTCGCCACCGTGCTGAACTACCTGGGCAAAGACCCGAACAGCAATAAAGCCGATGATTACACCGGCCCGGCGACCGATCTGCTGCTGAAGCTGCGTCCAAACATTCGTTACTTCCACTCGTCCCAGTACATCAACGACCTGGCGAACGGCGACATCTGCGTGGCGATCGGCTGGGCAGGGGACGTGTGGCAAGCGGCGAACCGCGCGAAAGAGGCGAAAAACGGTGTGAATGTGTCCTACTTCATTCCGAAAGAGGGGGCGCTGGCCTTCTTTGACGTCTTCGCCATGCCGGCTGACGCGAAAAACAAAGACGAAGCCTACCAGTTCCTGAATTACCTGATGCGTCCTGAGGTGATTGCCCACATCAGCGACCACGTTTACTACGCCAACGGTAACAAGGCCTCCGTGCCGCTGGTGAGCGAAGCGATCCGCAGTAACCCGGCAATCTATCCGCCAGCGGACGTGTTCGCCAAGCTGTTCACCCTGAAGGTTCAGGATCCAAAAATTGACCGCGTACGTACCCGCGCGTGGACCAAGGTGAAGAGCGGTAAATAAGTTACCGTGAGTCGTAGGCCGGGCAAGCGTTAGCGCCCCCGGCAACAGGCGCACCGTTCTGGTGCGCCTGCACCATGATTTGATCTCTACCGGAGAGCACCCCGTGAATGACGCGATCCCCCGCCCGCAGGCGAAAGTCCGTAAAGCGCTGACCCCGCTTCTTGAAATTCGTAACCTCACCAAATCTTTCGATGGCCAGCATGCCGTGGACGACGTCAGCCTGACTATCTATAAAGGCGAAATATTCGCGCTACTGGGCGCATCGGGCTGCGGTAAATCGACCCTGCTGCGTATGCTGGCCGGTTTTGAACAGCCCACCGCCGGGCAAATCATGCTCGATGGTGTGGATCTCTCCAGCGTGCCGCCGTATCAGCGCCCGATTAATATGATGTTCCAGTCTTACGCGCTGTTTCCGCACATGACGGTGGAGCAAAACATCGCCTTTGGCCTGAAGCAGGACAAGCTGCCGAAAGCCGAAATCACCGCGCGCGTGGCCGAAATGCTGAGCCTGGTGCATATGCAGGAGTTCGCGAAGCGGAAGCCGCACCAGCTCTCCGGCGGCCAGCGTCAGCGCGTGGCGCTGGCGAGAAGCCTGGCGAAACGCCCGAAACTGCTGCTGCTCGACGAGCCGATGGGCGCGCTGGACAAAAAGCTGCGCGACCGTATGCAGCTCGAAGTGGTCGATATCCTCGAGCGCGTGGGGGTGACCTGCGTGATGGTCACCCATGACCAGGAAGAGGCCATGACCATGGCCGGGCGTATCGCGATCATGAACCGCGGGAAGTTCGTGCAGATTGGCGAGCCGGAAGAGATTTACGAGCATCCGACCACCCGCTACAGCGCGGAGTTCATCGGCTCGGTTAACGTCTTCGAAGGGCTGCTGAAGGATCGTCAGGAGGATGGTCTGGTCATCGAATCGCCGGGGCTGCAGCATCCGCTTAAGGTCGATCCTGACAGCTCGGTGGTGGATAACGTGCCGGTCTACGTGGCGCTGCGCCCGGAGAAGATCATGCTCTGTGACGATCCGCCTGCCGATGGCTATAACTTTGCCGTCGGGGAAGTGGTGCACATTGCCTATCTGGGCGATCTCTCCATTTACCACGTGCGCCTGAAAAGCGGACAGATGCTCAGCGCGCAGCTACAGAACGAACATCGCTACCGCAAGGGGCAGCCGACCTGGGGCGACGAAGTGCGCCTGTGCTGGGACGCGGACAGTTGCGTCGTGCTGACGGTATAAGGAGCGATCATGAGCACACTTGAACCTCCAGCCCGCGTCAAAAAACCGGGCGGCTTTGCCCACTGGCTGACGCGCCTTAAGATGAACCACGGGCGCAAGCTTGTAATCGCCATGCCTTACGTGTGGCTGATCCTGCTGTTCCTGCTGCCGTTCCTGATCGTCTTTAAGATCAGCCTGGCGGAGATGGCGCGGGCGATCCCGCCGTATACCGATCTGTGGGAGTGGGCCGACGGGCAACTGACGCTGACGCTGAATCTGGGCAACTTCCTCCAGCTCACCGAGGATCCGCTCTATTTCGAAGCCTATCTGCAGTCTCTGCAGGTGGCGGCGATCTCGACGCTCTGCTGTCTGGTGATGGGCTACCCGCTGGCGTGGGCCGTGGCGCACAGCAAGCCGTCGACGCGTAACATCCTGCTGCTGCTGGTGATCCTGCCGTCGTGGACATCGTTTCTGATACGCGTTTACGCGTGGATGGGGATCCTGAAAAACAACGGGGTGCTAAATAATTTTCTGATGTGGCTTGGGGTTATCGATCAGCCGCTGACCATCCTGCACACCAACCTAGCGGTCTATATCGGCATTGTGTATGCCTATCTGCCGTTTATGGTGCTGCCGATTTACACCGCCCTGACGCGGATTGACTACTCGCTGGTGGAAGCCTCGCTCGATCTCGGCGCGCGTCCGCTGAAGACCTTCTTCAGCGTGATTGTCCCGCTGACCAAAGGCGGAATCATTGCCGGGTCGATGCTGGTGTTTATTCCGGCGGTCGGAGAGTTTGTGATCCCGGAACTGCTCGGCGGGCCGGACAGCATCATGATTGGCCGCGTGCTGTGGCAGGAGTTCTTCAATAACCGCGACTGGCCGGTGGCGTCGGCGGTGGCGATTATCATGCTCCTGCTGCTGATCGTCCCGATCATGTGGTTCCATAAGCATCAGCAGAAACAGATGGGAGATCGCGGATGAACAACTTACCGGTAGTACGCTCCCCGTGGCGCATTCTGATCCTCGTTATCGGCTTCACCTTCCTGTATGCGCCGATGCTGATGCTGGTGATCTACTCGTTCAACAGTTCCAAACTGGTGACGGTCTGGGCGGGCTGGTCGACGCGCTGGTACAGCGAACTGTTCCACGACGACGCAATGATGAGCGCGGTGGGGCTGAGCCTGACCATTGCCGCGCTGGCGGCCACGATGGCCTGCGTTCTGGGCACCATCGCCGCGCTGGTGATGGTGCGCTTCGGGCGTTTTCGCGGCTCAAACGGTTTCGCCTTTATGATCACTGCCCCGCTGGTGATGCCGGACGTCATCACCGGCCTGTCGCTGCTGCTGCTGTTCGTGGCCCTGGCGCACGCCATCGGCTGGCCGGCGGATCGCGGCATGCTCACCATCTGGCTGGCGCACGTCACCTTCTGTACCGCGTATGTGGCGGTGGTGATCTCCTCGCGCCTGCGCGAGCTGGACCGCTCCATTGAAGAGGCGGCGATGGATCTCGGCGCCACGCCGCTAAAGGTCTTTTTCATCATTACCCTGCCGATGATTATGCCGGCGGTGATCTCCGGCTGGCTGCTGGCGTTCACGCTCTCCCTCGACGATCTGGTTATCGCCAGCTTTGTCTCAGGGCCGGGCGCGACGACGCTGCCGATGCTGGTCTTCTCCAGCGTGCGCATGGGGGTGAACCCGGAGATCAATGCTCTGGCCTCTATCATCCTCGGCGTGGTCGGAATTGTCGGATTTATCGCCTGGTATTTGATGGCGCGCGCGGAAAAACAGCGCGTGCGCGATATCCAGCGTGCAAGACGCGGCTGAAGGATTTAAAATTTCCGGTGATGTGCCGCGCATGACGCGGCACTGTTTTTCAGGGAAGTAAAACATTGGGATTAGTAAAAAAATCACGTATTACGCACGCTCGTCCTAACGTTCCTGCGCTGGTTCAGGTGGCGGCGCTCGCCATTATTATGATCCGCTGCCTGGACGTGCTGATGATTTTGAATACGCTGGGCGTGCGCGGCATCGGGGAATTCATTCACCGCAGCGTGCAGACGTGGAATCTGACGCTGGTCTTTTTAAGCAGCCTGGTGCTGGTGTTTATCGAGATCTACTGCGCGTTTTCGCTGGTCAAAGGGCGAAACTGGGCGCGCTGGGTCTATCTGCTCACGCAGGTGACCGCCGCCAGCTATCTGTGGGCCGCCTCGCTGGGCTATGGCTATCCTGAGCTGTTCAGCATTCCGGGTGAGTCGCGACGTGAGATTTTCCATGCGCTGGTCATGCAAAAACTGCCGGATATGCTGGTGCTCTGCCTGCTTTTCGTTCCGGCGTCCAGTCGACGGTTCTTCCGACTGCAATAATGTGTATAATCGCAGCCCTCGTTTTCCTTAAGGTTTTCATATGCAGTGCGCACTCTATGACGCCGGACGCTGCCGCTCCTGTCAGTGGATAGAACAGCCGGTTTCTCAACAACTCACCGCCAAAATGGCCGACCTGCAACAGCTGCTGGCAGCGCACGCGGTGGGCGAGTGGTGCGCACCCGTCAGCGGCCCGGAGCAGGGCTTTCGCAACAAAGCCAAAATGGTGGTCAGCGGCAGCGTTGAAAAACCGCTGCTGGGGATGCTGCACCGCGACGGCACGCCGGAAGACTTAACCGACTGCCCGCTCTATCCCGCCTCGTTTGAGCCGGTCTTTGCCGCACTGAAACCGTTTATCGCTCGCGCGGGGTTAACGCCTTACAACGTTGCCCGCAGGCGCGGCGAGCTGAAGTACCTTCTCCTGACGGAAAGCCAGATCGACGGCGGGATGATGCTGCGCTTCGTGCTGCGCTCGGAAGCCAAGCTGGAGCAGCTGCGCGCGGCGCTGCCGTGGCTGCAGGAACAGCTTCCTCAGTTAAAGGTGATTACCGCAAACATTCAGCCGGTGCATATGGCGATCATGGAAGGGGAGAAAGAGGTTTTCTTCACCGACCAGCACGCGCTGGCGGAGAGCTTCAACGACGTGCCGCTGTGGATCCGCCCGCAAAGCTTCTTCCAGACCAACCCGACCGTGGCAAGCAGCCTGTACGCCACCGCCCGCGACTGGGTGCGCGCGTTAAACATCCATCATATGTGGGACCTGTTCTGCGGCGTGGGCGGTTTTGGCCTGCACTGCGCCACGCCGGAGATGCAGCTCACCGGCATTGAGATCTCCGCCGAAGCGATTGCCTGCGCAAAGCAGTCCGCCGCCGAGTTGGGGTTAACCAATCTGCACTTTCAGGCGCTGGACTCCACGCAGTTCGCGACCGGGCAGGGCAACGTGCCGGAGCTGGTGCTGGTTAATCCGCCGCGTCGTGGGATTGGCAAATCCCTGTGCGACTACCTGAGCCAGATGGCGCCGGAATACATCGTCTATTCAAGCTGTAACGCACAGACCATGGCGAAAGACATCGCTCAACTGCCGGGCTATCGCATTGCACGCGTGCAGCTTTTCGATATGTTCCCGCATACCGCGCATTATGAAGTGCTGACGTTGTTGGTGAAAACGCGCTAATCCTAAACATCGCCCGGTGGCGCTGCGCTTACCGGGCCTACAATCTGGAGTAGGCCGGGTAAGGCGTAGCCGCCACCCGGCTTTGTTTGCTCAGCCCAGTAATGCGACTCCCGCCTCTGTATTTAGCCAGCGTGGCGCTTTCAGCTGGTCGGCAAAATAGCCTGTCAGCTCAAAGAGCAGATCACCCATCACGCGGGCTGACTCCGGCGCAAGTACTCCCCCAATTAAGAGTTGCGTAATCTCCTCACAGTAACGGCACAATTGATCAGGCTCTGCGTTGAACGCGGGTTCGCTTTCCGGGAAAACATCCACCGTTAATCGTTCATACAAATGCTCCGGCACAGGCTCCAGCAGCATCGGGCGGAGCAAGGCAAGACAGGCGGCGAGGCGGCTACAGAGCGCGATTTTTCTGGCAGGGTCGGTTTCTTCAACCAGCGCTTCGCAGTAGCGCTGGCAGTTGTCGGCCAGATCGGTGAAATCGGTATTGTGATGAACAGGAAGTGTGAGAAGTGTGTCTGAAAAAGACGAGACAATAGACATATAAACATCCTCAGTATGTTGGTTTGTCACCGCCACTGAAAATGCCAATTTTCTTTGGTGGCGGAGTCGGACGAGGTTGGCATAACCGGACATACTGAGAACCGGCGCGCTTTTCAGCGCCCTCGTCCGACTCACCATTGAAGTGTAACCGGACGCACAGCGTAAAAAAAGTATCACGCCGTCAGTATGTTATGCAGGATGCCAATCCCGGCACCAGATTTTGCTGGTGTGAGATGAACATACGCCTGTAAAACCTTAATAAAAAGAGGGGTAGCAAGGATAAGTTAAATCCTGCGAGGCTGCTTCAGAAAATACAGAGGGGACCGGTTTGTATGGTTGGTTTGCCTTCAAATGTTCAACAAAATGTGAACTCTTCATCCCGGCGAAATCAGGTAAGCTTACGTCATAAGACATGAATACAGGCTTACCCATGAAGCAGATCCTGCTGGTGGAAGACGACCACGATATCGCGGCGCTTCTGCGACTCAATTTAGAAGACGAAGGCTACGCCATCACCCACGAGCCCGACGGGGGCAACGCCTTACAGCGTCTTGAAGCCCAGACCTGGGATGCGGTGATCCTCGACCTGATGCTGCCCAACGTTGACGGTCTGGAGATTTGCCGCCGCATCCGCCAGATGACCCGCTACCTGCCGGTGATCATCATCAGCGCCCGCAGCAGCGAAACCGACCGCATCACCGGGCTGGAAACCGGCGCCGATGATTATCTGGCAAAACCCTTTTCAGTGCAGGAACTGATTGCCCGCATCAAAGCGCTGTTCCGCCGCCAGCAGGCGATGGGGCAGGCGCAGGCTGACGGGCAAATCCAGGCCCATGGCCTGACGATCGATCCTCTGGCGCGCAGCGTGCTGCTTCACGGCCAGGTGGTGGATCTCACCCCGCGCGAATTCGAACTGCTGTACTTCTTCGCCCGCCATCCTGGCGAGGTGTTTTCCCGTCTGGCACTGCTGGAGCAGGTGTGGGGCTATCAGCACGAGGGCTATGAGCACACCGTCAACACCCATATCAACCGCCTGCGCATCAAGATTGAGAAGGACGCCGCCGAGCCGGAGATAATTCGCACCGTCTGGGGCAAGGGCTATAAATTTGCGGAGCCAAACCATGATGCGCCGCTTTAGCCTGAGCCAGCGCCTGACGCTGCTGTTTGTCCTGCTGATGATGCTCTGCGCTACCGTCGCCTGCGCGGTACAGCTCTACAGCAGTATGCAGTACGGCAACGCGATGGTGCAGCGGTTGTCAGGCGGCCTGGCGCAGCAGATCGTCCAGCGGGAACCGATTCTGGACGCGCAGGGCAGAGTTGACCGCACCGCGCTGAAGCCGCTGTTCGACCGGCTGATGACCTTCAACCCGAGCGTTGAACTGTACGTTATCTCGCCGGACGGCGAAATCCTGGCCGATGCCGCACCGCCGGGCCATATTCAGCGGCAAAAAATCGACCTGGCACCGATTCAGACCTTCCTGAGCGGTACCGCCATACCGGTACTGGGCGACGACCCGCGCAGTCAAAATAAAAAAGTGTTCAGCGCCACGCCGCTGCGGCAGGACGGCGAGCTTAAGGGCTATCTGTACATCATTTTGCAGGGCGAGGAGTCGAACGCGCTGGCGGAAATGGCCTGGCATAAGGCGCTCTGGAGCACGGTGCTCTGGTCATTGCTGTGGGTCGCGCTGTTTGGCCTGCTGGCGGGACTGCTGGTCTGGTACTGGGTGACGCGTCCGGTTAAGCGCCTGACGGAAGAGGTCACCGGCCTGGAGCAGGACAGCATTAGCGCAATCAGGCTGCTCGCAGCACAGCCGCCGGATGCCGCGGCCAATGACGAAGTGGCGCTCCTGCGCAACAGTTTCATCGAGCTGGCGCGGAAAATTACCCGCCAGTGGGACCAGCTGGCCGACAGCGATCGCCAGCGCCGGGAGTTTATCGCCAACATTTCGCACGATCTTCGCACGCCGCTGACCTCGCTGCTGGGCTATCTTGAAACCCTGTCGCTCAAATCCGCCACCCTGACGCCGCAGGAGCACCAGCAGTATCTCGCCACCGCGCTGCGTCAGGGACAAAAGGTACGACATCTTTCCCAGCAGCTTTTCGAGCTGGCGCGCCTTGAGCACGGCGGCATTAAGCCGCAGCGCGAGCGTTTCGCGATGGGAGAGCTGATTTCCGACGTGGCGCAGAAGTTTGAGCTCACCGCCCGCACGCGCGAGGTGAATCTGCATATTGACGTGCCGGGACCGCTGCCGCTGGTGTTTGCCGATGTGTCGATGATCGAGCGCGTGGTGACCAACCTGCTCGATAACGCAATGCGCCATACGCCGACCGGCGGGGAAATTCGTCTGGCGGTCTGGCAGGAGAATGAACAGCTTCAGGTCGAAGTGGCAGACAGCGGAACGGGCGTCGATGCCGCGCTGCGAGACGATCTGTTCCAGCGGCCGTCGGCATTGACGACCCAGGCGTCGCGTGAGGATCGCGGTGGATTAGGGCTGCTGATTGTTAATCGAATGCTGGAACTGCACGGCGGCGGGATCAGGCTGATGGAGTCGGCGAGCGGGGCGCGGTTCAGGTTCTTTGTGCCGTTGTGAGAGAGTGCCGGGTGGCGCTGCGCTTACCCGGCCTGGAACTCCCCCCGTAGGCCGGGTAAGGCGCAGCCGTCACCCGGCAAAAACCATTACTGCGGGAACCACTGGTCGCTGATTTTCTGATACGTACCGTCGGCTTTAATCGCTTTCAGTGCACCGTTCAGTTTTTCCAGCAGGGCTTTATTATCCGGACGTACCGCGATGCCCAGACCCGTGCCGAAGTACTGTGGATCGGTCACCTTCTCGGTTGCGGTCCCCAGCTGCGGATTGGTTTTCAGCCATTCGTTCACCACCGCGGTATCGCCGAACACACCGTCGATGCGGCCGTTTTTCAGGTCGATAATCGCATTCTGGTAACTGTCATAGGCCACGGTTTTCACTTCAGGATGTTTGTCCTGCAGGTATTTCTGGTGCGTGGTGCCGTTTTCCATCCCGATGCGTTTGCCTTTCAGCTGGTCGAATGAGGTGTACGCGCCTTTCTTCGCAATCACCACCGCAGAGTTCGCGTAGTACGGGTCGGTGAAGGAGACCTGCTTGCTGCGCTCTGGCGTGATGTCCATCCCGGAGATCACCGCGTCGTATTTCTTGAATTTCAGCGACGGGATCAGGCTGTCGAAGGCATGGTTGGTAAAGGTGCAGTCGGCCTGCATTTGTTTGCACAGCGCTTTCGCCAGATCGATGTCAAAACCGACGATCTGGTTGCTGGCATCCAGCGATTCAAACGGCGGATAGGTGGCGGAAACGCCGAAATTGATTTTGTCTGCGGCGGATGCGCCAGCGGCGAAGGTTGCCAGTAATGCGGCCAGAACTAACTTTTTCATTGTAATGCTCCCGTCTGTCTATCTTGTCATTATGCGCCGTGTCTGCGGCATGGATGTACAATGCCAGTTAATGAATTTATATGCAATAAATATGATTAAATATTATATCTCACACAAAAAAAAGCGGATAACCCATCAGGTTACCCGCCTTTGATATACAGATTTATGCATTTTCCAGGTTAATTTCTGCGCTCAAAAGCCAGCGCTTTACGCTCGATCAGGCGCATCATCAGCGTCAACAGACCGTTGACCACCAGATACACCAGCCCCGCCGCACCAAACACCATGACGTCGTAGGTGCGTCCGTACAGCAGCTGTCCGTGGCCCATCACTTCCATCAGCGTGATGGTGTAGGCCAGAGAAGTACTCTTGAACACCAGCACCACTTCGTTGGAATAGGAAGAGAGCGCGCGCTTGAAGGCGTACGGCAGCAGGATCGCCAGCGTGTCTTTCTTGCTCATGCCCAGCGCCCCGCATGACTGCCATTGTCCTTCCGGGATGGCGCGGATCGCCCCGTAGAACAGTTGGGTAGTATAGGCCGCACTGTTTAGTGAGAGCGCAATCAAGGCACACAGCCACGGCTCAGAGAGCAGATGCCAGATAACCGGATACTCCTGCAGCGACGGGAACTGGCCCGGGCCATAGTAAATCAGGAAGATCTGCACCAGCAGCGGCGTGCCGGTAAACAGGGTGATATAGGCACGCACGATCCACACCAGCACCGGCGTTTTCAGCGTCAGGATGATGGTGAAGATCAGCGCCAGGATCAGCGCCACGACGATGGACGCCACGGTCAGCGTCAGGCTGGTGTGCAGCCCCTTCATCAGCTCGGGTAAGTAGTCAAGCATCAGCCCGGTCTCCGTTCAAAACGCGTTGCACGCAGGTCGAT
Organism: Enterobacter cloacae complex sp. P47BA; assembly: GCF_014930485.1. Classification (NCBI taxonomy): domain Bacteria; kingdom Pseudomonadati; phylum Pseudomonadota; class Gammaproteobacteria; order Enterobacterales; family Enterobacteriaceae; genus Enterobacter; species Enterobacter cloacae complex sp. P47BA. The sequence continues at coordinate 43,928 of NZ_JADBRF010000011.1, read as the reverse complement.
GCGCTTGAGGATGTACTGACTCAGCAACGTGATCACCAGGTAGATCGCCGCCGCCACGATGTACCAGGTAAACGGCTCCTGGGTACGGGTGGCGATACTTTTGGTCTGCAGCATTAAATCGTTCACGCTGATGAGGCTCACCAACGCGGTATCTTTCAGCAACACCAGCCACTGGTTACCCAGTCCCGGAAGAGCATGACGCCACATCTGCGGCATCACCAGACGGAAGAAGATCGCTGCTTTCGACATGCCCAGCGCCTGACCGGATTCCCACTGCCCCTGCGGTACCGCTTTCAGCGCACCGCGCAGGGTTTGCGACGCGTACGCGGAGTAGAGCAGGGAGAGGGCAATCACGCCGCACAGGAACGGGCTGACGTCAAAGTTGTCAATCTGCATCTGCACCGGGATCTGCGCAAAGCCAAGATTGAGGGTGAAGCCGTCCGACAGCGTGAGCAGCAGCTGTGAGGAGCCGAAATAGATGAACAGGACCACCAGAATTTCCGGTAGCCCACGCAGTACGGTGACCAGCGCGGAGCCCGCCCAGGCGACGGGGAACCATTTTGCTGATTCCCACACCGCAAAGAACATCGCCAGCACCAGGCCGATAATCAGTGCGCAAACGGCAAGGCCGACGGTCATCCCGGCGGCGCTTGCTAAAGGAAAAATTTCATTCATCAGGAATTACTTCTGGAACCATTTTTTGTAGATGGTTTCGTAGGTGCCGTCTTTCTTCACTTTTTCCAGCGCAGCGTTGAATTTCTGCTGCAGCTCGGTGTTGCCCTGACGAACGGCAATCCCCAGACCGGTACCGAAGTAATCTTTATCGGTCACTTTGTCGCCCACTGGCGCCAGTTTGTCGTTGGCTTTCAGCCACTCGGTCACGACAGCGGTATCACCAAATACGCCGTCGATACGGCCATTCTGCAGATCCAGCTTCGCGTTCTGGTAGCTGTCGTACGGAACGGTGGTGATTTCCGGATGTTTATCCATGATGAACTTCTGGTGCGTGGTGCCGTTCTGCACGCCGACTTTCTTACCTTTCAGCTGATCGACAGAGGTGAATTTACCTTTCTGACCAATAAACAGGGCGGAGTTGTCATAGTAAGGGGTGGTGAACAGCACCTGCTTTTCGCGCTCAGGAGTGATGTCCATACCGGCCATGACGGCGTCAATACGGCGGAACTTCAGGCTTGGGATCAGGCTGTCGAACGCCTGATTGCTGAAGGTACAGGTTGCGTCGATCTCTTTACACAGGGCGTTTGCCAGGTCTACGTCGAAGCCAACAATTTTGTTGTTCGCATCAATGGATTCAAACGGAGGGTAAGAGGCTTCCGTGGCGAAACGAATAGTCTGAGCTGCGGTAGCGGAAAGGGTAACGCCAGCAAGCAGCACGGCAAGTAATACTTTTTTCATTATATTTCCCCTGACACAATCAATGAGATAAATAGTTTTTGAAGGCATCGGTTTGCGGGTTCGCGAAGCAGCTCGCGTCACCTTGCTCAACGATATACCCGTTTTCCATGTAGACCACACGGCTGGCGGTTTTACGCGCCACTTCCACTTCGTGGGTAACAATGACCTGCGTAATATTGGTTTCCGCCAGCTCGCGAATGATGCTGACGATCTGGGCGGTGATTTCCGGGTCCAGCGCCGCGGTCGGCTCATCAAACAGCAGTACCGCGGGCTCCATCATCAGCGCGCGGGCAATCGCCACGCGCTGCTGCTGACCCCCAGAGAGGTGCAGCGGATAGCGGTCGCTGTAGGGCTTAAGGCGCAGACGCTCCAGCAGCTTTTCAGCACGCGCGATGGCCTGATCTTTGCTTAACCCCAGCACGCGGCACGGGGCTTCAATCAGGTTTTGCAGCACCGTCAGGTGCGGCCAGAGATTGTATTGCTGGAAGACCATGCCGACGTTTTGACGCAGTTCGCGTATAGCTTTATCTGACGGGGTTTTCGCGAAATCAAAATGGTTACCGGCGATAGCCAGCGTACCGGAACGGGGCATTTCAAGCAGATTAAGGACGCGCAGAAGGGAGCTTTTGCCTGCACCGCTTGGGCCAAGTAAAACCAGCGTTTCGCCTTCAGGGCAGTTCAGCGTGATGTCAAACAGCGCCTGGTGTGCGCCGTAGAAGCAGTTAATGCCGTTTAGTTTAATACTCATCGGGGCAGTCTTTACTCATCCAGGCAATCTATAGCAATTGAGGCCGCAGATAGTACCGTTGACAGAATAGTTATGCAATATTTCTGCGTTAAAAGTTAAATATAACCCGCATTTCCTCTTAAACATAGCACAAAATAGCGAACGGCAAGGTCGGCGAGTATAAATGTCGGCATTCCGCGTGAAATGCCGGACATTTTACGGGGGTAACATTTTTATCACTAGTGATCTAGCGGTTCTCAATCGACTGGCGCAGCGTGCCGGCCGGGGCATGAACGCTGCCGCCGATATAGCGCACATCGTCCACCGCCCAGCACTGGCCTTCACGGATCATCAGCACTTCGTCCTGCCAGGTTTGGGTTCCCTGGGTCAGCTTCACGCGCAGCGGAATGTTCCGCGCATCGGTGTTCGGGATGGTTGACGCGCTGGCCACCTCGGCGCTGTCCGGCAGCGTGGTGCGGCTGGAGAACGGATCGGATTTCAGCAGGGCGTTATGCTGCGGATCGCGAGTGGCATCGTTGAGCAGTTTTGCAAGATTATCGCTCAGGTACGGGCGCAGGGCGGTGAGATCATTTCCGCGATGCTGAATGCGGTAATCATAGAACTGTTGCGCCACGGTATCCGGGCCGCCGTCTATGCAGGGGCCGCTGCGGGTACCGATATCCTTAAAGGCTGGCGTGACCGTGGTAGTACAGGCGCTGAGCACCAGCGCGCAGGGCACTAAAAGTGTTAAAGCAGAGTAGCGCATGTTGATTTCCTTATTTATTAACTATCCTTTCAATCATAGCGTAACGAACCGATAATGCTGTTGCTAACGCATTGAACGCTAAAGAAGGAGAGAAAGTATGCAGTTTTCAACAACGCCAACCCTGGAAGGACAGACCATTACCGAGTATTGCGGCGTGGTCACCGGCGAAGCGATTCTGGGCGCGAACATTTTCCGGGATTTCTTTGCCGGGATTCGTGACATCGTCGGTGGACGCTCTGGCGCGTACGAAAAAGAGCTGCGTAAAGCGCGCGAAATTGCGTTTAAGGAGCTGGGCGAGCAGGCCAAAGCGCTGGGTGCAGATGCCGTTGTAGGAATCGATATTGATTATGAAACCGTCGGCAAAGATTCGAGCATGCTGATGGTGAGCGTAAGCGGCACGGCGGTGAAAACCCGTCGATGAAGCGCTCGCTTTCAACGCTCCTGCTGGCGATGTTGCTGGCAGGATGCGTCCAGGAAAAAGGCATTGTTGATAAAGGTGCCTACGAGCTGGATACCCGCCATCAGGCGCAGGCGGCCTACCCGCGCATAAAGGTGCTGGTGATCCACTACACCGCCGACGACTTCGACACCTCGCTGGCCACGCTGACGGACAAAAACGTCAGCTCCCACTATCTCATCCCCGCAAAACCGCCGACGCCGGACGGGAAGCCGCGCATCTGGCAGCTGGTGCCGGAGAGCGAGCTGGCCTGGCATGCGGGCATCAGCTTCTGGCGCGGCACCAACCGCATCAACGACACGTCTGTCGGCATTGAGCTGGAGAACCGCGGCTGGCAGAAGCGCGACGGTGTGAAAGTTTTCGCCCCGTTTGAGCCCGCGCAAATCGCGGCGCTTATCCCGCTGGCGAAAGACATTATCGCCCGGTACGACATTAAACCGCAGAATGTGGTGGCGCATGCTGATATCGCGCCCCAGCGTAAGGACGATCCCGGCCCGCTGTTTCCCTGGCAGGCGCTGGCGAAGCAGGGGATTGGGGCCTGGCCCGATGCCGGGCGCGTGAACTTCTATATCAATGGTCGTCCGCGCTATCAGGAGGTAGATCGTGCAGCCCTGCTCGATCTGCTGATGCGCTATGGCTATGAGGTGCCGGACAACGCCACGGATCAGCAGCAGCAACGCGTTATCACCGCCTTCCAGATGCACTATCGCCCGCAGGTATGGAACGGCGTCGCGGATGTGGAAACGATGGCCATTGCAGAAGCCCTTTTAGAGAAATACGGGCAAGGGTAAACCTTCGGTTTGCGCCCGAATGCGCGTTTTCCCCTTATTTGTGCTTGAGATTAATCTTAAGTACAAACTCAATTCATTTTTAGTAAATTGACTTAAAATTATCCGGATTTAAGATAGACACATAGCTTGCTAAGTAAATCAAAAAAATATTGCTGGCGGCAGGCATTCTTATTTTCTCCTTGAGCCTTTCAACAGGAAAAGATTGTTGGTTTTTCGGTTTTAATACCGCGGCCATGCTATGTCTAATAAATCTAATCTTAAATGGGTATAACAATGTTAAGCATTTACGGTAAAAAATTACGTCCACAACCTGAAATGGAAGCCATTATTTCTGCCACTGAAGGTTTTGAAGAGAAAACCTTAAAGAAATGGCAGAAAATTTCCACGGCTGACTCTCAGTATATTCATATTATCGTCAGCGGCGAAGTCGAATTCCGTCGTGAATCAGACGAACTCTGCATGTTTACCGTCACCGGACAGTGCGTGTTTGGCCTGTCCGCTATTTTCTATCAGTCAGCCCATATGTACGGCCTGGTCCGCGCAAATACCGTGGTACGCAGCATCAAAAAAGAGGCCTTCGCGCAGCTTATGACCGAGAAAAATCTGTGGCCTGAATTGACCAAAGTGCTCTCCTGGTACATCTGCCTGCTGAGCAAACGCGATGATGTTCTGGTCGCCCGTAGCGCCTATTCTGTGGTCCGCGAATTCCTCTACGAAATTAATGAGCTGATTGTTCACCAACAGCGCGATATTAATATCTATGACTATATTCAGGAATATACCAATCTGGCCCGCAGTACCATTATTAAAATCCTCTCCGACCTGAAAAAAGGTCAATATATTGTGGTGGAGAAAGGTCGTCTGCTTAACCTCACTACGCTGCCTGAAAAATATTAACTACTCCAGCCGGTCTCCTTTTTTACTCAAAGGAGACTGGACGTTATCGTTATGCAACAAACTGCTTTGTGATTGATCCTGCGTTTCGTCAACCGGCGGCGCGGGAATTTTGCCTTGAGAATAATCCTGCTCTTGTTCTTTTAACGCCTGCTTAAACAATTCGGCTAACGAAGCATCTTCACTACCCGACGACGCGGTGGCGTTTTTGTGCGCCTCGGTTCCCGGCAGGGTATCACGCGACGTATCGTGCCCGACATCCTGCGGCACGGTGCTGTCAGGGGCCTGCTGCCAGTCAGCATCATCGGTGCTTATCGGCAGATCCTGCATGGGCGGCATCTCTTCCCGTACCGGCGCCGGTTTAGGATGCGGATGCGGGAACGGTTTACTCACGTACACATAATGCATATCGGAAAGCTGCGTTTCCGGTTTAGCGACGCTCGCTTTTACCGGTTCAGGGGCCGGGTGGCGCAAATTCCAGTAAATATGCGCGTACAGCCCTGCCATGACCAGGGCGCACAAACCCAATACCCATAAAAAGGTATGATCGCAAATTTTTCTCAGGCTGGGGAGGCGGTACGAAAACCAGACCGCCTCTCCGGTGGTGTAGCTGCGCTGAGCCGCAAGACAGATGGTAGACATTAGGAATGCTTCTCCTGCGTGTTGGCGTCCGGTGTGGCATGCGTGGCCTGAATCAACACGCTCGGCGTGGTATGGGTTTCACGCATTAACTGCATCAGCGTATCTTCCCCTGGAATGCCATCCACATGCAGATGCATTTTTTGCTGGAACTCGCGGGTGCGTTTCATCATCTCAGCCGTCCAGGTCTGAGCATGGGTTTCAGGCTGGCCAAGAGCCAGACTCAGCGCCTGATCCAGCCAGCCCATGTCTTTCGCATCGCTGGCGGCGCTGATGGCATCTTTGCCTTCCGGCGTCAGGCGATGCAGCTGGGTAAAGTTACCGGTGGCATGCTGGTTAAACCAGCTGCGGCTCACCTGCCAGGTGCGGTTATTCATCAGCAGATCCATCGAGTCATCGCCTACGCGGGCGACAACAGCGTAGTTAAGATGGTTACCGGTTTTGAGTTCACTGACCCACGGATAACCCTCCTGTGCCAGCGTATCCGGTGACGCGTTGCCCTGTTTACACATCAGATTGACCTTCCCGGCGTTCTGACACAGCGCATCATCCGCGGAGGCGTCATACCCCCACATCAGGTACAGCTGGTGCATCGCATCCGGCTGATTAACCACTTCATTGTCGATAACCGGCACGACAGGCGCGTCGGCTTTTGGCTTCTGCTGTTTCCAGCTCGCCGGTACGGGAAGCTGAATCGGCAGTTTTGCATTGATTGAGGCGGTTAAATACCATCCGCAGGCGGCGAACAGAACCGAGGCGAACAATCCCACGGTCGCCAGGCGCTTACCGTGTTTTTTTGCCGGGAGGATCTCGCCTGCCGCCAGGCGTAAATGACGCGGGCTGACCTGCGCGGCACGTTCGGTCCAGGCCGCGAGCATTGACAGGTGCGCCAGTTCATTCAGTTTGCTGATGTTGCCTTTGGTCAGCGCGTGCATCTTGCGCACGCGCGCCGGGGTTAGCGGCGAATTCTCGCACCCGTGTTCTTCACACTGCGCCTGCACATAGCTGAGAAATTCCCGGCAGGTCAGGGGACGCAATGTATGACGGGTATGGGCATATTCGCAAAGTTCAGATGGGTGTAAGAGGGCGGCTTCCTGCTCCGCGCTGCCCATCAGCACGATGGACAGACGGAACTCCAGCTCCTGAGCACGCGTAAGCAACATTCCCAGCACCTCACGGCAGGTCTCCTTCATCGCTTCCGCGTGACGGATGACCAGGGTTTTGCTGCGGTTTTTTCCGCCCTGCCACTGATGCAGCACGGCATCCACCGCCTGAATGCGGCTCTTGCTCTCTTTCGTTCCTGGGTTGAGCTTGTACAGCAGGCTACTGGCACTCAGCTTAGAAAACGCGTTGATGGCAATGGCGCCAGGAAGGCTGGCCTTCAGCGCATCGCTGAAGTGGCCCAGCAGCGGTGCGTCGTTGCAAAAGAGCCCGATAATTCCCGCCACCTGGCTTTTCTCTTTCAGCAGGTTGAATACGTCCTGATGATAAGGCACCAGAAAATCGCCGGAGAAACCCATGATTGTTCTGAATGGCGGTTGTTTAAATTTAAAGTGGCTCTGATACATAACGACTTACCGTCTCTGATTAGGAATAGCAACAGGACGAGAAAGTAAAGCAACGCCACAGGGTGGTCAATTTGCGCACAGGGTAAAAATATCCAGTTGCAATGACCTAACATCCCGATTTTATTTGGTCAATAGTTTTTTTTATTAAAGTTAATGGCGAAGTCGATGGTCGTATTTACGGCAGTTAATTACTCTTTTTCACACATATTGGCGCAGCCCGACGCTGCTTATTTCCGCTTTGCTAAAGGCCAGATGAAAAATGAGGTTCTCATTTCTGTCACGGTGGATAACGCCTTGTATTATGTTTGTGCTGTTAATTTTTTGCGGCCAGCAAGGCTATCTGACGTTTAAAGATTATAAAAAAGTTACGAATAAGTTGGCTAAGTCTGATGAACAGCCGCTGAAAAATCGTCGTGAAGAAAAGACATTTACTCTGTTCACGGCTGCGGTGCGTCAGGATAACTTACCGGCTGCCGCGAAAGCCCCGCTGGCAGCGGAAATTGAAGGAATTGTCAGCAGTGACGATGCCTGGCTCTCCTTTGCGGTGATTAAAACCCCGGCAGGCCAGCGCAGCTATCGTGAAGGCGAGCCGCTGACCGGTTTTAACGATGCTTTTATTCAGGAAATTAACAAAGACAATGTGGTGGTTAATTACGAAGGTGCTACGCAGGTACTGGCGTTAAATAAGCCTGACTATTTTAAGGGCGGCGTTGATAGCGGCCCGGTAACCAAATCGACGAAAGATGCAGGCGCGGAAAGCGTGCATCTGGATGATTATCTGGTGTTAAAACCGGTAATCGAAAAAGGCCAACTGGAAGGCTACAACATCAATCCAAGGAATGCCTCAGCGTTCTTCAGCCATTCCGGGCTGGAAAAAGGCGACGTGGCTGTGAAAGTCAACTCTGTCGATATGACCGATGAAGCAAAGGCAAAAAGTATTATTGCCAACTGGTCGAAAATGAAAGAAGCGGAGGTCGTCGTCAGACGTCACGCTCACCTTGAAAATATTCGGGTTAATGTTCTAAACAATTAACAAGTGTACAGACATGAAGAAATTTCCTTGGGCGTGCGTGGCGCTGACCGCATTGTCGTTATATTCCAGTTCGCTGCTTGCAGCCAACTTTAGCGCGAGCTTTAAAAATACCGATATCCGCGAGTTTATCGATACGGTAGGCCGCAATCTTAACAAAACGATTCTCGTCGACCCGTCCGTTCAGGGCACGGTGTCGGTCAGAACCTATAACGTGCTGACGGAAGATGAGTATTACCAGTTCTTCCTGAGCGTGCTGGACCTGTACGGTCTGTCGGTGATCCCGATGGACAACGGCATGGTCAAAGTGGTGCGCTCAAGCGTAGCCCGCACCGCCGGGGCCCCGCTGGCAGACAGCAAAAATCCGGGCAAAGGCGATGAGATCATCACCCGCGTCGTGCGCATGGAAAACGTGCCGGTGCGTGAGCTGGCGCCGCTGCTGCGCCAGCTGAACGATGCCACCGGTATCGGTAACGTGGTGCATTTTGAGCCGTCGAACGTCCTGCTGTTAACCGGGAAAGCCTCGGTGGTGAACCGCCTGGTGGATCTGGTGCAGCGCGTCGACAGAGACGGCATTCAGCGTCGCGAAATCGTGCCGCTGCGCTTTGCGTCCGCCAAAGAGCTCTCCGACATGTTGAACAACCTCAACAACGAAGAGCAGAAGGGGCAGAACGCGCCGCAGCTCGCCACCAAGGTGGTAGCGGATGACGAGACCAACAGCCTGGTGATCAGCGGTTCGGAAGATGCGCGCATGCGCACCCGTTCCCTGATCCATCAGCTGGATCGCGAGCAGAACAACGAGGGGAATACCCGCGTCTTCTACCTCAAATACGCCAGCGCCACCAAAGTGGTTCCGGTGCTGACCGGTATTGGCGAGCAGCTGAAAGACAAGGCGGGTGCGCCGAAATCGAAAACCGCCACGGCGGCCAGCGATCTGAATATTAGCGCCGACGAGTCAACGAACTCGCTGGTGATCACCGCGCAGCCTAACGTGATGAACTCCCTGGAGAAGGTGATCGACAAGCTCGACATCCGCCGTCCGCAGGTGCTGGTGGAAGCGATCATTGCTGAAGTGCAGGACGGTAACGGCCTGGATCTCGGGGTGCAGTGGACCGGCAAGCACGGCGGCGTGCAGTTCGGCTCCACCGGCCTGCCAATCAGCCAGATTAAGAACGGCACCATGAAAGGGGCGAGCTTCACCGGCCTGGCGACCGGTTTCTTCAACGGCGACTTCGGCGCCCTGATGACCGCGCTCTCCACCGACGGTAAAAACGACATTCTCTCCACGCCGAGCGTAGTCACGCTGGATAACAAAGAAGCGTCGTTTAACGTGGGCCAGGACGTGCCGGTCCTTGCCGGTTCGCAGACCACCAGCGGCGACAACGTCTTTAACTCCGTTGAGCGTAAGACCGTCGGTACCAAGCTGAAAATTGTGCCGCAGATTAACGACGGTGACATGATCCACCTGAAGATTGAGCAGGAAGTCTCCAGCGTTGACAACAGCGCGACGGAAGACGCCAGCCTCGGCCCGACCTTCAACACTCGCACCATTAATAACGAAGTGATGGTCCACAGTGGCCAGACGGTGGTGCTCGGCGGCCTGATGGAAAACGTCACCAAGCAGTCGGTTTCCAAAGTGCCGCTGCTCGGCGATATCCCGCTGGTGGGCCAGCTGTTCCGCTACACCTCGCAGGACACGTCGAAACGCAACCTGATGGTGTTTATCCATACCACCGTCCTGCGTGACGACGACAACTACAGCGCCGCGTCGAAAGAGAAATATGACCAGATCCGCGTTCGCCAGATGCAGCGCGTGGAGGAGAAAAAGCTCGGCATTATTGAGCCAGCGGATAACGCCATTCTGCCCGCGTTTCCGTCTGCCGACACTAAGACGGCCACCCATGCCGCACCGGTGAAAACCAGCGCGACACGCAATCCGTTTAAAGAGTAAGGCGGAGGGGCAACGTGGACGAACTGAGTAAAACACTGTGTAGCAGCAGCTACGCAAAAGATAACGGCGTTTTATTTTATAACAATGACGTCTATATCCGTGATGACACCCCGGCATTTGCACTGCTGGAAGTGCGCCGGGTGCTGGGACGCGCGTTCGTCCCGGTCACCCTCACGCCGGAAGCGTTTGACGAGATGCTGGCCAAAATCTGGCAGCAGAGCAGCGGCGTCTCGCAGCAGCTGGTGGACGATATGGACGCCGATATCGACCTGATGGCGTTAACCGAGGAGATCCCGGATAACGAAGATCTGCTCGATAACGACGAAAACTCGCCGGTGATCCGCCTGATCAACGCCATTCTCGGCGAGGCGGTGAAGGACGGCGCGTCGGATATTCATATCGAAACCTTTGAGCGCACGCTGAGCATTCGCTTCCGCGTTGACGGCGTGCTGCGCCCGGTGCTGCAGCCTGCGCGCAAGCTCGCGCCGCTGCTGGTATCGCGCATCAAGGTCATGTCAAAACTCGACATCGCCGAGAAGCGCCTGCCGCAGGATGGCCGTATCTCCCTGCGCATTGGTCGCAAGGCGATCGACGTGCGCGTCTCGACCATTCCGTCCCAGTACGGCGAGCGCGTGGTGATGCGTCTGCTCGATAAAAGCAATCTTAAGCCTGACATCAACAAGCTGGGCCTGATTGATGAAGAGCTGGAGAAGCTGAAAGGGCTGATTGACCGCCCGCACGGCATTATCCTGGTCACCGGGCCGACAGGCTCCGGTAAAAGTACCACCCTGTACGCCATTCTTTCGGCGCTGAACGGTCACGAACGCAACATTCTGACCGTAGAAGACCCGATTGAATACGAGCTGGAAGGGGTGGGACAGACGCAGGTTAACCCGCGCGTGGACATGACCTTTGCCCGCGGGCTGCGCGCCATTCTGCGTCAGGACCCGGACGTGGTGATGATCGGGGAAATTCGTGACGGTGAGACCGCGCAAATTGCGGTGCAGGCGTCGCTTACCGGTCACCTGGTCATGTCTACGCTGCACACCAACAGCGCCGCAGGGGCGATAACCCGCCTGCGGGATATGGGGCTGGAATCCTTTTTAATCGGTTCATCGTTGCTCGGTGTCATTGCCCAGCGTCTGGTGCGTCGGCTGTGTACGCACTGCCGGACCACCAGTCCGCTGGATGCCAATGAAAAAGCGCTGTTCAGCTTTATGGACGCGCCGCCAAAAGCAATCTACCGCGCGGTGGGCTGTGAACACTGCCGCCAGAGCGGCTATCAGGGCCGGGCCGGTATTCATGAGTTCCTGGTGGTGGACAGCACCATGCGCCGCGCCATTCATGAAGATAAGGACGAAATGTCTATCGAGACGCAGCTCTTTAAGCAGGCTTACAGCCTGCGTGAAAACGGGCTGCTGAAGGTGATTAGCGGCGTGACCTCGCTGGAAGAGGTGATGCGCGTCACCGCCGAGCGCGGGGGGGATGCGTAATGGCCTTCTACGCCTGGACGGCAACGGACGGCGCGGGGAAAACCCAGCGCGGCACGCTGCAGGCCGAGGGGCAAAAGCAGGTTCGCCAGTGGCTTCGCGAGCAAAAGCTGATGCCCGTCAGCATCAACGAAACCCGCGAAGCGGCGGCGTCCGGTAAAGCGAAAACCGGCGCAAAGCTCTCCACGCCGGTGCTGTCGATGTTTACCCGCCAGCTTTCGACGCTGGTCAACGCCGCGCTGCCGCTGGAAAGCGCCCTGAAGGCTATCTCGAAGCAGACGGAGGACAAAAAGCTAGCGGCGATGGTGGTGGAGATCCGCGAGAAAGTAGTGGAAGGCCACACGCTGTTCGACGCGTTTAGCCAGTTCCCGCGCACCTTCGACAAGCTCTACTGCACCCTGGTGATGGCCGGCGAAAAAACCGGCCACCTGGGCGACGTGCTGGAGAAGCTGGCGGAGTACAACGAGCAGCGCCAGAAGATGAAAAGCAAGCTGACGCAGGCGATGGTCTACCCGATTACCCTGACCGTGGTCGCCATCGCGGTCATCAGCATTTTGCTGGTGGCGGTGGTGCCGCAGGTGATCGAGCAGTTCACCCACATGAAGCAGCAACTGCCGATCACCACCCGCACGCTGATTGCGGTGAGTGATTTTCTGCAGGCGTACGGGATCTACATCGTAGGGATCCTCGGCGGCGGGTTTGTCGGCTTTAAGACCTGGCTGAGAAACGCCAAAAACCGTTTTCGCTGGCACAGCTGGCTGGTGAACGGATCGCCGATCAAAAAGCTGGTATGCGCCATCAACAGCGCCCGCTACATCCGTACCCTGAGCATTTTGCAGGCCAGCAGCGTGCCGCTGCTGGAGGGGATGTATATCGCGATGGACGGTATCGAAAACCTCTATGCCCGGCAGGTGCTGGAGCAGGCGGCGGACACCGTGCGCCAGGGGGCATCACTCTATGCCGCGCTGGAACAGGCGAAATTATTCCCGCCAACCATGCTGTATATGATTGCCTCCGGCGAAGAGAGCGGGGAATTAGGGAATTTAATGGACCGCGCGGCGGAAAACCAGGAATCGGCATTGCAGCATCGAATTACATTAACGCTGTCGGTATTTGAACCGGCGCTGGTGGTATCCATGGCGACGATTGTTTTATTCATCGTGCTGTCAATATTACAACCGCTTCTGCAACTTAATAATATGGTAGGTTAAATCATGGCTTTAAAACATAAAAACCTGGCGCGTCAGGCGGGTTTCACCTTGCTCGAATTAATGGTGGTCATTGTTATTCTCGGCGTACTGGCGAGCATGGTGGTGCCAAACTTAATGGGCAATAAAGAAAAAGCAGATACGCAAAAAGCAACCAGCGATATTGTCGCGCTCGAAGGTTCGCTGGATATGTATAAGCTGGATAACCACCGCTACCCGACAACCGAGCAGGGTTTACAGGCGCTGGTAACCAAGCCTGAAATCGCGCCAATCCCGAACGGCTACCGTGCTGATGGCTATATCCGTCGCCTGCCGCAGGACCCGTGGGGCGGAGATTATATTCTGGTTAGCCCGGGCGAACACGGCGCGGTCGACGTCTTCTCCGCCGGTCCGGACGGTGAAGCCAATACCGCCGATGATATTACGAACTGGTCTCTGGATAAGAAAGAGAAATAATGAATAAACAACGCGGCTTTACGTTGCTGGAAATTATTCTGGCGCTGGTGATATTTGCCAGCTGCGCCATGATGGTGGTGTCAACCATACCCTCACGCAGCGGTGCGGATATATTTGGCCAGCAATTAAAAGCCCTCGTTGATTATGGTTCAGACCGTGCGGTGATGGACGGAAATATCGTCGGGCTGGTCATCACGACGGATAATTATCAGCTGGTGACGCTCGAGGATAAAAACGGCGAACATCGCTGGGTGCCATTATCCGCCGGGCGTATTACCACCAAAGGCGATTTCCCGGAAGAGATGCACGTTTCGCTCTCGCCCCAGCGCCTTGCCGCCACGGTAAGCGCCGATCCGCAGGTGCTCTTTTTACCGGACGGCGAAATCAGCCGCTTCACGCTGACGCTGCAAAGCTATGACAAACAGCACCATTTCCGCGTGGTGTCGCAAGGCGCTGCGCCTGTATCGGTAGAGAACGATGGCTAACGGCAAAAAGCAAAAGGGGATGACGCTGCTGGAGGTGATGGTCGCGCTGGTGATCTTCTCCACCGCCGCGCTGGCGCTGATGAATTCGGTCTCCCTGAACGTGCGTTTCACTCACGGCCTGGCCGACACGCTGCAGGCCAGCTGGGTGGCGGAAAATCAGCTGGCGGAAGCGCAGCTCACGAAAACCGACTTCCCGGACGCCGAGACGCAGGGGACGGAAATCATGGGCGGGCGCAGCTGGAACTGGCGCAAGCAGCGGGTGAAAACCACCGACAACGGCTGGGCGAACGCCATTCGCGTCTACGCGGAAGGGGACGACAGCCAGCCGGTTATCGCTTTGCAAATCGTTCCGCCGGGAGAGAGCAAGTGAAAAAAACGCGACGCCAGCGCGGGTTTACCCTGCTGGAGATCATGATTGCCCTGACCATTTTCGCGGTGATCAGCACCCTGGCCTGGCAAATTCTGGACGGCGCAATGCGCACCAGTTCGGCAACCGACGCCAGCGCCGCGAAGCTCAATCAGCTGCAGCGGGCCTGGAATCTGATGGAGCGCGATTTCTACCAGCTGCAGGCGCGCGCCCCGCGTAACGAGCCGGATCTGTTTCGTCAGGTAGATGATGCGCTTGAGCTGACCACGCTGAATGGCGTGAGCGGAACGATCCAGCTGGAGCGTGTGCGCTGGTGCCTGGAAGAGGGGCGTCTGTATCGCGACGTCTGGCCGGTGATTGATGGCCCGGTGGACGCGAAGCCCGATGAAGTGCCGATTGTCAGTGAGGTGAAATCGCTGCAGTGGCGTTTTTACCGTCAGGGCTGGCAGAAAAGCTGGAGCGACCCGGCGCATCTGCCGGACGGCGTGGAGCTGACGCTGACCATGGAAAACGGCGATATATGGCGCTGGGTCTTTACGACCCCGGGCGACCTGCCTGAGGCGGCTGCGCCAGAGACCGCGCCTGCGCCGCTGCCGGCACCGGAAGCAAAATCATGAGTGCATTACGTAAACAGAAAGGGGTAGCGCTGCTGGTGGTGCTGATCCTGCTGGTCATGATGTCGGCGCTGGCCGCCAAAATTAGCCAGCAGTTCTGTCGCAATCTGCAGAAAACCCATTATCAGGTCAGCCAGCAGCAGTTGCGCTGGGCGATGCAGGCGCAGGAGAAGGTGGTGAAGGACCGCCTGCAGACCGACGCCACCGGTGAAAACAAGGCTCTGAACCTGGACGGCGACTGGCACCAGCCGCTGGAGACGCGGGGCGAAGATTACACGGTGGTCAGCCAGGTGGAAGACGAGCAGGACTGCTTTAACGTCAATAACCTGCTGGCCGCAGAGAAAATACCACAGGGGCAAAACGCGCCCGCCGTGCCGGAAAAACCGCGCAACGAGCAGATTGTCGAACAGATCCTGACGGAAAGCGGCATCAGCCACACTACGGCAGAAGAGGTGTATCAACAGCTGGTGGACTATCTCGATGGCGACGCGACGACGGCCAAAGACGGTGCAGAGAGCGATGCCTGGGCGGGCGTCTTGCCCGCCCGACAGCCCGCGAACCAGATGATGCGCACCATTGCGGAGATCAAACAGCTGCCCGCGTTCCCGGTAGCGGCATACCCGAAGGTGAGCAAGCTGCTCTGCGCGCTGCCGGACTCTGCCAGCAAGGTGGATGTGAACACCCTGAAACCGGAACAGGCCGCCTTACTGGCCGCGCTGTTCCCCGGAAAATTAACGGAAGATGATGCCGTTCGCCTGATTGATTCGCGTCCAGAAACCGGCTGGGAAAATATGGAAACCTTCAGCAAAGCGCTGGAGCAGACCTTCCCGCAGTTGAAAGACGATCTCCCACAGGTGGCTGAGCTTCTCTCCATCAGCAGCCGGTATTTCCGCGTGAACTATACCGGCAATACCGATGAATTAACGCTTCGCGTGGTTAGCCAGCTTCAGGTCAATAACGAGGCCGGTGAGATCGTGACGTGGCAACGTCGTTACCGAATGATTGAATAAGAAAAGTAGATCGCTATGAAACAGGTACTTTTTGTTCGTCCCGATAACCGCGAGGGCGGGAAAATAATGGGGTGTGTCTCCGGCAGCCAGCAGGTAGAAACGCTGGAGAGCCTCGACGCGCTGGCGGAGCATCCGCTGGCTGACCGGGTTTGTCTGTTGCTGCCCGCCAGCAGCATGATCTTCCGCCATTTTACGCTGCCGAAGAAAGTCGCCTCGCTGGCGACGGCGTTCTCGTGGATGGCCGAGGAGACGCTGATTGGCGAGGTGGATAATCTTCACTGGACGGTGCTTCACAAAAAGGGTGCCGAAGTCGATGCGGTGGCGATTGATGCCGAACTGCTGCGCGGATGGTTAAACCGCTGTCAGGAGGCGGGGTTAAAAGTGATCCAGGTGCTGCCGGATGCCTGGCTGCTGCCCGTGACGGCTGGCGGAAGTACTCTTGTCGCTCAGGACGACGGCTACTGGCTACGTTTATCACCGCATGTTGCCAGCGAAATGGAAGCGAGCCTGCTGCCGCTTCTGATGCAGAAGGCCGGAGAGGGGGAGGTGTGCTGTTACGGCGAAGCGCCTGCTGGTGTGGACGTCGACATCGCCCAGCCCTGGCAGCATCCGCTGGTGCTGATCCAGCCGCAGTGGCAGGCCTGTCGCGTGAATCTGCTTCACGGTGAATTCAGCCTTAAGGCCGGTAACGGGCGTGGCGCGAAAAGCATGAAAGCCGCAGTGGCGATTGCGGGCCTGCTGTCCGTTGGCCTGCTGCTGGGGCCGCGCATTGCAATGGCCTGGATGCTGGTGCAGCAGGAAAACCAGATACAGGAGGAGATCCTCCAGGTGTATAAGCACCATTTCCCCAGCATGCGGCACCAGACCAATATCAAATATCACTTTGGTCAGAACGTCAAAAAACAGAGTAAGGGGATCTTCCTTCAGCTGGACGAGCTGGCGGCCGCCCGGCAATCAGTGCCTGCGATGGAAATCGATCTGCTGGAATACGATGCGCAACAAAACACGCTGACGCTGAGCGTCAGCGCGCAAAACCAGCCCGCGTTGCAGGCGTTTGTTAACCAGACCCGTGAGAATTTCGATTTTACCTTACAGCCTGTTTCAACCACCGAACCCTATACCGCCATGATCGCAGGGAAACATAAATGAAAGAGCGAATCGCGCAGCTGAAATCACGCTACCAGAACTACAGCGCCCGGGAGAAAGTTATTTTAAAACTCTGCATCGTTGCCCTGCTTGGGGCTGCGGTGTATTACGCAGGAGTCATCCCTTTGGATAATATGATTCAAAATAGTAAATCGACGCTTAAAAGACAAAAAGAGACGCTTAACTGGATGCGCAATGAAATTGATAAAAATCATCTTCAGGTTCAGTTAGTCAAAACGGATAATCCACGCACGGTGGTCGAGAAAAGCGCCCATGAAATTAACCTGTCGCTGGCGGACGTGCGCCAGGAGGGACAAACTTTATCGTTTGTGGTTAATCGGGTAAATGTTTATGAATTAAAAAACTGGCTGCGCGAAATTAATCAAACCTCCGGCGTCAGATTGCAAAAAATAAACCTCACGCCGGTTGATCATCTCAGCGATGTAAAAGCGCAGGTGCAGCTCACCTGGGCAAAAAACGCATGAATACCTTCTCGCTGATCCGGGAGGCCTGCCCGGTTAGTTTTCCGATAATGAGTGCGATCCTGGGCGGGATTATGGGCAGTTTTCTTGGCGTTGTTGCCGAGCGCCTGCCTGGGATTGTGATGGATGAAGAGGGAAGCGGCAATCTGCTCTTTCCTGCCTCACACTGTCCGGTGTGCCAGCACACGCTTGCTGCATGGGAAAATATCCCCCTGGTCAGCTGGCTGTTATTACGGGGACGCTGCCACCAGTGCGGCACGACCATCCCGCTGCGGTTATTTTTAATCGAATTTTTCTCGGCGCTGTTTTTTGGCGTTACGGCCTGGTGCATGCCGGACGTTCAGGGTTTGTTTTCGCTGTGGTTACTCGCGCTGTTTTTACTGCCTCTGGCGATGATCGACTGGCAGCATCAGCTTCTCCCGGACTGCCTGACCCAGCCGCTGTTGTGGGCAGGTCTCTTACTCCATGCATTTGACCACAGATTGCCGTTGCAGGACGCGCTGTTCGGTGCGGTAGCGGGCTATCTTTCGCTCTGGCTGCTCTACTGGGCCTTTCGCCTGCTGACCGGGCGGGAAGGACTGGGCTACGGCGATTTTAAGCTGCTGGCGGCCTTAGGCGCCTGGTGCGGCTGGCAGGCGCTGCCTTCAATTGAACTTGCCGCAGCGTTGAGCGGTATCGCGGGCTATTTCGCGTTAAATAATTTAAATAAAAATAACCTCACTATTTCTTTCGGACCCTATCTGTCATTTGCTGGAATAGTCGTGTTTATTGGACAGCAGTTTGCTTTCATATTTTAAATATACAGGTCAAGTTTTTTTATAAGTTTTTTTGACGGTGGAAGAGAAGGACGTCTCTTTACGCTCAGTGTATCGTAAGGGATATAAGCTACACGGAATTTGGGCTTGTATCTTTTTATGGAGGAATACAGCGCAGCAAAACGTTTTTTTTTCACGGTTGTCAGGTTGGTTTAATACGCATTATGCAAAACAAATCCATGTTCTCAAGGAAGGCATGGTTTATTAACGTTACGAATAAATTTATCAGGAAATAAAAATGAAATTTATGAAGCCTAAATATCTGGCGCTCTTTATTGCAGCGGCTACCAGCTCTGCATTTGCAGCGGCGCCAGGCACTCCGTCTATTAGCAGCGGCAATGATAAATTTGCGCTTGTAGAAGTCGATCAGGCGGCACAGGACTATAACAGCCTCGTTAAAGTTCACCCTGACGGTGTGGATGTGAAGGTTGAGTGGAACGTCTGGAGCGGCGACGCGCCAACCTCTGCCAAAGTCTTGCTGGACGGCCAGACCGTCTGGTCCGGCGCGGGCAGCGCATCTGGCTCTGCGACCTTCAAAGTGAAAAAAGGCGGACGCTACCAGGAGCAAGTGGAACTCTGTAATGCCAGCGGCTGCACCAAAAGCGCCAGCAAGCTGATTATCGTTGCGGACACCGACGGTAGCCACCTGCTGCCGCTGAACGCGCCGATGCAGGAAAACAACAAAACCTTCGCGCAGCATACCGATAAAGTGGTCGGCGCCTACTTCCCTGAGTGGGGCGTGTATGGCCGCAACTTCCCGGTGGATAAAATCCCTGCGGCTAACCTGAACCACATTCTGTACGGCTTCATTCCCATCTGCGGCGGCGACGGTATCAACGACAGCCTGAAATCCATTGAGGGCGGCAACAGCTTTGAAGCCCTGAAACGCGCCTGTAACGGCCGTCAGGACTACACTGTGGCTATCCACGACCCCTGGGCTGCTCTGCAAAAACCGCAGGCCGGTGTCTCCGGATGGGATGACCCGTACAAAGGTAACTTTGGTCAACTGATGGCGCTGAAAAAAGCCCACCCGGGCCTGAAGGTACTGCCGTCTATCGGCGGCTGGACCCTGTCAGACCCGTTCTATCAGATGAACGATCCGGCCATTCGCGCACGCTTCGTCTCCTCCGTGAAAGAGTTCCTGCAGACCTGGAAGTTCTTTGACGGCGTGGATATCGACTGGGAATTCCCGGGCGGCGGCGGTGAGAACGCAGCATTGGGTAACCCGCAGCAGGATAAGGCAACCTACACTGCGCTGATGCACGACCTGCGCGCAATGATGGATGAGCTTTCTGCACAAACCGGCCGTACCTACGAACTGACCACGGCGATTGGTTCCGGTAAAGATAAGATTGAAGATGTGGACTACACCACGGCACAGCAGTATCTCGATCATATCTTCCTGATGAGCTACGACTTCTACGGCGCGTGGAGCAACACGGTTCTGGGCCATCAGGCGGCGCTGCACGCGCCGGCATGGCGTCCTGACACGGACTACACCACCGAAAACGGCGTGAACGCGCTGCTGCAGCAGGGCGTACAGCCTGGCAAAATTGTGGTGGGTGCGGGCATGTACGGTCGCGGCTGGACCGGCGTACACGGCCAGACGGGCAACAATCCGTTCACCGGTACCGCAACGGGTCCGGTGAAAGGTACCTGGGAACCGGGCGTGGTGGATTACCGTCAAATTGTGAACGAGTACAAAGGCAAGCCAGGCTGGGAATACGGTTATGACGCTGACGCAGAAGCGCCTTACGTCTTCAACAAGTCAACCGGCGACCTGATCTCTTACGAGGATGCGCGCTCCGCTGCGGCAAAAGGCAAATACGTTCTGGCCAACCACCTGGGCGGTCTGTTCTCCTGGTCTATTGACTCTGACAACGGCGACATTCTGAATGCGATGAACGAAAGCCTGCTGGGCGGCTCGACTCCGGTTGAACCGGTGGTCACTAACCACGCGCCAATCGCGTCATCTGCCGATCAGAACGTCTCTGGCCCGGCAACCGTCACGCTTGATGGCTCTGCTTCCAGCGATCCAGACGGCGATGCGATCACCTACAAATGGACCCAGATCTCTGGTCCATCGGTGGCCCTCACCAACAGCACCAAAGCGAAAGCAACCTTCAACGTTGCGGCAGCGACCAGCGACCAGACCATGGCGTTCCGCCTGACGGTAACGGATGCAAAAGGGCTTAGCAACGCGATTGACGTGCAGGTTGTGAACAAAGCGCCGAAAGCGAACCAGGCACCCGTGGTGAACGCCATGGAAGCGGTGACGCTGCAGGCCGGTGAAACCTACGCTCTGCACGCGCAGGCTGTCGATCCAGACGGTGATGCGCTGACTTACGCCTGGAGCGTTCCGGCGGATATGCACGCGACCGGTACTGATACCGCGAACGTGACCATCACTGCGCCAGAAGTGACCGCAACCTCTACCTACACCCTGAGCGTAGTGGTAGGCGACGGTAAAACCAGCGTGCAGTCTAACGTACAGGTGACAGTGAATCCGAAACCGGCTGACGTTACGCCACCGGCTGATGAGGTTACCCCACCTTCTGACGAGGTTACCCCTCCGGCTGATGACGTGGCTCCGCCATCCGAGGAAGGCACTGCAACCGGTAGCTGCGACGCGCCTGTCGATGCTAACGCCAGCAAATATGTCGCGTGGGATGCCAGCAAAATCTACAACAATGGCGATACCGTAAGCTTCGATCATCTGGTGTGGAAAGCGAAGTACTGGACGCAGGGCAACCAGCCTGGCTTCGGTGTGGATGCATGGGAACTGGTGAGCAACGTGAAGATGAACTGGCGTTCTGACCTGGTCTATAACGGCGGTGATACCACCACTTACCAGGGCAGCGTTTACCGTGCCAAATGGTGGACCCGTGGTGATAACCCGGCCAACAGCGACGTATGGGTAAAAGAAGGCGCAGCAACAGACTGCAAATAATCTAACCCGATAATCACTCACCATCTCCGCCGGAGGTGGTGAGTGATTCAAAATTCATTTTACAGGATGTTGCTAAGGAGAAATCACTGACGCTTACAGCAGGTAAAAATGAAAAAGTTAATATTGTTGTTATTGATAATAAGCCAAAGCGCACTGGCAAATTGTTGGGACAGAGCTGCGCATTATTATCATGTCGATCCTTATTTGCTGTATGCCATTGCTAACGTTGAATCCGGGATGAACCCGTATGCGGTTGGGCAAAACCACGATGGCACTCGCGATGTGGGATTAATGCAAATAAACAGCTCGCACTTTACTGAGCTTGAGAGCAAAGGCATTGATGAATATCAGTTGATGGCCGAACCCTGTACCTCAATTATGGTGGGAGCGTCAATTCTCTCAAACATGATTAAGGTCTACGGCTATAACTGGGAAGCGGTGGGAGCTTATAACGCCGGGTTGAAAAAAGAGAATTATCCGCAGCGTATGATGTATGCCCACAAAGTCTGGAAAAAATATCAGGAATTGAAATTAGCAGCGCGTTATTAACGTTTTTTATTTTTGAAGAATTCCTTTTGGTGTTCTTCGAAAAGTGAAAACAGCTGTCTGTGGTTTATTTATTAATGGATTAATACATAAACCGGGATTCTTTTTTTAATCTTAACGAAACAGGAATATTGAAATGAACAAAAGGACGTTACTGAGTGTACTTGTTGCTGGTGCTTGCGTTGCACCTTTTATGGCGCAGGCTGCCTCTTTGCAGGCGACCACCGGCGAGCCGTACACCATGAAAGCCAGCGATCTGGCGAAGAAAGAGCAGGAGCTCACTAACTTCCCGCTGATGACCTCCGTTAAAGAGACGATTCAGACCCTTGATAACGCGCAGGTCGAAATGATTGAGCCAGGCCGTGCGGCGAACCCGGACAACGTTAAGCGCGTGGAAGGGATCGTGAAGGCCAGCGACTGGGATTATCTCTTCCCGCTGCGCGCTCAGGCCTATACCTACAGCAACTTCCTGAAAGCCGTAGGTAAATTCCCGGCGCTGTGTAAGACCTATAACGACGGTCGCGACAGCGATGCGATCTGCCGCAAAGAGCTGGCCACCATGTTTGCCCACTTTGCCCAGGAAACCGGCGGCCACGAAAGCTGGCGTCCGGAAGCCGAGTGGCGTCAGGCGCTGGTCCACGTGCGTGAAATGGGCTGGAGCGAAGGGCAGAAGGGCGGCTATAACGGCGAATGTGACCCGAAAGTATGGCAGGGCCAGACCTGGCCGTGCGGTAAGGATAAAGACGGCGACTTCCTGAGCTACTTCGGTCGCGGCGCGAAGCAGCTGTCCTACAACTACAACTACGGTCCGTTCTCCGAAGCAATGTACGGCGACGTGCGTACCCTGCTGGATAAACCTGAGCTGGTGGCGGATACCTGGCTGAACCTGGCGAGCGCGATCTTCTTCTTTGCCTACCCGCAGCCGCCAAAACCAAGCATGCTGCAGGTTATCGACGGCACGTGGCAGCCGAACGATCATGATAAAGCCAACGGTCTGGTCCCTGGCTTCGGTGTGACCACCCAGATCATCAACGGCGGCGTAGAGTGCGGCGGCCCGACTGAAATTGCTCAGTCTCAGAACCGTATCAAGTACTACAAAGAGTTCGCGAACTACCTGAAAGTGCCTGTTCCGGCCAATGAAGTGCTGGGCTGCGCCAACATGAAGCAGTTCGACGAATACGGTGCCGGCGCCCTGAAGATCTTCTGGGAGCAGGACTGGGGATGGAGCGCGGATACGCCAGACGGTAAGACCTACGCGTGCCAGCTGGTGGGCTACCAGACGCCGTTCAGCGCGTTCAAAGACGGCGACTATACCAAGTGCGTGCAGAAGTTCTATAACGTCAATATCGTGAACGATGACGGCTCTGCCGTAACGCCGGACGAAACCCCGGTAACGCCAGCGCCAACGCCTTCAGAAGATGAAACGCCGGCACCAGCTCCAGCGCCAACGCCGGATGAAACCCCGGCTGAACCTGTTGCGGTGAACCACGCGCCGGTTGCGCAGATTGCGGGTCCAATCGGTGCCGTTGAAGCGGGCGCACAGGTTTCTCTGAGCGCGGAAGGCTCTACCGACGCGGACGGCAACAAGCTGACCTACACCTGGCATTCTCAGGATGGCCAGACTGTGACCGGCGAAGATAAAGCGGTGGTGACCTTCAAGGCGCCTGAGTCCGCAACGGCGCAGCAGATTGAAATCAGCCTGACCGTCAGCGATGGCGAGCTGACCAATACCACCACTTACCTGCTGAACGTGAAAGCGAAAGCGGCAACGCCATCAGGTGACGAAGGTGCTTACCCGGCGTGGAGCGCGAACAGCAAGTACAACGCAGGTGATATCGTGAACAACCACGGTAAACTGTTCCAGTGCAAACCGTTCCCGTACAGCGGCTGGTGTAACAACGCCCCGGCATACTATGAACCAGGAGCAGGTCTGGCATGGGCTGATGCCTGGACGGCATTATAAACAGCAAACGGCAACCCTCGGGTTGCCGTTTTAGTGTCTGCACCCTCTCCCCGTGGGAGAGGGTCGGGGTGAGGGCATCAGGCCGCACACTCTGTCTTTTGCCGGGTGGCGCTGCGCTTACCCGGCCTACATGAGGCTGGAGGCTTACCGGTGCAACTTCCCGTGATCCCGTAACCACGCCGCCGTGCGCACAATGCCTTCATCCAGCGTCACAATCGGCTTATACCCCAGCTCAGTCTCCGCGCGCGTGATATCCAGCGTAAAATCAAAGTTAAGCTTCGATACGCCGTAGTGCGTCAGCGCGGGCTCTTTGGCGGATTTACTGCCAAAACGCTCCATGCTGCGGGCGATCATGTCCAGCATCGGGTAGGGCACGGAACGGATACGGCAGTCGATCTGCAGTTCATCAATCAGCCGCTGCACGATGCTGCGCAATGTGCACGGTTCACCGTTGGTGATGTTATAGGCGCGACCGGAGATAAGCTTATCGCAGTCCGGCTGGCTTGCCAGCCACATGGCGTGGACGGCATTTTCGTAATAGGTCATGTCCACCAGCGCATCGCCGCCGCGCGGCAGCAGCACGCTGCCGTAGTGGTGCATCATCTGCGCCAGACGCGGAATAAACACTTTGTCGTGCGGTCCGAAGAGGCTTTGCGGGCGCAGGACGGTAAAACGGGTATGCGGGTTTGACTGCGCCAGCAGGTCGATCACCTCTTCGCTGGCCGCCTTGCTGCGGGCAAACTCGCAGGCAAAGCGAGCAGGGCGGAAATCTTCCTGCACGTCGCGATGGTGGTGATAATCAAAATAGAGCGACGGGGAGGAGATATGGATAAAGTTACGCACGCCCCAGGCGACGGCCCATTCGCCCAGACGACGCGTGGCGCGCACGTTGGCGAGATCGAAGGCTTCCTGGGTTCCCCACGGGGAGGTAAAACTGGAGCAGTGCCACAGCGTGTCGATACCGGCGAGCATCACCTTCGCCTGCGAGGAGACCAGCTCCGTCAGGTCGGCATGGACGAACTCCGCGCCCATTTTTTGCAGCAGTTTCCCCATCGCTTCGTTGCGACCGGTGGCCCTGACGCTGATGCCCTTGTTGCGCAGAAATTCGACCGCATTTCGGCCTAAGCCGCTGGTCGCCCCGGTAACCAGTACCTTCATATCAATCCACTGTGTTGAAAAGAATTTCGTGCGCATTCTTTCGTGAATTACGATGTGTTGCAATGGGAAAGGTGAAAGAAAGAGGGTTTTATTAACTTATTTTCGTCTTTTGTTCTGCCAGTTGCGCAATGCGTTTTGCCATTCCCCGGAAGATAAACAGATGGGCGGGGATCATAAACAGCCAGTAGAACAGACCCGGCATCCCGTGTGGGTGCCACCAGGCGCGAACGTCCAGTTCCCGATGGTCGCCTTTGTCCTTAAGCGTAAAGCAGAGCCGCCCCAGCCCCGGCGCCTTCATGCCGAACAGTAGCGCCAGCTGTTTTTCCGGCTCGACGACGATCACCTTCCAGCTGTCGACCGCATCGCCTGGCTTAAGATACGGATGCGCCGGGCGGCCTTTCGCCAGCCGGTGACCGACCAGCAGATCCATCGCACCGCGCGTCTGCCAGAGGATATTGCCGAAGAAATAGCGCTCTTTGCCGCCGATCTGGTTCACCACTTCCCACAGCGCGTGAAGGCTGGCAGAGGTTTTTACCGTGCAGCCCGCCTGTTTCGGGTAATAGCCGTACTCGGGGCGCCAGCGGGCAAAGGCCTGCGCGTCGTAGCCCCAGTCGCTGGAGTTCACCAGCTTCTCTTCTTCTTTCAGCGTATGGCGCACCGCGTCGTCAAAGCGGATCAACGCCTGGGGGATCAATGCGCGCAGCGCGCGATCGTCCGCCAGCAGATCGTGCTTTAGCCCCTGGATCAGTGCTTTGGCAGTCGTCGGGGGAACCGAGGTGATCACATTCAAAAACCACACCGATATCCAGCGGGTCGGGAAGGGGATGGGGATCAGCCAGCGGCGGCGTCCGCTGACGCGCATGAAATGTTCGAACTGCTCCTGATAGCTCAGCACTTCCGGGCCTGCCGCCTCCAGCACGCGGTGTTGCTCTGCCGGGTGATCCAGCAGGGCCACCAGATAGTGGAGCAAATTCTCCAGCGCAATCGGCGTGGTGCGCGAGCGCACCCAGCGCGGCGGGGTCAGCACCGGCAGGTTGTAGACCATATCGCGCATTACTTCGAAGGCGGCGGAACCCGCGCCGACGATGATCCCGGCGCGCAGTTCGGTGACGGGAATATTCGCCCCGCGCAGCGTGTCTGCCGTCAGCTGGCGGGCGCGCAGATGGTCGGACTGCTCGCGTTCGGGTGCCTGGAGCGAGCTTAAAAAAATCACCTGCTTAACCGGGGTTTGCAGCAGGGCATCGCGGACGTTCATCGCCACCTGACGCTCGTGGGCGATAAAATCCCCGCCTTCGCCCATGCTGTGGACCAGGTAGTAAAGCGTGTCGACCCCTTCCAGCAGCGCGGGGAGTTCCTTCGGCCAGTTGAGATCGACGTTGTGACAGGTCACGCCAGGCAAACCAAGCTTTTGCAGGCGCTCGGTATTGCGTGCCGCTGCCCGCACCTGATGCCCCTGCTGGCTTAATGCAGTAGTGAGGTGCTGACCGATATATCCGCTGGCGCCAAGCACCAGAATACGTTGCGGCACGTGATGCTCCTTAACGCTGTAAAAACGCCTGCCAGTGTTTCACCACGTCCGCCAGCTGTTCGCGGTTCACGTCGAGATGCATCACCAGGCGCACGACCGGGGAGGCGTTGATCAGTACGCCACGCGCTTTCATAAATTCACCCAGCGCAGCGGCGTGCTCGTCGCCCACGCGCACAAAAAGCATGTTGGTGTCGTGACGCATCACGTCCGCGCCTATCTCGCGCAGCTGCGTTGCCATCCACGCGGCGTTGTCATGATCGTCCTTGAGGCGTGCCACGTTATTTTTTAACGCGTACAGTCCCGCAGCCGCCAGAATGCCCGCCTGACGCATGCCGCCGCCGGTCATTTTACGCCAGCGGTTGGCGCGCTTGATGTAGTCTGCGCTGCCGACCAGCAGCGAACCCACCGGCGTACCCAGCCCTTTTGAGAGGCAAATGGTGAACGAGTCGCAATATTGTGTGATGTCCTTCAGCTCGCAGCCATACTCCACCACGGCGTTAAAGATGCGCGCGCCGTCGACGTGCAGGCCGAGGTTGCGCTCGCGGGTAAACGCCCATGCTGCTTTCAGGTATTCGCGCGGCAGCACTTTACCGTTGTGGGTGTTTTCGAGGCTGAGCAGCCGGGTGCGGGCGAAGTGAATATCGTCAGCTTTGATTTTTGCCGCGACTTTATCCAGCGGCAGGGTGCCGTCCGACGCGGCGTCAATCGGCTGCGGCTGAATGCTACCGAGCACCGCCGCGCCGCCAGCTTCGTACAGGTAGTTATGCGCACCCTGGCCGACGATATACTCTTCGCCGCGCTCGCAGTGGCTGAGCAGCGCCACCAGGTTAGCCTGCGTGCCGGTCGGCAGGAACAGCGCGGCCTCCTTGCCGCTCAGCTCTGCCGCATAGCGCTGCAGTTCGTTGACCGTCGGGTCATCGCCGTAGACGTCGTCCCCGACTGGGGCGGCCATCATCTCTTCGAGCATGGCGCGGCTCGGGCGGGTAACGGTATCACTACGCAAATCAATCATTTCACATCCCTTTATTTTAAGAGGTCATGCGAAACGTTTTACCTGAGCCAGTTGGTTTTTGCCAGTTCGATCACTTCGTCACCGCGCCCGCTGATGATGGCGCGCAGCATGTAGAGGCTAAAACCTTTGGCCTGTTCCAGCTTGATCTGCGGCGGGATCGCCAGCTCTTCTTTGGCGACGACGACGTCAACCAGTACCGGACCGTCGATGGAGAAGGCGCGCTGCAGGGCTTCATCCACCTCTGAGGCTTTCTCCACGCGAATACCGGTGATGCCGCACGCTTCGGCGATGCGGGCAAAGTTGGTGTCGTGCAACTCGGTGCCATCCGTGAGATAGCCTCCGGCCTTCATCTCCATCGCCACGAAGCCCAGCACGCTGTTGTTAAAGACCACGATTTTCAGCGGAAGCTTCATCTGCACCACCGACAGGAAATCCCCCATCAGCATGCTGAACCCGCCGTCGCCGCACATCGCCACGACCTGACGCTCCGGTGCCGTCGCTTTTGCCCCCAGCGCCTGCGGCATGGCGTTGGCCATCGAGCCGTGGTTGAACGAGCCGAGCAGGCGACGTTTGCCGTTCATCTTCAGGTAGCGCGCCGCCCAGACGGTTGGCGTGCCGACGTCGCAGGTAAAAATAGCGTCGTCGTCCGCAAAATGGCTGATCTGCTGCGCCAGATACTGCGGGTGGATGGCTTTGTCGCTCGGTTTGGCGAGGTCGTCCAGCCCCTTGCGCGCATCGCGGTAGTCGCTCAACGCTTTATCGAGGAATTTGCGGTCGGTTTTCTCTTCCAGCAGCGGCAGCAGGGCGGCAAGGGTGGATTTAATATCGCCCACCAGCGCCATATCGACCTTGCTGTGCGCGCCGATGCTGGCCGGGTTGATATCAATCTGAATGATTTTGGCATCCGTCGGGTAGAACGCGCGGTACGGGAACTGGGTGCCGAGCAGGATCAGCGTGTCGGCGTTCATCATGGTGTGGAAGCCGGAAGAAAAACCGATCAGCCCGGTCATGCCCACATCGTACGGGTTATCGTATTCGACGTGCTCTTTGCCGCGCAGGGCGTGGACGATGGGCGCTTTGAGCTTACCGGCAAATTCCAGCAGCTCTTTATGCGCGCCCGCACAGCCGCTGCCGCACATCAGGGCGATATTGCTGGAGTAGCGCAGCAGCTGCGCCAGCTTTTTCAGCTCCTCTTCGGCTGGCGTTACCACCGGCTGCGGAGCGTGATACCAGTGGGTGCTGGCCCCTTCAGGCGCAGCCTTGAGCGCCACATCTCCCGGGATAACGACCACGGAAACGCCACGGTTTAGCACGGCTTTGCGCATGGCGATCGCCAGCACCTGCGGGATCTGCTCCGGGGATGAAACCAGCTCACAGTAGTGGCTGCATTCACGGAACAGCTCCTGCGGATGCGTCTCCTGAAAATAGCCGCTGCCGATTTCGGAAGAGGGGATATGGGCGGCAATCGCCAGCACCGGCACGTGGTTACGGTGACAGTCGAACAGGCCGTTGATCAGATGCAGGTTGCCAGGCCCGCACGAGCCTGCACATACGGCCAGTTCTCCTGTGAGCTGCGCTTCGGCACCGGCAGCGAAGGCAGCGACCTCCTCATGACGGGTCGGCATCCATTCGATGGTTTTCATCTTGTTCAGGCTGTCGCTAAGCCCGTTCAGGGAATCGCCTGTCACGCCCCAGATACGTTTTACGCCAGCCTGTTCGAGCGTTTTCGCTATATATGCAGCCACGGTTTGTTTCATGGTTGTCCGTCTCCTTTTTGTGATATCGCTTACAAGCTTAGAAGAAAGTCACTGTATTGCCCGTCAAATCCCCCCATTTAAAAGGTGCTTTTCACGCGCCACGCTTAGGCATAATCTGGTGATGCCTCAGTGAAAACAGGAATCATTTCAAATGGTTAAATCATTGTTAATTGCTGTTAATAAAAAGCTATCGTGCGACGATCTTGGCAAACTCTTGTTACGACTTGCCGTCGGCGGGCTGATGCTTTTTCACGGTTTGCATAAGCTGTTTGGCGGCGTGGGCTTTATCAGCGGCATGCTGGTAGAGAAAGGGCTGCCGGGATTTATTGCCTACGGCGTGTTGATTGGCGAAGTGGTGGCACCGATCCTGATTATTGTCGGGCTCTTTACGCGCCCGGCTGCGCTGGTGCTGGCGTTTACGATGATTGTAGCGTGGCTGATGGTGGGAACGAGTGAAACGTTCGCTCTCGATAAGGTTGGGGCATGGGCGATTGAAAGCCTGGTGTACTTCTTTATTGGCTCGCTGGCAGTCGCGTTTTTAGGGGCAGGGCGGTTTGCGGTAGGGAAAGCTCCAGCGTGGCGGTGAGGATAACAAAAGCCCGGTGGCGCTAGCGCTTACCGGGCCTGTGAAGAGCAAACCTGTACAAAGTAGGCTGGGTAAACGCAGTGCCACCCGGCAAAGAAGGGGGCACCGCAGCGGATTACGCCAGCACCAGATCCCCCTGCGGATGACAGGAACATGCCAGCACATAGCCCTCGGCAATTTCCGCGTCGGTCAGCGTCATGGTACTGGTGACGCTGTACTCCCCGGAAACCACCTTCGTCTTACAGCAGCCGCACACGCCCGCACGGCAGGCCGCGACTACCGGCATCTTGTTGCTTTCCAGCGCTTCCAGCAGCGTGGTGCCCACGCGGCCAAAGAAGGTCTGTGCGGGCTGCAGTTTGGTGAACTGAATCCCGCTGGTTGCCGCTTCCGCCACCGGCGTGAAGAACTGCTCTTTGAAGAAGCGGGTCACGCCAAGCGCTCTAACTTCTTTCTCCACGATATCCATGTACGGCGCAGGGCCGCAGGTCATCACGGTACGGTTCGCAATGTCCGGCACGCTTTGCAGTAGCTCGCGGCTCAGGCGACCGGGCACAAAACCGTGGGTCGCGTTGTGTTCCGCCACCAGCGTCACCGGATAATCACGCCACTCCTCGGCAAAAATCACATCTTCCGGAGAGCGCACGCTGAAGATTGTCTGCACGTCGGCCTGCGGGCGGTTCTTCGCCAGCCAGCGGCGCATCGACATGATCGGCGTTACGCCGCAGCCCGCCGCCAGCAGCAGGAATTTATCGTCTGCCTTGTCGTCACAGGTGAAATCCCCCTGCGCGTCAGACAGCCAGATGTAATCCCCGCGCTTCACGTCACGGGTCAGCCACTGGGAGCCTGCACCGTCATCAATGCGGCGGATAGTGAGCGTAATGTACTCGCTCACGCCCGGCGTGGAGGAGATCGTATAGGCGCGAAGCGTGTCCGCCGAGTTGCGAACGCTGACCAGCGCATACTGGCCCGCACGGTACGGATAGTAGTCGTGGCAGAGCAGCGACAGCGTCCACACATCCGGCGTCTCCTGATGGATGTGATGAACCTGCATCCGCCACGGACATTGTGAGGTTGGCATGGTCATGAATCGCTCCTTACGCGCTCAGCAGTTGCTTCATATCATCTTCAACGTTGGTCACGGAACGCAGACCGAATTTCTCGTTCAGCACCGCCAGCAGGTCCGGCGTCAGGAAGCCTGGCGCGGTCGGGCCGGTTACGATGTTGGTCACGCCGAGAGAAAGCAGGGTGAGCAGGATGACAATCGCTTTCTGCTCGAACCAGGAGAGCACCAGCGACAGCGGCAGATCGTTCACGCCGCAGCCGAGTTTTTCCGCCAGCGTGACCGCCAGAATGATGGCCGAGTAAGCATCGTTGCACTGGCCTGCATCAATCAGGCGCGGCAGGCCTTCGATGTTGCCGAAGTCCAGCTTGTTGAAACGGTATTTACCGCACGCCAGGGTCAGGATCAGGCAATCATCCGGCACGCTGGTGGCGAAATCGGTGAAGTAGTTACGCTCGCCGCGCGCGCCGTCGCATCCGCCAACGAGGAAGATGTGGCGCAGCTTTTCACGGCTGACGAGGTCAATCAGAGAATCTGCCGCACCCAGCAGCGTTTCGCGACCGAAGCCGACGGTGATCAGATGTTCGATTTCGCTGTACGGGAAGCCCGCCATCTGCTGCGCCTGCTCGATAACCGGACCGAAATCGTCGCCTTCAAGGTGGCTCACGCCCGGCCAGCCGACGATGCTGCGGGTCCAGATGCGGTCGTCATACGCGCCCACGGTAGGGTCGATGATGCAGTTGGAGGTCATCACGATAGGGCCAGGGAAGCGGGCGAACTCTATCTGCTGATTCTGCCAGCCGCTGCCGTAGTTACCCACCAGATGCTTGAACTTGCGCAGTTCCGGGTAGCCGTGGGCGGGCAGCATTTCGCCGTGGGTATAGACGTTAACGCCGGTGCCTTCGGTCTGCTTCAGCAGGTTGTAGAGATCTTTCAGGTCGTGGCCGGAAATCAGGATGCATTTGCCTTCGGTCGCTTTGACGTTGACCTGCGTCGGGGTCGGATGACCGTAGGTGCTGGTTTCACCGGCATCCAGAATGCTCATGACCTTGAAGTTCATCTGGCCGATTTCCATTGCGCACTCGAGCAGGGCGTTCATGTCGGAAGGCCAGGTGCCGAGCCACGCCATAATTTTGTGGTACTGGGCGTAAATGTCGTTATCTGACTTCCCGAGAACGTGCGCGTGTTCCATATAGGCCGCTGCACCTTTCAGGCCGTACAGGCATAGCAGACGCAGGCCGAGGATGTTCTCGCCAATCGCCGCTTTGTCCTTATTAGGGGTAAATTCTGCGGCCTGGCGCTGTAGCTCGCCGAGGTCCTCGCTCACCAGCTGAAGCTCCGCCATTGGGTTGTCCACGCGGGCACTGGTATCGGCATTCAGGCACTGCGCTTTCAAAGCTTCGCGCAGGGCAATCGCTTCGCGGGCATAACCGACGATGCGCGGAGAATCGAAGTTAACGTTAGTCAGCGTGGAGAAAAACGCGCGCGGCGCGAAGCTGTCGACGTAATGGTCGACGATGCCGTATTCACGGGCTTTGAAGGCCCAGGCGGAAAGACCATGCAGGGTGGCTATCAGCAGATCCTGCAGGTCTGATGTTTCTGCGGTTTTACCGCACATACCCTGCGCGTAAGAGCAGCCGTTGCCTGCCGGGGTACGGATGGTTTGTTCACATTGCACACAAAACATAATCACACCTGTAAAAGTTATATTTAATATACATGTTTAAGGGTATGCCTGTGCCAGAACGGTGAAAAGAGCTTTCTGCGACAAAATAGAGGGAGATTGATTTAGCGCAATTTTGGCGGCAGGAGCCCTACCGCCACAGAGGTATCAGGCAGAGAAAAACGCCATCAGGACGGGAACCAGCAGGCTCAAAATAAAGCCGTGAACGATGGCTGCGGGCACCATCTCCAGCCCGCCCGACCGCTGGAGGACCGGCAGGGTAAAGTCCATCGACGTGGCGCCGCACAGGCCCAGTGCCGTCGAGCGGCTGCGGCGAACCAGACCCGGGATCAGCATGATGGCAATCAGCTCTCGCGCCAGATCGTTAAAGAAGGCAGCGCTGCCGATCACCGGGCCGAAGGATTCGGTCAGCAGAATACCGGAGAGGGAGTACCAGCCAAACCCGGAGGCCATCGCCAGGCCGGTTTTTAGCGGCAGATCGAGAATAAAGGCATTAATCACGCCCGCGACCATGGAGCTGACGACAACCATAACGGCAACGATCATTCCCCGACGGTTCAGGACAATCTGTTTCAGCGTCATACCGTTATTTCGCAGCTGAATACCAATCAGGAACAGCAGGAAGATCAGGGTATATTCGCTGGCGTCCGTCGCGTGCTGCAAAAATGTCCATCCGGTAAGGCCCAGAAGAAATCCAAGCACCACGACGCCGCAGAGCTTTAATGATTCCAGCGCCATTGCAATTCGGGAGGGAAGCTTTTCCTGGTGGTGATTATTTTTCCACGGAATAGTGCGTTCCAGCCACAGCAGGGCGGCAATATTGCACAGCAAAATAACCACCACGGTGACCGCAGAATAATGCAGGATGGAAAGTAAATTTGTCGCCAGATTATCCAGGAAGGCCAGGCTGATCCCCATAAAGAACAGAATGACGTAAACAATCCAGCTGAGAAAACGGTTAATAAGCTTTAAGGCCGATTCATGACGCAGCGGAATAAGATAGCCCACAATCAGGGGCAGCAGAATAATGAGGAGTCCTGAAAACATGAACAGCCGGTCCTTTGAGTTTCTGTTAAGCGCCAGAGACACTACCCAATAAAGGCTGCCCAGTAAAGAGGCAAAAGAAAGCCGGGTGGCGGCTACGCCTTACCCGGCTTGTGTCTATGTGGGGGTGCGGCCTGTTGCCCTCACCCCGGCCCTCTCCCACGGGGAGAGGGAGGGAAAGATTAATCGCGTTTTTCCAGCAGAGAGCGGTACAGCACGCCGCCCAGAATACCGCCGACGATCGGCATCACCCAGAACAGCCACAGCTGCTCAAGCGCCCAGCCGCCCTGGAAAATGGCGACGGCGGTGCTGCGCGCCGGGTTAACGGAGGTGTTGGTCACCGGAATGGAGATCAGGTGGATCAGCGTCAGCGCCAGACCAATGGCGATAGGCGCGAAGCCTGCAGGCGCGTGTTTGTCGGTTGCACCGTGGATCACCAGCAGGAAGCCTGCGGTCAGTACAATTTCAATTACAATGGCAGAAAGCATGGAATAACCGCCCGGAGAGTGTTCGCCAAAGCCGTTAGAGGCGAAGCCGCTGGCCGCCGCGTCAAAGCCTGCTTTACCGCTGGCAATGACGTACAGCACGCCCGCCGCAATAATACCGCCAACCACCTGCGCCACGATGTAGCCAATAACCTCTTTCGCCGGGAAACGTCCGCCCGCCCATAAGCCTAATGTCACCGCCGGGTTAAAATGACCGCCGGAAATATGCCCCACGGCGAAAGCCATGGTTAATACGGTTAAGCCAAATGCCAGCGCGACGCCGACAAAACCAATACCTAATTCCGGGAATGCTGCTGCCAGAACGGCGCTACCGCAGCCACCAAATACCAGCCAGAATGTACCAAAGCATTCTGCTGCCAATTTTCTAAACATAACCACCTCAAAATAATTTTCCACGCGTTTTCCCGCGCGCGGGATATATCGCCATAAAGGGATGACGACTCAAAGAGCCCGTATTTTAAAAACCAACAACATCCCTTCGCCACTTAAATAAATTCGGTTAATTTGATTTAAGGCAATGTGATGTCAATCCTTGTTCAAATCAGCGGTAAATAGAGCATAGTTCAAATCTCACAAGGGTGAATGTTCTGCTGTCGTGCCAGGGTTCCTGCCGCTATACTGCTGATAACTTAAAGGAAAAAGTGATCATTTCGCGGGGGATTTATGCTTCTCGAACGTGTGGAAATTGTCGGGTTTCGCGGTATTAACCGCCTGTCGCTGCAGCTGGAGCAGAACAACGTCCTGATCGGCGAGAACGCGTGGGGTAAGTCCAGCCTGCTTGATGCGCTGACGCTGCTGCTTTCACCCGAAGACAAGCTGTATCACTTCGTCCACGATGATTTCTGGTTCCCGCCCGGCGATATCGCGGGCCGCGAGAAGCACCTGCATATCATCCTGACGTTCCGTGAATCTGAACCCGGCCGTCACCGCGTGCGTCGCTTCCGCCCGCTGTCGCCCTGCTGGGTGCCCTGCGACGACGGTTTCCACCGGATTTTCTATCGGCTGGAAGGTGAAATGGCGGAAAACGAGGGGGTACTGACCCTGCGTGAATTCCTCGATGAGAAAGCCAACCCGATTCCGCTGGAGAATATCGACGATCTGGCGCGTCACCTTATCCGCCTGACGCCGGTGTTACGCCTGCGCGATGCGCGCTTTATGCGCCGTATTCGTAACGGCACCGTACCGAATATGCCGGAGGTGGAAGTCACCGCCCGCGAGCTGGATTTCCTGGCGCGAGAGCTGGTGTCGCGTCCGCAAAACCTCACCGATGGTCAAATTCGTCAGGGGCTGTCGGCGATGGTGCAACTGCTGGAGCACTATTTTTCCGAGCAGGGCACCTCGGAGTCGCGCCATCGTTTGATGCGCCGCCGTTCTCATGATGAACAGCGCAGCTGGCGCTATCTCGACATCATCAACCGGATGATCGACCGGCCCGGCGGGCGTACTCATCGGGTGATTTTGCTGGGGCTGTTTTCAACGCTTCTGCAGGCGAAGGGCACCGTGCGTCTTGACCGGGATGCCCGCCCGCTGCTTCTGGTGGAAGATCCGGAAACGCGCCTGCACCCCATCATGCTCTCCGTGGCGTGGCACCTGCTGAATCTGCTGCCGCTCCAGCGGATTACCACCACCAACTCCGGTGAGCTGCTATCGCTGACGCCGGTGGAGCACATCTGCCGTCTGGTTCGCGAGTCCTCCCGCGTATCTGCATACCGCCTCGGGCCCGGCGGGATGAACGCCGAAGACGGGCGGCGAATCGCGTTTCATATACGCTTTAATCGCGCCTCGTCGCTCTTCGCCCGCTGCTGGCTGCTGGTGGAAGGGGAAACGGAGACCTGGGTCATCAACGAACTGGCGCGCCAGTGCGGCCACCATTTTGATGCGGAAGGCATCAAGGTGATTGAATTCGCCCAGTCGGGACTCAAGCCGCTGATCAAATTTGCCCGCCGAATGGGAATTGAATGGCATGTGCTGGTGGACGGCGACGAGGCGGGGAAAAAATATGCCTCAACCGTGCGCAGCCTGCTGAACAACGAGCGGGAAGAAGAACGGGACCATTTAACGATGCTGCCCGCGATGGACATGGAGCATTTTATGTACCGTCAGGGCTTTGACGACGTATTCCACCGCATTGCGATGGTGCCGGTCGACGTCCCGATGAACATGCGGCGCGTGATCGCCAAAGCTATTCACCGTTCGTCGAAACCGGACTTAGCCATTGAAGTGGCGACGGAAGCGGGAAGGCGGGGCGTAGAGGCGGTTCCGACCCTGCTGCGGAAAATGTTCTCCCGCGTGCTGTGGCTGGCACGCGGAAGGGCGGATTAACGTTCGGTCGCCTGTTTCACCTGCTGAATCAGGCTATCCAGCAGCGCGTAGCGGCGACGGTATTCGGCGCGTTTTTTGCTCGCGATCTCTTCTACGGGTTTACGCGGCATGGCAAGCGGCAGCATAAAGTGGCCGCTCTCCTGTTTTTCCCCACCGAGGGAACTCCAGAAGCCGTCGTAATCGGCCAGCAGTTTTCCCTCTTTTTTCTTGCGGTAGCGCCAGCTGCGATAAATATGAGTGGCGTTACTGACGGCAACAATCTGCGCGACCGGGAATGCGGCGCCGAACGTCATGGCGGCTTCAACCAGCAGGCGTTTCGGGAACAGACCGTGGCAGGCCTTCGTCGCTTTCTGGATCAGCTCATGGGGAACATGCGCTTTCGCGCCCTGCAAACCGCCGATGAACAGCGTCGATTTTCCTTCAAACTGGCAGAGCGTAAAGGTTAGCTCCGCCAGCACCGTATTCTGAACGTCGCAGAAGGTGAGGGTGGCCTCTCCCTCTTTATCCAGGAACGCATCGGCACACAGGCGGACGGTAAATTGCTGTTCATCTTTCCCGGTTAAGGTCAGCAGCGTAGTCCCCTGCGTCGAAAGATAGCCCTTCAGGAGCGTGGCCGGGAGCTGGCGGCTCATGGCCTGATAATGCCAGTTCAGGGATTCCAGCGCGTGCTGGCGATCCATCTTCACCGTCAGCCAGGGACGATGAAGCCGACACGGCAAACCGGGCTGCACCTGTAGCATCTGCATCAGACGCGGCTGCTTAGCGAGGTTTGTTAACAGGCGAGACGTGCTCACGGGCGTCGCCAGAGAACGCAGCATGAACTTACGGCGATAGGCGGGGTTCTGCCATGCAAGGCCGGGCGCGATCTTGCCGAACGCCAGATTTTTGAAGAGCTGCCAGCCGGATGTCGGCTGCGTCAGGTTTGGAAGAGGTGTATCGACGATAGAAGACATGATAAATCCTGAGTCTTTTGGAATACCGCTATTTCAGCAGGGGAAATATCAACGTCTTGTAAACAAATTAAGGTGATTTCGGAGAACAGGGGTTTCGTTAAGGAGTCGTTTAGATAGAATCAACGTTTATTATTGCCAGAACATTTATTTGGAATATTTATGAACCTCAAGGGAAAACGCAGAACGCTGTTTCTGCTGCTGGCGCTGGTGATTGTAGCCGGTGGATTCTGGTTATGGCAGGTGCTTAACGCGCCTGTGCCGCAGTACCAGACGCTGATCGTCCGTCCGGGTGAACTGCAGCAAAATGTCCTTGCGACGGGCAAACTTGATGCGCTGCGCAAAGTTGACGTGGGCGCTCAGGTCAGCGGCCAGCTGAAAACGCTGTCGGTAGAGATTGGCGACAAGGTGAAAAAAGGCCAGCTGCTTGGCGTTATCGATCCCGAGCAGGCTGAGAACCAGATCCGCGAAGTGGAAGCGACGCTGATGGAGCTGCGAGCGCAGCGCGCGCAGGCGCAGGCAGAGCGTAACCTGGCGCAGGTGACGCTGACCCGCCAGCAGGCGCTGGCGAAAACCCAGGCTATCTCGAAACAGGATTTAGACACCGCCGCGACTGAACTGGCGGTGAAACAGGCGCAGATTGGCACGATCGACGCGCAAATCAAGCGTAATCAGGCCTCGCTGGATACGGCGAAAACCAATCTTGATTACACAAAGATCGTCGCGCCGATGGCCGGGGAAGTGACGCAAATTACCACGCTGCAGGGCCAGACGGTGATTGCCGCCCAGCAGGCGCCAAACATTCTGACGCTGGCGGACATGAGCACCATGCTGGTGAAGGCCCAGGTCTCCGAGGCGGACGTGATCCATCTTAAGCCGGGGCAGAATGCCTGGTTTACCGTACTCGGCGATCCGCAGACCCGCTACGAGGGCGTGCTGAAAGACATTCTGCCGACGCCGGAAAAGGTTAACGACGCCATTTTCTACTATGCGCGTTTTGAAGTGCCAAACCCGAAGGGCGTGCTGCGCCTGGACATGACCGCGCAGGTGCACATCCAACTGACCGGCGTGAAGAACGTGCTGACCGTTCCGCTCTCCGCGCTGGGTGAATCCGCCGGGGACAATCGCTACAAGGTGAAAGTGCTGCGCAACGGTGAAACGCGCGAGCGCGAGGTGGTGATTGGCGCGCGCAACGACACCGACGTGGTGGTGGAGAAAGGGCTGGAAGAGGGCGAGGAGGTTGTTGTCAGCGAAAGCCTGCCCGGAGCCGCTAAATGACCGCGCTGCTTGAGCTGAAGGACATTCGTCGCAGCTATCCGTCCGGCGACGGCCCGGTGGAGGTGCTGAAAGGCATCTCCCTGAGCGTGGAGGCGGGCGAGATGGTAGCGATTGTAGGCGCGTCGGGCTCCGGTAAATCGACGCTGATGAACATTCTCGGCTGTCTGGATAAGCCGACCAGCGGTACCTATCGCGTGGCCGGAACCGATATCTCCACGCTGGACGGCGACGCGCTGGCGAAGCTGCGCCGGGAACACTTTGGCTTTATCTTCCAGCGTTACCACTTGCTCTCTCACCTGAGCGCGGCGCAGAACGTGGAGGTTCCCGCGGTGTATGCGGGCGTTGAGCGGAAGAAACGCCTTGAGCGCGCGAAGGCGCTGTTAACGCGTCTGGGGCTGGCGGAGCGGGTGGAGTACCAGCCGTCGCAGTTGTCCGGCGGCCAGCAGCAGCGCGTGAGTATTGCCCGCGCGCTGATGAACGGCGGGCAGGTGATCCTCGCGGATGAACCGACCGGGGCGCTCGACAGCCGCTCCGGCGAAGAGGTGATGGCGATCCTGCACCAGCTGCGCGATCAGGGCCACACGGTGATTATCGTTACCCACGATCCGCAGGTAGCGGCGCAGGCCGAACGGATTATAGAGATCCACGACGGCGAGCTGGTGAGCAACCCGCCGCCGCGTGAGTCCCGCGCGGCGGCACCGAAGGAAGCGCTGCCTGCGTCGACCGGCTGGGCGCAGTTCTCCAGCGGCTTTCGTGAAGCGCTGACCATGGCCTGGCTGGCGATGGCGGCCAACAAAATGCGCACCCTGCTGACCATGCTCGGCATCATTATCGGTATTGCCTCGGTGGTGTCGATTGTGGTGGTGGGCGACGCGGCCAAGCAGCTGGTGCTGGCGGATATCCGCGCCATCGGGACCAACACCATTGACGTCTATCCCGGCAAAGACTTCGGCGACGACGAGCCGCAGTATCAGCAGGCGCTCAAGTATGACGATCTGGCGGCGATTCAGAAGCAGCCGTGGGTGAACTCCGCCACGCCTGCGGTCTCGCAAAACCTGCGTCTGCGCTACGGCAACATTGACGTGGCGGCCAGCGCCAACGGCGTGAGCGGCGACTACTTCAACGTCTACGGCATGACCTTCAGCGAAGGTGCCACCTTCAACGCCGAGCAGCTGGCGGGGAGGGCGCAGGTGGTGGTGCTGGACGCCAACTCGCGCAGGCAGCTTTTCCCCAATAAAGCGAACGTGGTGGGCGAAGTGATCCTCGTCGGCAACATGCCTGCCACGGTCATTGGCGTGGCGGAAGAGAAGCAGTCGATGTTCGGCAGCAGCAAGATCCTGCGCGTCTGGCTGCCGTATACCACCATCTCCGGGCGGATTATGGGCCAGTCGTGGCTTAACTCCATCACCGTGCGCGTAAAGGAGGGCTACGACAGCGCGCTGGCGGAACAGCAGCTGGAACGGCTGTTAACGTTGCGCCATGGGAAGAAGGATTTCTTCACCTGGAATATGGACGGCCTCTTGAAAACGGCGGAAAAGACCACACGTACTCTTCAGTTGTTCCTGACGCTGGTGGCGGTGATCTCGCTGGTCGTTGGCGGTATCGGGGTGATGAATATCATGCTGGTGTCGGTAACTGAACGCACCCGGGAGATTGGCATCCGCATGGCGGTTGGGGCCAGGGCCAGCGACGTGCTTCAGCAGTTTTTAATTGAAGCGGTGCTGGTATGCCTGGTGGGCGGCGCGATGGGCATTGCGCTCTCGATGATGATTGCCTTTGCGCTCCAGCTCTTTTTACCCGGCTGGGAGATTGGCTTCTCACCGATGGCGATACTCACCGCGTTTTTGTGTTCCACCTTTACCGGGATTTTGTTTGGCTGGCTGCCTGCGCGCAACGCGGCGCGGCTGGATCCGGTGGACGCGCTGGCTCGGGAATAACCCGAAAATAAAAATGCCAGCCGATCGGGCTGGCATTTTGACTGCGTGATGTACACAATAAAACAGAGAGCTATGCAACCGTTTCTGCTTCAACGGGTACGATTAGGCTTGCATGATTGCCTTTTGGTCCCTGGTGTACATCGAACCGGACGGACTGCCCGGCTTTGAGCGTCCTGTAACCATCCATCTGAATGGTGGAATAGTGAGCGAAGATATCTTCGCCGCCGCCTTCGGGGCAGATGAAGCCAAACCCCTTGGCGTTGTTGAACCACTTAACAGTACCCATTTCCATGCTTCGACATCCTTCGTAAATCTTATAAATTAAGATGGAATGAACCGGTGGTGGAGTGGGGGCTGTTCAAAACCTCGCCATCTCACGCTTGTACAATTTAGAGAAACGAAAGACGTCGTCAAGCGTTTGGCGCTGGAGTTGGGACAATAATCAACCAAAGTTTGAAGCAGTTAACGCTATTGCAACAGTTTGTGACAGACATCGCGGATGACAGTAATAGATGATTGTTATCTAACATCTGAGGTAGATTCAAAGTGGTTATGCAAAATGGGTAAGACCAACGACTGGCTGGATTTTGACCAGCTGGCGGAAGATAAAGTGCGCGACGCGCTAAAACCGCCATCTATGTATAAAGTTATGTTAATGAACGATGATTACACGCCGATGGAATTTGTTATTGACGTGCTACAAAAGTTCTTTTCTTATGATGTAGAACGTGCAACGCAACTGATGCTTACCGTTCATTATCGTGGCAAAGCTATCTGCGGCATCTTTACGGCAGAAGTGGCGGAAACCAAAGTGGCGATGGTGAACGACTATGCGAGGGAGAACGAGCATCCGTTGCTGTGTACGCTGGAAAAGGCCTGATAAGGCATAAAATTGGGGGAGGTGCCTATGCTCAATCAAGAACTGGAACTCAGTTTAAACATGGCTTTCGCCAGAGCGCGTGAGCACCGACATGAGTTTATGACCGTCGAGCATTTACTGCTCGCACTGCTTAGCAACCCATCTGCCCGCGAAGCGCTGGAAGCCTGCTCCGTGGATCTGGTGGCGCTACGTCAGGAACTCGAAGCCTTCATCGAACAAACCACACCGGTGCTGCCAGCCAGTGAAGAAGAGCGCGACACGCAGCCGACGCTCAGCTTCCAGCGCGTGCTGCAGCGCGCGGTATTCCACGTCCAGTCTTCCGGGCGTAGTGAAGTGACTGGCGCAAATGTCTTAGTCGCCATCTTCAGCGAGCAGGAGTCACAGGCTGCCTACCTGCTGCGCAAACACGAAGTCAGCCGCCTCGACGTGGTTAACTTTATTTCTCACGGAACGCGCAAAGACGAGCCTAACCAGGCATCGGATTCCAGCAATCAGGTCAATAACAATGAAGAGCAAGCAGGCGGGGAGGATCGTATGGAAAACTTCACCACCAACCTTAATCAGCTTGCTCGCGTTGGCGGCATCGACCCGCTGATTGGCCGCGATAAAGAGCTGGAGCGCGCGATTCAGGTGCTGTGCCGTCGCCGCAAGAACAACCCGCTGCTGGTGGGCGAGTCAGGCGTGGGTAAAACGGCGATTGCCGAAGGTCTTGCCTGGCGCATTGTGCAGGGCGACGTGCCGGAAGTGATTGCCGACTGCACCATCTACTCGCTGGATATTGGCTCGCTGCTGGCGGGCACTAAATACCGCGGTGATTTTGAAAAACGCTTCAAGGCGCTGTTAAAACAGCTGGAGCAGGACACCAACAGCATCCTGTTTATCGATGAGATCCACACCATCATCGGCGCAGGTGCGGCTTCCGGTGGCCAGGTGGATGCGGCAAACCTGATCAAACCGCTGCTTTCAAGCGGCAAGATCCGCGTGATGGGCTCCACGACGTACCAGGAGTTCAGCAACATTTTTGAGAAAGATCGCGCGCTGGCGCGTCGTTTCCAGAAAATCGACGTCACCGAGCCGTCGGTTGACGAAACGGTGCAGATCATCAACGGCCTGAAAACCAAGTACGAAGCGCACCACGACGTGCGTTACACCGCGAAAGCGGTGCGTGCGGCGGTGGAGCTGGCGGTGAAATACATCAACGACCGTCACCTGCCGGATAAGGCGATTGACGTGATTGATGAGGCCGGGGCGCGTGCGCGCCTGATGCCGGCCAGCAAGCGTAAGAAAACCGTGAACGTGGCGGATATCGAGTCCGTGGTCGCCCGCATCGCGCGTATTCCTGAGAAGAGCGTTTCTCAGAGCGATCGCGATACGCTGCGCACCCTCGGCAATCGCCTGAAAATGCTGGTCTTTGGTCAGGATAAAGCCATTGAGGCCTTAACCGAAGCGATCAAGATGGCCCGTGCCGGCCTGGGGCATGACCACAAGCCCGTTGGTTCCTTCCTGTTTGCCGGTCCGACCGGCGTGGGGAAAACCGAGGTGACGGTTCAGCTCTCCAAAGCGCTGGGCATTGAGCTGCTGCGCTTTGATATGTCCGAGTATATGGAGCGTCACACCGTCAGCCGTTTGATTGGTGCACCTCCGGGCTACGTGGGCTTTGACCAGGGCGGCCTGCTCACCGACGCGGTGATCAAGCATCCGCACGCGGTACTGCTGCTCGATGAAATCGAGAAAGCGCATCCGGACGTGTTCAACATCCTGTTGCAGGTGATGGACAACGGGACGCTGACCGATAACAACGGGCGCAAGGCGGACTTCCGCAACGTGGTGCTGGTGATGACCACTAACGCCGGGGTTCGTGAAACCGAGCGCAAATCCATCGGCCTGATCCACCAGGATAACAGCACCGATGCGATGGAGGAGATCAAGAAGATCTTCACGCCGGAGTTCCGTAACCGTCTGGACAACATTATCTGGTTCGATCACCTGTCTACCGAGGTGATCCATCAGGTGGTGGATAAGTTCATCGTCGAGCTGCAGGTTCAGCTGGATCAGAAAGGCGTCTCGCTGGAAGTGAGCCAGGAGGCCCGCAACTGGCTGGCCGAGAAAGGCTACGACCGCGCGATGGGGGCCCGTCCGATGGCGCGCGTGATTCAGGACAACCTGAAGAAACCGCTGGCGAACGAGCTGCTGTTTGGCTCGCTGGTGGACGGCGGTCAGGTGACCGTGGCGCTGGATCAGGCGAAAAACGAGCTGACGTACGATTTCCAGAGTGCGGCGAAGCACAAGCCAGAAGCGGCTCATTGAGTTGAAAGGTAAAAGCAAAACGGCAACCTGGGTTGTAATGCCAGTCAGTTAAGCAACTGACTGGCTTTTTTCGGGGCTGTGGGCTGGTTTTCAGCTTCACCAGATAGTCGCCTTTACCCAGCTTTCTGACCTCTTCATACTGTGCTCCCTT